>NZ_JADEXE010000266.1 GCF_015207265.1 Nodosilinea sp. LEGE 07298 | reverse complement strand
GGTTAACCTCTGGCAGGGGGGTGGGGTTCGGAGCTAACTCATCTGCTTTATCCTACAAGAGAGCCACCTAAGGATTTGAACGTTCGTCATGCTGAGATCAGGTTTTCGCCTTGTGTTTGGGGTTGCTCTGGTTATGCTAACGTTGCTGGGCCATGCTAGCCCCAGCGCTGCTGTTTCTTTGGATACTAGTCCCATGGGCGCACTACCCTTTATTGGCAATATGGCGGGCGATCGCCCTACCAACCTGGGCGTTAAGGAGGGCAAGCTGACCCCCTGCCCTGATTCCCCCAACTGCGTCATCAGTCAGGGCAACACCGATGCCGAGCACGCGATCGCGCCGTTGGCCTTTAGTGGTGACCCAGCCGAGGCGATGGCTAAGCTGGCGACCGTGGTCAAAGCCATGCCTCGCACCACCGTGATCGAATCGACCGACAACTACCTCTATGCCGAGTTCGCCAGCAAGCTGATGGGCTTTGTAGACGATGTAGAGTTTTACCTCGACCCAGCCGAATCGGCGATTCAGGTCCGATCGGCCTCGCGGATGGGCAAGTCTGACCTGGGCGTCAACCGCCAGCGGGTAGAAGCCATTCGCCAAGAATTTCAGCCGTTGTAGTGGATGTAGCGTTTAACAGCTAGCGATCAGCATGACTCGTTCCCCCGAGTTGCCTAACCTAGACCTGTGTGAAGCGGTTGGTCAACTGCTTCACACAGCGCTGATGGTGGCTCAACATCAACATCCTCACATTTTGAGCGAGTCGGGTCGAAAATGGCTGCTTGCCAATTCGAACGAAGCGCAGATTCATAAAATTACGGCCCTGCTGGCAAAACAGGCTGATCTTCCAGCCTTAATCAAGGCGGTTGAGCACATTCTCGAACAGTTCTTTACTCCAGCTTTTCAAGGTTCCAAACCTCATCAAACAATTTTGCAGCGGGTTCAAACACTTGCCGCTAGATCAATTCAGTCCGATAGCCATCTCCCTCAGGCTCAGGCCGAGCCGACTCAGGCGCGGGGAGGTACTACCGAGTCTGCCAATTTTGCTGAATCAGGGCTTTTATTGGTGGATGCTGAAAATATGAGCCTGCCTGAAGCACTGGAAGATGCGTTGCAGAAGATTGGGCAATATCCGATTCGCTACCGGCTAGCCTTCGGCAACTGGCGTAAACTCGGCGATCGCGATCAGGCCCTTTACCGCAGGGGATATCAAATGGTACACGTCCCCTCCGGCAAAAACAGTGCCGATATCAAGATGTCGTTAGACGCCTTTTTAATCTCCCTCCGCAACCCATCGATTCGCGAGGTGTTTATCTGCTCTACAGATTCAGATTTGCTGCATCTGGGTCATGCTCTCCTCAGCCTCGGTATCACTCCCTATCGCGTTAGTGGCCGTGGTAATAACTTTGCCGTTCTAAATATTGGCACGCAAAAGAGGCAAGTCATTCGTGGTGCCACTGACTCAACCACGGTTGGGGTGCCGTCTTTGGTACAGATGGAGCGATCGCTAAAAAAGTTGATTTTGGAAGAGCAGCAGGCTAATCCAGGGCAGCCGATTACGCTGGGGCGATTGGGTACGCTCTTTCGCGATCGCAACCAAATCTCAGCCAGTCAAGCCCTGCAAACCTATGCCGACTATAGAAACCTAAAGCAGTTTCTAGAAGCCCACGACACCTTTGAACTCTTTCCTCTGGTCGACGGGGGGCAAATTGAGGTGCGACTAGCCACTCCTGAAGACCGCCCAACCAGTGCGACGCATTGGCCCGAGGCTGTGGCTGATCAGCCTTTGGCGGCCGCTACAGGCCAATCTATTGATGACACCAAGAGCTTAGAACAAGCTCTCATCAAGCTGTTGTGGAGTCTGTCTTCGCAGCAGTCTGGTGGTTCGATTCCCCTTTCTGTACTCAGCCTGCACTTTGCCCATACCCATCAAGAGTCACTCAGCCAGGTTCTCAAACGCCTGGGAGAACCCAAAGGGCTACCTAAGTTTTTGGCCAAATGCCAGGCCCTGCGCACCTACAAACAGGGCACAGACTGGCAGGTAGCCCTAGCCTGCGTTAGCTGAGCGCAGCGCCATTTTGTTGTGGCTCTAGTCCTTAAAAATAGCGTTTTCGAGCTGCTGAAGGGCGACCTCCAGGTCATCGTTAACAATTTGCTCGTCAAACTCTGAAGCGGCGTCAATCTCTACCTGGGCGCGCTGGAGTCGTCGCGCAATGGCCTCGTCGGCATCCTTACCGCGCAGGCGAATGCGGCTTTCTAGCTCTTCAATAGAGGGGGGCAGCACAAACAGCTGAAGGGCATTGGGGAAGGTTTCGCGCACCTGGCGAGCCCCCTCTAGCTCAATCTCCAAAATTACCCAGTGACCGGCTTCGATCGCCTGCATGACCGGGGTCTTGGGGGTGCCGTAGAAGTTGCCCGCAAACTCGGCCCACTCCAGCAGTTCGCCCCGCTCCACCATTTCTAGAAAGGCTTCACGGCTGACAAAGAAGTAGTCTTGGCCATCAACTTCGCCCGGTCGGGGCGATCGGGTAGTGGCCGATACCGACAGCTTGAGCATGGGGTAGCGGTGGCGCAGCGATCGCAGCAGTGTACCTTTACCCACCCCGCTGGGGCCTGTAAATACAATCAACCGGCCCAACCGGGGAGCCGCTAGATCCGGCGTTGTATCTAGGCTGAGGGTATTGAGTGGGGCGGGAGAGCTGACGGTCATAGCGATCGCTGAGTATGTACGACAGAGATTCTTATTCTAATTAACCCTCTACCATTGGACAGATGAAAGTCCGCCAATTAACCTAAGCTTCAGGTAGGTCAAACAGCACCGTGGTCATATAGCGCTCGGCCCAGGCTTCGCCAAAGGCTTTTTCGAGCACGCGTCGAGTTTTGTCATTCTTTTGCTGCTGCTCGCAGTAGTGACGCTGACCCGCCATTACCACCGCTGTTTGGTCTGTAATAGCCGGGGTCGCTACCGCTTGCTGGCAGTGCAGCGCTAAATACTGAGCAATCAAGTCGACAAAGGCCGTTTCTTCGTCAGCGCTAGCGGGGCGAATAAATCGGCAGTAGGGCGAAAAAATAGTGCCCCAGCCGGGCAGGTCGCGCTCTTCGGCAAAGTTTTGGGTTGGTAAAGCATCGAGGGCTGTCGTGTAGCCCTCGGGCAGTGTCCCGGTTACCGGCGAGAGATCGATAATGGCGGCGCTAATTTGCCCCCGCCCGCCGACCAGATCACAGCCAAACATAGGCAGGTTGTACTCAAGCCGGGGAAACATGACGCAGTGCAGAATGTCTAGATTTGCCCCCACCCGCGCCAGCTCCAGGTGGAGCTTGCGAAACTGAGGAGTTTGGTAGCACTGGTTTTCAATGGTGAGCCGTTCACCCTCCAAGCGACCCTCGATATAGCCCAAATCCTCCGGCAGGTGATATGGGGACAGGTCTAGGTACTGCTGCCAGGTAGCTTCGATGCGATCGGCCAGGCCCCGAATCATCGGGTGCTGCTGATCGCGCAGAGAAGTTGACGTTGGGCTCACCATAACACCCAGGAAAAACATGATAAGTTCCCAGCATACCAGCCAGGGTGGGGATACTAGAACTCTCTATCGCTATACCTAGCTACAATTTGGCCACACAGGTATCAAATATATAAGGTGCCATTGCCGTGAAGCTAACCGATTGGATTAACCTGGTCGCCCTGGGCATTGCCCTGGTGATCTTGTGGCAGTTTCGCCAGATTGCCTTACTGATTTTTGCGGCGGTGGTCATTACCGTTGCTCTCAACAGCATGGTGCGTTTCTTTTCGAGGATCTATGGCTGGCCCCGTCCGCGATCGGTGCTAGTGACTGGGGCATTAGTGCTGCTGGGCGGCATCATTTTTCTGGGTCTGGTGCTGCCTTTGTTTGTCAGCCAGTTTCAAGAGCTGCTGCTGCTTACCCCCAGGGGGTTTGAACAGTTAAACGTTTGGTTTGATACCTTTCAAGCTAACCCTCCCGACTGGTTTCCTGAGCAAGACTTGAGACTCATTCCGGGCTTGCCCGATTTGCTTCGCCAGGTCGCGTCTATCGGGTCTAGAGTATTTGGCAACTTTTTGACCTTCTTTTCGAGTTCGGTGGCCATTGTGCTGCAGGTGCTGCTGCTGGTCGTGCTTACCCTGATGATGTTGGCCAACCCGTCAGCTTATCGGCGCTTGCTGCTGCGGCTGTTTCCGTCGGGCTACCGCCGTCGCGCCGACGAAATTCTAGACAAGTGCGAGAAGTCTCTCATGTTCTGGCTGGGCGGGGTTGCCCTAAGCTCTATTTTTGTGGCCACCCTGAGCTTTACGGGTCTGGTGCTGCTGGGGGTACCCTACGCCTTTGCCCACGCCGTGCTGGCTGGGTTGTTTAACTTTATTCCTAACCTAGGGCCAACTCTGAGCGCGGTGTTTCCGGTGTTTGTGGCGCTACTGCAGTCACCGGGTACAGCACTAGCGGTTATTGCGCTTTACGTACTGATCCAAAATGTGGAGAGCTACTGGTTTTCGCCCATGGTGATGCAGAAGCAGGTGGATCTGCTGCCTGCCGCTACGCTAATTTCTCAAATCTTTTTTGCCACCTTTTTTGGGCCTGTAGGGCTGATTTTGGCCCTGCCCCTGGCGGTTGTTTGCAAAACCTGGATTGAGGAAGCCTGGATCATTGACGTGCTCGATCGCTCAGGCGATCGCGAGGTAGAGAATGTATCCAATGTTTCTCCCCTAGAGTATGAGCGATCGCAGCCCGACGTTTAAGGTACTGACTCAGCCAAGGTTGCTCCGCCAGGATCTAGCCTGATCCGCATCGCGCTCGTGCGGCCTACCGCTTTGATAAACATTTTGTCGATAAAGTTGGTATCGCGGCCAAATCAGTTAACCACTGGTGCGCACAACCCGGTGACTGGTGCATCTGGGCCTAACCTACTCTAGCTCCAAAGGGCCATTACCAAGTCCAAATCGGGATCCGGCGTTTTTTCATCGGTAAAACGCCACTTTTAGATTTGGAATTGGTTTCGTTGACGATCTTCAGAGACCGGCCACCGTTCTTGAACACAATAGTGGCCTGATTCTTAATTAAGATCTCATATTGAAATCATAAATTTTCCATGAAAATATCTAGAGTTCGCTAGCAGTTTCTGCATTGACTTCTTTAATATCTGTAGGAGAATGGTGAACTAGTCAGTATTTCTCCGGAGGCATTTTGACAGCCGTGAAGAGATTAGATTACCCATTAGACCGTTCGTTTGCTAACCGGTTTCTTCTCTAAGTTGGGGCACTAACTACAGGTCAGTGATCGTCAGGGCAGCATGACAAGACTGCTTTAGTTCATGGATATCTCTAAATGGCGGCAGCTTCGACCAGACCTTCAAGTGTTATCCCGGTTTACAGCGGCGGCGCAGCCTTTCGGCCATATCTAGCGAACATTCTCTACGGCTTGCTACCGCTCCACGAAGTAATTGTTGCTGACGGCGCTGCTGGCCGCCAAAAATATCTTGAGAGAAAACTACGGTCTGTAGGATGCGAATGTGGAGCGCTCTCACCATGAGAATGTTACTGACGAGGAGTGGACTAAGCTGCGACAAATCTCTACGGAGTAAGTGCCGATGGCTCAACCTCTACCGTCGGTTGCCTAGGCTAGCGGCAGGTGAGCACGGCAGCTCAATTAATGTGTTTTCCTAAGGCAACCCGATTTTATCGTTATGGCTATACGTCAGCGGCAGCCAACTTCTCACGACCTGAATTTTAGTGCCTCGCAGGCTTATCTTCAGCAGCGATCGCTGCAATCGAGCCTAATTACCTTTGGCTCGCAGCCGCTCAAGCTGCTGATTGGCATTGGCACTACCTCGATTTTGGCTCGCTTGCTCACTCCGGCAGATTTTGGCCTGGTGGCTATGGCTCTACCCTGGTTTGCCCTCGTGGAAAGCGTCAACTCGCTGGGGTTGGGGACGGCCATGGTGCAGCGATCGCACCTAGACCACCAGCAGGCCAGCATCATCTTTTGGCTTTCCTTTGGCATTAACACCCTGCTGATGATCGGGCTGCTGCTGTCGGCACCTGCTTTCGCCTGGTTCTACCAGGAACCCCGGCTCATTCTAATTATTCCAGTCATGGCCCTGGGCATGGCCAGCCTGTTCATGTCGTTTCAGCACCAGTCGCTGTTGGCCAGGCAGATGCGTTTTGGCATACTCACCCTGATTGAGGTGGGGAGCCTGGCCTTAGGGGCAGGGGTAGCGCTGGTCGCCGCAAGGGGCGGCTGGAGCTACTGGGCCTTGGTGTTACAGCTGGTGACCTATCAGGTGACCCAGAGCTTGAGTTATTGGGTGGCCTGTCGCTGGCGACCTGCCGGGTTCAAAACCCTGGTTCAGCTGAGCCAAGAGACCCGTCACGATACCGGCAAGATGTTGTCCTACGGAGCGAACCTGAGTGGCTTTCACCTGATCAACCGGGTGGGGATGGAAATGGATCGGGTGCTGGTGGGCTATTTCAATGGAGCCAGCGCCCTGGGCCTTTACTCGGTCGCTTATAACTGGGCCTACTTTCCCTTTAATCAGGTGTATTTGCCGCTGATCAACGTGGCGATTTCTAGCCTCAGTCGAGCAGCCGGTGAGGTTAACCAATACCGCAGCCAAAGCCGACAGATTTTGATTTTGATGTTTGGCCTTTGTTTGCCTGCTCTGGCCTTTTTAGGCGTGTCTGGGGACCAGCTGCTGCTGCTGCTGCTGGGCGATCAGTGGATTGACTCGTTCCCGATTTTTCGGGTGCTGGTGCTGTCGGTGTTTGTCAGTGGCTTTTACCGGGTGACGAAGTGGATTTATCTGTCGACTGGGCAAACCCACCGCCAGCTGAGATGGAGCACGCTACACACGCCGGTGGTCGTGGCCGCCGCCGCCATCGGCACCTACTGGGGGCCATTAGGGGTGGCCTGGGGCGTTACCGTGGCGTCGCTGGTGCTGACCTACCCTGCGATCGCATTCTGTCTTCATAAAACCCCCCTCACGATGGGAGATTTTGTTGGCGCAGTATGGCGACCCACAGTTGCGTCGCTCGCCGCCGCCGGTCTTCTGGTAGCAGGTGAGATGTGGCTGGGCTTCCCCGCCAATGCTGGGCTATACCTGGTGCTAAGCGCGACCCTTTTTGGCGGTGCCTACGCCAGTAGCTTCATTCTTTTGCCCGGAGGGTGGCAGGAGGTGCGTAATGCCTATCAAGCGTTGCACCTGCTGGCCTCAAAGCGGGCTGATCGTTAGGCGATCGGCCCAGGTCGCTGTCCATAAAAAAAGGGATGGAGGATTGATCCTCCATCCCTCTTGAGCCTCAATTTGAGTCCGCACTGTTGCGGTGGTCCGGTGGCTGAGTGCAATGCCTCTACCAGAGGATTCCGCCTGTCAACGTGTGCTAACTAAATCAACTGCTGCAATATCAGGCTGCTGGCCTAGGCGTCATCGAGGGCCGCGATGCCGGGCAGCTCTTTGCCTTCGAGCAGTTCCAGACTAGCGCCGCCGCCGGTCGAAATGTGGCTCATTTTCTCGGCCACACCCACTTTTTCAACCGCTGCCACCGAGTCGCCGCCGCCAATGATGGTGGTAACGCCCTGATCGGTGAGTTCGGCTAGGGTATGGGCGATCGCCTCGGTGCCCGCCGCAAACTTATCAAACTCGAACACGCCCATGGGGCCATTCCAGATCACCGACTTGCACTGCTTCAGCGCGTCCTGGAATACTTTGATTGAGTCGGGGCCAATATCCAGCCCCATCCAGCCATCGGGAATCGCCTCAACGCTGACGGTTTGGGCGTTAGCATCAGGGGCAAAATTGTCGGCCAGCACCACGTCAGTGGGCAGCAGCAGGTCTACGCCCTTTTCCTTGGCCTTGGCTTCTAGAGATTTGGCTAGCTCTAGCTTGTCTTCTTCCACCAGCGACTTGCCCACATTGAGGCCGCGTGCCTTGTAGAAGGTGAAGATCATACCGCCGCCGATCAGCAGCTTGTCAACCTTGTCGAGCAGGGTCTCGATCACGCCGATTTTGCTGGAGACTTTGGAGCCGCCAATAATGGCCGCCAGGGGCTTTTTGGGGTTTTCGATTGCCGCCTGAAGGTACTGCAGCTCTTTCTCGATCAGGTAGCCTGCCACCGAGGGGCTAAGGTACTTGGTCACACCCTCAGTCGAGGCGTGGGCGCGGTGGGCGGTGCCAAAGGCATCGTTCACGTACAGGTCGGCGTTGGCGGCCAGCTGCTTGGCAAACTCGGGGTCGTTGGCTTCTTCACCCGCATAAAAACGCACATTTTCGAGCAGGGCTACCTGGCCATTTTCCATTGCACCCACGGCATTGGCCACGTCATCGCCAATACAGTCGTCGCACTTGATTACCTCTTGGCCCAGCAGCTCGCCCAGGCGCTTGGCCACGGGGGTAAGGCGCATGCTGTCGACCACCTGGCCCTTGGGACGACCAAAGTGACTAGTCAAAATGACCTTTGCCCCTTTGCCCGTCAAATCTTGAATGGTGGGCAGGGCGGCCCGAATGCGGGTGTCGTCGGTAATGGCACCCTGGTCGTCGAGGGGTACGTTGAAGTCGGCGCGCACCAGCACCCGCTTACCCGAAATGTCAGCTGCCGACAGGCTCGCCACCGATTTTTTAGTCACTGTAAAATACCTCCTAAAACGGGTTAAGACTCTGCATTTATTACGTTATGCAGCGCACGGGTGGCAGCGGCCTCAACCTTGACTAAGGTAGATTTGAGGCGAGTGATGCAGCTCAACCCAGGGGCTGTGTCTGTCGTAATATTTACGTATGGTCGCCCTCATTTTACCGGAGTGTGAGTTCCCTTCGATACGCCATGTTCAAGACGGTTTTATTTCCCATCGACATGAGTTCTGAGGCGCAGCAGGCGGCTCCCAAGGTAGCGGAACTGGTCAAACTGCACCAGAGTCGGCTGGTTTTGCTGTCGGTGGTTGAACCTAGTACCCCCGAAAACCCTCAGCCTGCCGGGCAGTCGTCGCCCGAGGCCGTGGCGCAGCTGCTAGGCAAAGCCAAAGACCTGTTTTCTGCCCAGGCAATTGCGGCCGACGTGGTGGAGCGAGAAGGGCAGCCCGCCTTTGTCATCTGCGATGTAGCCGACGATCTCAACGCCGATCTAATTGTGATGGGCTGCCGAGGCGTGGGCCTGATTGAAGACGTGCAGAACGAAAGCGTGACCATGCGGGTGATTAACCTATCGCCCTGCCCAGTGCTGATTATTCCTTAGGTGGGTGGATGGGTTGGCGGG
>NZ_JADEXE010000026.1 GCF_015207265.1 Nodosilinea sp. LEGE 07298 | reverse complement strand
GCCCCTTTGAACAACTCAACGGTTTCCGCTATCACGACAACTGGGTGCGCAACCTGCTGATTGCCTCTTCGTTAAATGGCAGAAGGCCGTTGCCCAGGAAAGCCGACACAAAATAAGTTGGAACTAGACTCAAACCTATCAGCTGCACTATGCGGCCAGTGGGGCCGCCGCCCTTGGATTGCTAGAATTGTTTCAGCCCGATCTAATTTTATTAGATGTGATGATGCCGGGCATGAGCGGGCTAGAGGTCTGCCAGCGAATTAAAGCAATGGCGCAGTGGCAATCGTTGCCCATTATTATGGTGACCTCGCTGACCGGCAAGGCCGATTTAGCCCGCTGCTTTGCCGCCGGGGCCGATGATTTTATCAGTAAACCCGTTACCGGTCTCGAGTTAAATGCCAGGGTGCGATCAATGCTTCGCCTCCGCCAGCAGTATCAAGCTTTGGCTAACTTTAATAGTCGCCTTGAAAAGACCGTACAAGAGCGCACGGCCCAGCTTCAGGCGATGATCGCCCAAGATGGCCTGACCCAGCTCTCTAGCCGCGCATTGTTGCTCCAGCGACTGGCCGAGATGCTGCGGGCTAACTACTTCGCCTTTGCGGTGGTCTATTTAGACTGCGATCAGTTCAAGCTCGTCAACAGTGCCTTTGGCCATAGGGTTGGCAATCAGCTGCTCTTGGCGATCGCTGGGCGTTTGCAACAGCTGCGGCGGCCCGGCGATACGCTAGCGCGGGTAGGGGAAGATGAATTTTGCTTTTTGCTACACCAGATCGATGGCGAGAGGGCGCTTGAGCCTTTTATCCAAGCGGTACTTCAGAGTTTTGTCAGCTCCTTTGAGGTGGGTAACTGCGAGATCTTTATGACCGCCTGCATCGGCATTGCGCTGGGTGACAGTGCCTATCAGCAGGCCGAAGAACCCCTGCAAGATGCAGACACGGCCATGTACAAGGCCAAACAGCGCGGCAAAAACGGCTGCCAAATCTTCGATCGCCAGATGTCGGTGGCCATGCTAGAGCGCCTGACCCTAGAGACCGACTTGCAGCGTGCCCTCAACCATCAAGAGTTTGTCGCCTACTACCAGCCCGTCGTCAATCTGCACACCGAAGCCCTGTGTGGGTTTGAAGCTCTGGTGCGCTGGCAGCATCCTAGTCGGGGCCTAGTGTCACCCAACGACTTTATTCCCTGCATGGAAGAAACTGGGCTGATTGTGCCCCTGGGCATTGCGATCTTGCAGCAGGCCTGCGAGCAACTGCTGGCCTGGCACCAGCAGGGGCACACCGACCTCACCATGAGCGTCAACCTGTCGGTGCGCCAGTTTGCCTCGCCCACCCTGCTGGCCGATATCGACCAGGTTTTAGCCAAAACAGGCGTTGACCCCGCCTACCTCAAGCTAGAAATTACTGAAAGTGCCCTGCTCGAAAACGCCGAGACGGCGATCGGCATCATGACCCAGCTGCGATCGCGTCAAATCCACATCAGCGTCGATGACTTTGGTACCGGGTATTCCTCCCTGAGTTCACTCCACCGCTTTCCCTTGAGTGACCTAAAAATCGATCGCTCGTTTGTCAGCCAAATGCACGAGAGCCAGCGCAATTTCAAAATTGTCAGCACTATTATTTCGCTGGGCGACCAGCTTGGGTTAACGGTTGTAGCCGAGGGCATCGAGACTCGCCAACAGCTTGATCACCTGCAACACCTGGGCTGTCAACTGGGGCAGGGGTATCTGTTTAGTCAACCCCTCAGCGCCAATGCCATTGAGGCCCACAGTCTTGTCCGTCGCTTGTAAGACCATAGCCGCAGCCCATCGCCCCAATTTCACTGACTCACAAGGGTTGTGGGCTGGAGACGGGTACTCTATATCCAGGCGTGGGTAACCCGTTTACGGCCCAGGTGGATTTGTCTTCGAGCGTTGTAGAGACAAGATGGCTGAAGTTTTAACCATTCTGATCGTTGAAGATAGCGAAGACGACGCTTTACTGACCGTTGAGACGCTGCGGAGAGATGGCCTAGCGGTGAGCTGGGAACGGGTGCAAACCACCGCCGCTCTGGGCCACATGCTCTCGGCTCGCCGCTGGGACGCGATTATTTCTGACCACAACCTGCCTGGGTTCGATGCCCCAGCGGCGCTGGCCATCGTGCGCGACCAGGGGCTAGATGTGCCCTTTATTGTCGTTTCTGGCATCCTTGGCGAACAGCAGGCCGTGGCCCTAATGAAGGCCGGTGCCCAAGACTACATCATGAAAGACAACCTGGCTCGCCTGCCAGAGGTCGTGCGTCGGGAGTTGAGAGAAGCCCAAAATCGGCGCGATCGCCAGCAGGCCGACCGGGCTTTGCAGCTAAGCGAGGCCCGGTTTCAAAAGCTGGTCGAGACCCAGCCGGGTACCCTATTTACGGCTGTTTTGCGGGTCAATGGCGAGCGATCGCTAACCTACTTAAGCAGCACCGGAGCCAGCCTTTTCGAAGTTTCCGCTGAAATTGCCCTGGCCGATTTTAGCGCCATCGCCGCCCTATTGCTCCCAGAAGACAGGCCAGGGGTCGGTGCGGCCATTGCCCACAGTGCGGCCACCCTCACCCCCATGCACCACGAAGGGCGCATCGTCACCCCCTCGGGCAAGACAAAGTGGGTCCAGGTCCACAGCCAGCCCGAGCAACTGCCCAACGGCGATGTGCAATGGTTTGGCGTGGTGCTGGAGGTGACCGACCGCAAACAGGCCGCGCTGACCGTAGCCCGCCAGCGCGACATCAACCAGCTAATGATGGCCGTGGCCCATCGCTTTGTGGAGGTGAGGGCTGCCCAGTTTGACGCCGAGGTAACCCGCGCCCTGGGGCAAATTGGGGCCTATATTCAGGCTGACCAGGGCCATGTAGTGACTCTAGCCGCTGATACTTTGGGGGAAGGCACGATGCGAATTACCCACCAGTGGCACCGCCCCGACTGCACTTCGGTGTGCCAGCTGCCCGATGCCATTCCCATGGCGGCCTTTCCCTGGGCTACGGCGGCGCTGCGGCGGCGGGAGGTGGTCAACGTGCCCCAGGTCGGGGCGCTGCCCGCTGCCTGCGCCACCGATCGCACCAGTTGGCAGGGGTTTGACGTTGAGTCGGTGCTGTCTGTGCCCCTGATTCAAAAGACTCGGGTGGTAGGTTACATGGGGTTTCTCGCCCTGGGCCAACCTACCGGGTGGGATGACGACACCCAGCAGATGGTGCAGGTGCTGGCCCAGACCATTGCCTCGGCCCAGGATCGGCTTCAGGCCGAGCGTCTGCTGGCCCAGCGCGAGGCCCAAAGCTGGGCCATACTCTCGGTCATGCCCGATCTGCTGATCCGAATGGGAGCTGATGGCCGATACCGTGAAGTGCTGAGTCAAAATCATCCCTTAGATTTTGTCGTCCCCTCCCAGAGCCGGGTCGGCCACCACGTGTCGGAAATTTTGTCCGCCGACCTGGCTGAGCTCCAGCTCCAGGCCATTCACCAGGCCCTGGCCACCCATGAGATGCAAACCTACGAGCAGCAGATGCTGGTGGACGGCCGCCTACGGCATGAAGAACTGCGGGCGGTGCGGTGTGGCAACGATGAGGTACTGTTTTTAGTTCGCGACATTAGCGAGCGTAAACGCGACGAAGCCAAACGTCAGCGTGCCGAGCTAGCCCTCCAGCAGAGCGAGGCTCACCAGCGGGCGCTGGTCGAAGCCCTGCCCGATCTGCTGGCGCGGTTGAGCAAAGATGGCATTTACCTAGAGTTTGGTGCCAGCCCCACGTTTCGGGTGGTCGGCAAGCTGCCAGAGTTGGTCGGCACCCATGTAAGCGAATCGTTACCCCCGGTTGCGGCCCAGCAGCGGCTCGATGCGATTACCCAAGCCCTAGCCACTCAAACCATCCAGTTTTACGAGCAAGATCTGTCTACGGCAGAGAAAATACATATTGAAGAAGTGCGGGTGGTGCCCTATCGGGACGATGAGGTGCTGGCTCTGGTGCGGGACATTAGCGATCAGAAAGCGGCCCTTTGGGAACGCGACCGGGCCGAACGTCAGCTCCAGGAACTCAACCAATCGTTAGAGCGGCAGGTGGCCGAGCGCACCGCAGCCCTGAAGGAGCGAGAGGTGCGCTATCGGGGCCTGATGGAGGGGGCCAGTGATGCCATTCTGGTGGCCGATATGGAGGGCCATATTCTGGAGGTAAACCGCCGGACGGAGGAGCTATTTGGCTACTCCCGTGATCAGCTGACCCAAATGCACCAATCCCAACTACATCCGCCAGAACAGCGGGCAGAACTGATCGACCTCTTTCAGGAGTCTATTGATCGCTCCCATTTTCATGCCTTAAACCTCCCTATTCTACGCGCCGATGGCCGACAGATTCCGGTCGATATTACCGCAACGACGATCACCCTGGGGGCGACCCGAGTGGTACAGGGCATTTTTCGCGATGTCAGCGATCGCCAACGGGTGGAAGCCGAAAACCAGCGTCTGCGCGATCGCCTGGGCTTTTTGCTCGACTCTAGCCCCGCTGTTATCTACAGCATTGAATTCACCGGCCGCTACAAACCAACGTTTATCAGCCAAAACCTAGTCAATATCTTGGGCTATGAGTCAGAGGCGTTTATCGCCAACTTTACCGACTGGCGCGAGTACTTCCATCCTGACGAGTCTGACAGCGTTTGGGCCGACATTTCTGCCATTGTCGAGCGCGGCTCCTACGCCCTAGAGTATCGCTTTCGGCACCGAGATGGCCATTACCTGTGGGTGCAGGATGAGGCCCAAGTTGTCTACGATACCGGCGGCCAGCCCCAAGAAGTCATTGGCTACCTGGCGGATATCACCGATCGCAAATGTGCCGAGGAAAGACTGCGACAAACTAACGCCGAGCTACTCCGTGCCACCCGCCTCAAGGACGAGTTTCTCGCCAACATGAGCCATGAATTGCGCACTCCGCTCAATGCCATATTGGGCATGACCGAGGGGCTACAAGAGCAGGTGTTTGGCGCTATCAACGACCGCCAGCTCAAGGCCCTCACCACCATTGAGACCAGCGCCTCCCACCTGCTGGCGCTGATCAACGACATTCTCGATGTGGCCAAAATTGAGTCGGGCCAGATTACCCTACACCTAACCCCCACGGCGATCGCGCCCCTGTGCCAGTCGAGCCTCACCTTTGTGCAGCAGCAGGCCTACAAAAAACGCATTCAGCTCCTAAATTGCATTCTCCCCAACCTGCCTGACCTGGTGATCGATGAGCGCCGCGTGCGCCAGATTTTGATCAACCTGCTCACCAACGCGGTCAAATTTACCCCCGAGGGGGGCCGCGTTAGCCTTATGGTCACGCCAGAGTTTCGTCAAGTAGGCGACGAAACCCAGGCTATGCTGCGCTTTGCCATTAGAGATACGGGCATTGGTATCGCCCCCGACGATCGGCAAAAGCTGTTTCAACCCTTCATTCAAATCGACAGCGCCCTCAACCGCCAGTACCAGGGCACGGGACTGGGCCTCACCCTGGTGAAGCAGATTACCGAGCTGCACGGGGGCCAGGTGGGGTTAACCAGTGAGGTTGGTGTCGGCAGCTGTTTTACCGTCGACCTGCCTTACGACCTGGGGTCAGGGCTACGACCAGCCGACCAGCATGCCGCTGCGCTCACCGATATTCCCCCGACCGCTGCCCTGCCCCAGCCATTGCCCCTGATTCTGCTGGCGGGCGACCAGGAGGCCACGATCAGCACCGTGGTCAATTACCTAACTGCTAAGGGTTTCCGCCTGCTGGTGGCCCGTCGGGGCGAAGCGGCCATAGCTCTGGCCCAGGCCGAAAATCCCGATTTGATCGTGATCGATATGCCGCTGCCGGGGGGAGATGGCCTGGAGACGATTCGCCGCATCCGCGACGATCCGCACCTGGCCAATCGCCCAATCATTGCGCTCACTGGGCTGGCAAGCGATGGCGATCGCTGCCTGGCGGCCGGGGCGAACCAGCACCAGGGCAAACCGCTTAAGCTGAAGCAGCTGGCCGCCGCCATTCAGCACCTGATCAACCCCTTTGCGCCATCCATCCCTTAGCTCACCCGCAAACCTATGCCATCCGCCTCTATATTGATCGTTGACGACGACCCCAATAACTTTGATGTCATCGAGGCCCTGCTCGACGCCCAGGGTTACCAGCTGCACTACACCAGCACGGGGGAAGCGGCGATCGCTGCCCTCGACGCCCTGGAACCCGACCTGATTTTGCTCGATGTGATGATGCCTGGCCTCGACGGCTTTGAGATCTGCCGCCGGATCAAGGCTTCGCCCACCTGGGCCACCCTGCCGGTGATTATGGTGACGGCCCTGAGCGAAAAACAGGATCTCGCTCGCTGCTTCAGCGCCGGTGCCAACGACTTTATCAGCAAGCCGATCAACCGGCTAGAGCTAATCGCCAGGGTGCGATCGATGCTGCTGCTGCGGGAGCAGTATCGGCAGCTCGAAACCTTTAATGCCCAGCTCGAAGCCAAGGTGCTAGAGCGCACGGCCCAACTCCAGGCGATCATCACCCAAGATGCCCTCACCCAGCTGCCCAGCCGGGCCGCCCTGATTCAGGCCCTGGCTGAGCTGATTCAGACCGAACAGTCGGCCTTTGCGGTGATTTATTTGGACTGCGACCAGTTCAAGCTGATCAACGGCTCCTTTGGCTATACCCTGAGTAACCAGCTGCTCAAGGCGATCGCAGAGCGGCTCCAGCAGCTGGTGCCCAGCAACAGTCTGCTGGCCTGTCTGGGGGGCAACGAGTTCTGTATTTTGCTGCGTCAGACCAGCGATATACAGCGCATCAGGTTGCTGATCCAGACTATTTTAGACAGCTTCAAGGCCTCCTTTACCGTGTCAGGGCTGGATATTTTTATCACCGCCTGTCTGGGAGTTGTCCTAGGCCACGGCGACTACTCCTGCCCCGATCAATTCCTTCAGGATGCTGGCATTGCCATGTACCGAGCCAAGCAGCAGGGGGCCGGTAGCTATCAATTTTTTGATCCGCAAATGCACCAAACTATGGTGGATCGCCTGGCCCTCGAAAATGATCTCAAGCTGGCCCTCGATCGCCAGGAATTTGTGGTGTACTACCAGCCCATTGTCCACCTCAAAACCCTTAGAATTGTCGGTCTAGAGGCCCTGGTGCGCTGGCAGCACCCCAGCCGTGGCCTGGTCGCCCCCGGCGAGTTTATTCCTCTGATGGAAACCACTGGTCTGGTGGTGCCAGTGGGCCTGCTCATTCTCAAGCAGGCCTGTCAACAGCTGCACCGCTGGCAGCAGAAGGGCTGGAGCGATCTGACCATGAGCGTCAACCTGTCGGTGCGGCAGTTTGCCTGCCCCACTCTGCTCGACGATATTGACCAGATTCTGGCCGCTATTGGCATTAATCCCGCCCGACTCAAGCTGGAAATTACCGAAAGCGCCATTATGGACAATGCCGAAACCGCCATTGCCCTGGTGGAGGCCCTGCGATCGCGGCAGATTCAGATCAGTATCGACGACTTTGGTACCGGCTATTCATCGCTGGGCTATCTGCACCGGTTTTCGGTGAACGACCTCAAAATCGATCGGTCGTTTACCAGCCAAGTTCAAGTCTTAACGTCTAAATACAAGGTCGTCGACACCATTATTACCCTGGGCCAGCAGCTAGGCTTGACCGTCACCGCCGAAGGCATCGAGACCCAGCCCCAACTGGCGCGACTGCAACAGCTCAACTGTGAACTGGGGCAAGGCTATCTATTTTCTAAACCCCTACCAGCGGCTGACATTGAAACCAGCTTTCTCAGCGGCAGAGACAACCCCCTCACACGGCTGGCCCTTAGTGGTGCAGAAAACTCTATGACAGTTGGCGGTACTGCGCCTTGAGAATGGCTCAGAGAATGGCCATCGAACGTTGCCCAACAGAGACCGCACAATCCCTAAAGGGGTTGGACCAGCTGCTCGATATCGACATTGAGCAGCGCCAGATTTATGAGGCGATCGCCCGACGAGATGGTGCTGCGGCAGAGCAGCAAATGGTCAACCACTGAAGGGCTAGCCAAACCAGAATTGTTGAGGTCTTTCAACAGGTGAAACGGGCGGCCCAGGCCTCTTTTACCTAGCTTAGAGAAGTGGTTCTTTGAAATCACCCCACAGCCCGCCTAGCAAATGGATGTTTTATTTGTGGGAGTACTCTTAAAACCGACTACAGCTAGACTGCCTTAGGCAACCCAACAGCCTTATCTTGCTGGCGGACGGCAAGATAACTAGGCATGCTCTGGCGGAACGATTGGTAGTAATCTTGGTGGGCCTCGGTGTACAGCGATCGCAGCATCGCGATCGGGTCGTGGTGGTGGTCGACGCGCAGATCGAGGTGGGGGTAGGGCGTGTGGTGCATTACATAGAGGGCAGCAGACTGGCGACCGCGCTTGTCGCCCCCGGCAGCATCGCCCGCTTCTAGGGCCAGCAGCAGGCGATCGCTCAAGTCGCCCCCTTCGCCATGATGAAATGCCTCGGCCATCGCCTCTAGTACCTCTGGCCCCACCAGCATATTCCCGGCTACTGAGAGATTGGTAAACGTGCGGTGCCCCGCCCAGCCGGTGCAGTCGCAGCCCGTCCAGGCAGCGGTGTGGCCGGTGTGGTCAACTAAATGCACCTGACGCTGGTCGCGATCGCAGTCATTTTCCAGCAGCCATTCCAGCACGACCTCAGCAGAGGCCTCGCTAAAAGGGCTTTCGGTGGCCTGCCGCCGCTCTAGTAGCTCAAGCCCCCAGATGCCCAGCAGCGGGTTGGTCTGGGCCTGGGTGGCGATCGCGCCCACCCCCGCCCGCGCGTGGGGCACCAGCGCCCCCACCGCCAGGTGCTTGGTGGCCACCGCCACTCCGGTCATTCCTGTTTGTGGATCCCAAGCGACAATGGAAAAGGTCATAGTAACGCTGGATTTAAGTGAGGTGTATACCGTGCACAGAGCTGAATCAATTGTTAACGAAATCTAAATATCAGTTTGTTGCGGATCATACGATTATTCCCCGCTTGAGTTTAGAAAAGCAGCGGATGATGCAAATCTCGACGGGCTTTAGCGCTATTTTCTCGTCCTGGGGCGTTTCCCTTCGACTTCGCTCAGGGAACGCCCCCTGGTCCCTGAGCGAAGTCGAAGGGCCGGAGCGAAGTCGAAGGGCCGGAACGAAGTCGAAGGGCCGGAGCGAAGTCGAAGGGCCGGAGCGAAGTCGAAGGGCCGGAACGAAGTCGAAGGGCCGGAGCGAAGTCGAAGGGCCGGAACGAAGTCGAGGGGCCGGAGCGGAGTCAAAGTGCCGGAGCGAAGTCGAAGGGCCGGAGCAACGCCCAAGAGAACCCTTGAGTTTTACTAAAAAAAGCCCCGCTGCTGGTGCCCAGGCTTCTAGGATGACCACTTAACCCCGGAGGATAATCACTATGTGCGGTATTGGCGGCGTCATGTACGCAGACCCGGCCCATCCTGTTGATCCAAAAATTTTGAGGGGCATGGCGGCCATTCAGTACCACCGAGGGCCAGATGGCTTTGGCTGCGACAGCGTGGAGGGGCGCGGAGTCGGCTTTACCCACGCTCGCCTGTCAATTATTGATTTGAATCCAGAGCGTGGCCGGCAGCCCTTTCGTTCGGCAGATGGGCAATTTTTAATTGCCCACAACGGCGAGTTTTACGACTACAAGCGGCTGCGGGCCGACCTTACCTCGCGGGGCTATACCTTTCGCACCAAGAGCGACACCGAGCTGGTGCTGCACCTAACCGATCGCTTTGGCCTCGACGGCGCACTGCCCCACCTGCGCGGCGAGTTTGCCTTTGCCGTCTACGAACGCCAGCAGGACAGGCTAACGCTGGTGCGCGATCGCTTTGGCGTTAAGCCTCTGTTCTATAGCCTTACCCCCGAAGGCCTGGTGTTTGGCTCTGAGATCAAAGTGGTAATGGCGCATCCGGCAGTGCAGCGGCGGTTTTCACCGGAGGGGCTGTATCACCAGCTGATGCAGACTATGGTGCCGGGCACTACCGGTTTTGAGGGCATTTATGCGGTGGAACCAGGGCAAAAGGTGGTGGTGCAGCGCCACAACGGCCAGCTCACGCTGCACAAAGAGCAGTACTGGGATTTAGATTTTCCGCTGTTAGGGACCCGGTCTCAGCGCAGCGACGAAGACTATATGGAGGAGCTGCGAGAGCGGTTTGTAGAGGCCATTCAGCTGCGGCTGGAGGCCGATGTGCCAGTGGCCTGCTACCTGTCGGGGGGCATCGACTCCTGCACCATTTTGGGGGTGGCCGCCGCCTGCCAGCAGTCGCCGGTTAAAGCATTCACCATTGGCTTTGACGACAGCGATTACGACGAAACCGCGATCGCCCGCGAGATGGCCGCCGCCGTGGGGGCCGACCAAGACATTCTCACCGTCAACGGTACTCAGCTCTACGACCACTTTGCCCGCACCCTCTGGCACACCGAGCGCAGCATCTACAACACGTTTACCGTGGCCAAGTTGCTGATGAGCGAGCACGTGAATGCAGCGGGCTACAAAGTAGTAGTCACCGGAGAAGGTTCCGATGAGCTGTTTGCGGGCTACCCCCAGCTGAGGCTAGACATGATTCGCCACGGCATGGCCCACGCCAGCGCCGAAGAACGGGCCGATTTAGAGGCCTGGCTGGCGGAGAGCAACAAACTCTTTAAGGGCAACCTGCTGGCCGAAAATCCCTTAGAAGATGAGGCCTTAAATGCGGTGGTTGGGTTCACGCCCAGCTGCCTACAGTCGTGGCTGAGTTCAGCTGAGCGGGTGCCGGGGCTGCTGCACCCCCACCATCGCGAGGTGCTGGCAGGCTACTCTCCGGGGGCCGCGATCGCCGCCGCCTTAGACGAAAAACAGCTGCGCGATCGCCACCCCCTCGACAAAGCCCAGTACGTATGGATCAAGACCCAGTTTGAGTCGCAGGTGCTGGGCTGGGCGGGCGATCGCGTCGATATGGCCAACTCTTTGGAAGCGCGTCCCGCCTTCCTCGACCATCCCCTGGTTGAGTTCGCCGTCACCCTACCGCCCAGCCTGCGCTTTCGCGGCTACCAAGATAAATACATTCTGCGCGAAACCATGCGCGAGCTACTGCCCGAAACCCTCTACAAGCGGCAAAAATTTGCCTTTATGGCCCCACCCTCCCATACCGATGTGGTAAAGCAGCAAGCCCTGCAAAACCTGGCCGATACCTTTCTCAACCAGGCGGCGGTTGAGTCTGCTGCCCTGCTCGACTACGATGCCGTGCAAACCCTGCTGCACCGCCACCGCAACGAAGCCACTCCGGTAGCCGAACGGGTGCAGCTCGATGCGGTGATCAACCACTTGCTCAGCGTGCAAATTCTCCACCAGCACTTTGTTGCCCAGGATATTCCTCACCTGGCCCAGCAGCAGGCCCAAGATCTCGGCTGGGCCAATCAGGTAGACCCAGTTATGGCGTCTTAAGAGGCGTTTTAAGAGGCGTTTTAAGGCCAAGCCAAGCTCCCCTTGGCGGGCGATCGCCTCAGTGCGAAGAATTATTTCGGTATAACGCGTCACGCCAAATCCCCTGGGTACCTTGGGGGAGACCCTATCCAGGCCGCGCGATCGCGCCCTTAGCTGCTATGAACAACACCTTGCTCGCCTCTGTTCGTGAAGCCGACGGTCGCTACCTCAGCGATCTAGAGCTACGCCCCTTCGACCAAATGATGGAGGCCTTTCAAACCCGCATGAGCCTCTACAGCTACGTTAGAGATAACGGCAAAACGCTGGTGCTCAACGCCCTGCGGCGGCTAATGCAGACCCCCCATCGCCAGGTGGTGCAAGAGCATGCCCAGCAGTGCCAGCGCGACATGCTTTTTACCCTAGAGTACGTCTCCAAAGGCATTCTGCTCAACGACGAAGCCAGCTTTATGGAAGAATATCTGGTCTGGATGCAGAACATCATGCGCTCCTTCAACCGCCAGAGCGCCTGCGTGGCCGCCTACCGACTCCTGAAAGAAGAAGTCCGCGCTAATTTGCCGGGTGATCAGAGCAACCTGATGATGCTCTATCTAGACAAACTGGTTGAAGCCCTGAACACCGGCATTTAGCGATCGCATTCAACCCAATTGGGCGGCGACTTAGCGGCTCAGGGTAGGGCCAGCCCTGGCTCAGCCGCCCAGGTAACAATTCCTTTGCAAAGCGCGACTACTTTCCCAGAAACCCAGTTTGAATTTAGACTAAGAGCACGTTCCTTCATCGCTTTCTGCCAGAGTACCTACCTATGGGAAAGTCGCGCCTTAGTCCCCGACAGCGATCCTACGAAGCCGATCTAATCAATCGTCTGTCGGATAATCAGCGGCTCAATCAGGCCCAGCAGCGCATCAGTAACCTGACTCCCCGCGACCGCGACCTCGTTACCGAGCACCTCAGTGGCCGGACCCGAGACCGACTGCGCCAAAACTATTAGGTCAATCTCAAGCCATTTTCAGCCTGAGGGCTCATGCTGTAGAAGACCACCCTTTTTCTCAGCCCCATGACCCCAGAAAACAATCGCCTGCAAGCGGCCCAGCAGTCCCAAACGCCCTGGAAAAAGTGGGGGCCGTACCTGAGCGATCGCCAGTGGGGTACTGTGCGCGAAGACTACAGCGCGACCGGCTCAGCCTGGGAGTATTTTTCGCATCAGCAGTCTCACGCGCGGGCCTACCGCTGGGGCGAAGACGGCCTCGGCGGCATTTGCGACGACCAACAGTTGTTGTGCTTTGCCCTGGCCCTTTGGAACGGTCGCGATCCGATCCTCAAAGAGCGGCTGTTTGGTCTGACTGGCAACCAGGGCAACCACGGCGAAGACGTCAAAGAACAGTATTTTTACCTCGACAGCACCCCCACCCACAGCTACCTCAAGTTTCTCTACAAGTATCCCCAGGCCGAGTACCCCTACACCGACCTGGTGGCCGAAAATCAGCGGCGCGGGTACGACCAGACCGAGTACGAGCTGCTCGATACGGGTGTATTTGACGAAAGCTGCTACTTTGATGTGTTTGTGGAGTATGCCAAGGCTGGCCCCGAAGATATTTTGATCGCCATAGAGGCCGTCAATCGCGGCCCCGACTCAGCTACGCTGCACCTGCTACCCACCCTGTGGTGTCGCAACACCTGGGACTGGGAGCGAGGGAGCCAAAAGCCGGGGTTGTCTAGAAGCAAAGAACCTCTCGTCCCTAAGCAGGACGCTGTAGTTGAGGTATCTCACCCCGTTTTGGGCCGCTACTGGCTCTATTGCCAAGCCGCAGAGGCTCTGCTGTTTACCGAAAATGAAACCAACTATGCGACCGTTTTTGGGGCCAAAAATCCGTCGCCCTACGTCAAAGACAGCATCCACAGCGCGGTTATTCATGGCCAAACAGAGGCCATCAACCCCGATGAAATAGGCACCAAAGTTTCAGCCCACTACCACATCACCCTAGAACCGGGTCAGCGGCAAACGGTGCAGCTGCGGCTGACCAACCAGAAAAAATCGGCATCTCCCTTTGGCCCAGAGTTTGACGACCTGCTCCAGACCCGTCGAGAGGAGGCCGACGCCTTTTACGCCGCCCTGACACCGTTTGAGTTGAGCCCCGATCAGCGCGCCATTCAGCGGCAGGCCTTTGCAGGCATGCTGTGGAGTAAACAGGTTTACCGCTACCCGGTTAAAGACTGGCTCCGGGGCGACCCAACGATGCCGCCGCCGCCCGAGGGCCACCAGCAGGGACGCAATCAGCAGTGGTGGCATCTGGATGCCGCCGACATTATTTCGATGCCCGACACGTGGGAGTATCCCTGGTTTGCCGCCTGGGATCTGGCCTTTCATTGCCTGCCCCTGGCCCTGGTCGATTTAGACTTTGCCAAGCATCAACTCGATATCATGACCCGCGAGTGGTACATGCACCCCAATGGGCAGATTCCTGCCTATGAGTGGGCCTTTGGCGATGTCAACCCGCCCGTCCACGCCTGGGCCACCTGGCGAGTTTATAAAATTGAGCAAAAGCAGACCGGCCAGGGCGATCGCATGTTTTTGGAGCGGGTTTTTCAAAAGCTGCTGCTCAACTTTACCTGGTGGGTCAACCGCAAGGACATGGAGGGCAAAAACGTTTTTGAAGGCGGTTTTTTGGGCCTCGACAACATTGGCGTCTTTGACCGCAGCGCCGAACTACCCACGGGGGGAACGCTGGAGCAGGCTGACAGCACCAGTTGGATGGCCATGTACTGCCTCAACATGCTAGAAATTGCCCTGGAGCTGGCCCGCGAGAACCCCGTTTACGAGGATATGGCCACCAAATTTTTTGAGCACTTTATCTACATCGCCGATGCCATGAACCACATCGGCGACGATAAAATCCAGCTTTGGGACGACAGCGACGGCTTTTTTTACGACGTGCTGCACCTGCCCCAGGGCGAGCGGGTACGATTAAAAATTCGCTCGCTGGTGGGGCTAATTCCCCTATTTGCCGTCATGACCCTCGACCCAGACCTGCTCAAAAGGGTGCCTACCTTTGAAGCACGGGTTGAGTGGTTCATTCAAAATCGCCCTGACCTCAAGCGCAACATCGCCTGCATGGAAACCGTCGGGATGGAAGAACGCCGCATGTTGGCGATTTGTTACGCCACTATGGGTCATTCAGAACCTCAGGACAAACTGCGTCGTCTGCTCGAAAAACTGCTGGATGAAGCAGAGTTTTTGAGCCCCTACGGCATTCGCTCGATTTCTAAATACCACGCTGAGCATCCCTACCAGTTCTATGCTAACGGGCAGGAATATCGAGTCGACTATGAACCAGCCGAGTCGAGCAGCGGTCTATTTGGTGGCAACTCCAACTGGCGGGGGCCAATCTGGTTTCCGGTTAACTATTTGATTATTGAGTCGCTGCAAAAGTTTCACCACTATCTAGGCGACAGCTATCAGGTCGAGTGCCCCACCGGCTCTGGGCAGTGGATGAATCTATGGCAGGTTGCCAATGAGCTATCTCAGCGACTCATGGCCATCTTTGAGCCCGGTGAAGCAGGCCAACGCCCCGTCAACGGCGGCAGCGATCGCTATCACGATTCCTACTGGCGCGACTACGTGCTGTTTTACGAATACTTCCACGGCGACAACGGGGCCGGGCTGGGGGCCAGCCACCAAACCGGCTGGACGGGGTTGGTGGCCAAGCTGATTCAGCAGCAGGCGGAATATCGCCGCGATCGCCCTGACCCGGAGAGCTAGTTTGACCGCAACTCAGGTTACCGCTGGGCCTTAGCCCTGACCTGAAGCGGTAGAACCTGCTGCCATACCACCGCCTGGTCGCGGCTCAAACTCGAGATAACCAGAGTTTCTACATCCCTTAGCCCCAGGGCGGCTAAGTCTTGGCTCAGCAGCAGGGCATGAATTTGGTGGGCGGCATCTTCGGGGTTAACGACTCGAACTGCCGGCCAGGAAATCTGTAGCTGCTTGCCCTGAATAGCGACCTGGGCCGAGAGTCGCTGATGTTTTAGCAGCGATTGCACCCGCTCAACTGGGGTGAGCGCCGCTGTTTCTGCATCGGTAGCGATGTTTGCCTGGGACACTGGCTCAGGCTTGGCAGGCGGATGTTCGATATGGTCTTTGAGCTGGTAAAAGGCCTGCTTCAAGGCCTCGACTCGACTGCGATCGCCCTGCTTCAGTGCCTGGGCCTTAAGCTTAAAGTAAACGCCTTCGACATCTTTTAAGGCTGCTTCTGGCTCTAGTCCTAAAAGCCTGTAGGCATGGTTGATGGTTCCTGGTGGGTCAGACCAAGACTCTGCTTCGACCGCTGTTTCAAGTTCTGGGGCAGGTTCTGGGGCAGGCTCGGCAACGACTTCAGTGCTCTGGCTCAAATCTAAGGGTTTAACCTCAGCATCAGGTGAACCTAGCTCCACCTCTACGCCCCAGCCGGGGGCTGGCTGATCGGCCTGCTCGCCATAGATATATAACTCTGTAATCGACTTCACCTGAAGCCGACCAATGCCCTGACGCACATAGCTAACGGTTTGGGCCTGGGGCGGCAGCGTCTGCCCGGTTAGCCAAAGTCGTAGACAGGTGCCGTGGCGATCGCCGCGCACCGTAATTCCCTTAGGGCGCAGGGCCTGATTGATTAGATCGGCGATTGCGGCAGCATCGCCACCTTTAGCCATTTCTAGTTGCGAAGGGGATGACACAGCGAATCTTCCTAGATAGTGAGCGTCAGCCTAGGGTACCCATCTGGCTCCGTTGTGCTGTAATGGGGGGCAAGACTGCGATCGCGGCTTGCGAAAACGGCCCAGATAAAGTACAAGTGTACTTATCTAGCCTTCCCTCCCAGCATCCCCTATCGTGGCCTTAATCTGGTCCACAAATTCCTGATGGTCGATTACCGGCTTAGAAATATAGCCATCGGCACCGCTCTGGCTCAAAAACGTCTCGCGATCGCCCTCCATGGCGTGGGCCGTCACCAAAATCACGGGCAGGCGGGCCGTAGCGGGGTCAGCCTTCAGCAGCTGGGTGATCTTGATGCCATCCATCGGTTTGCCCTGGTACATACTGTGGGCCAGCGACACATCCATCAGAACGACATCGACCTCGCCGCTGCGGGCGATCGACATCACCTCTTCGACATCTTCGGTGTGTTTTACGGCCAAGCCACCGCGCTTGGTCAAAATTTTAGAAAACACTCGGGCATTTACCAGGTCGTCTTCAACTAGCAAGACGGTTTTCATCTTGTATGTTCACCCCTGTCATCAGAAAAATATGGTAGTAGAACGTAAATTGAGCGGTTGATGCAACGTGTTATCCAAAGTATCAATGCCAGATGTTGATGTATTGGGCTGTAATAGTCTTCAGGTAGGCCATTGAACGACCGAGCCCTGAACCACCGAGGATAGACGCTTCCATATCTGCAACTTAAGCCCAGCAAACATAACAGGCCCAGATCCTTGCCATGGCTATAGGCTTGCCTATTAAGTTACAGCATTGTTAAGGCCAATCTATGATAAGCCAATTAAATTTGCCCCGATTTAGACCATAAATTGAAGATAAACATGTTGTTTTGAGCCGTCGCTATAGCTAAACTCAACTACCGCCCGGTCTAAACCACCGACCTTCGTCTCATCCAGGAATCCCGCCCATGGCCGATCAACTTGACATCCTTGCCTCCGGGCAAATTGTGCCCACCTCACTCCATACCGAGGTGCAGCGGTCGTACCTGGAATACGCCATGAGCGTGATTGTGGGCCGGGCTTTACCTGACGTGCGCGACGGTCTCAAGCCGGTACACCGCCGCATTCTCTATGCCATGCACGAGCTGGGGTTAACCCCCGATCGCCCCTACCGTAAGTGCGCTCGCGTGGTGGGCGATGTGCTGGGTAAGTACCACCCCCACGGCGACCAGGCGGTGTACGAAGCGCTGGTGCGGATGGTGCAGACCTTCTCTAGCCGCTACCCGCTGCTGGATGGCCACGGTAACTTTGGCTCGGTAGACAATGACCCTCCGGCGGCCATGCGCTACACCGAAACCCGCCTGTCACCGGTCAGCAACGAGGCCCTGCTCAGCGACATTAGCGAGGCCCTGGTCGACTTTAGCGACAACTTCGACAGCTCTCAGCAGGAGCCGGTGGTGCTGCCCACCCAACTACCCAACCTGTTGCTGAACGGGTCTTCGGGCATTGCTGTGGGCATGGCCACGAATATTCCACCCCACAATATGGGCGAGGTCGTCGATGGGCTAGTGGCGATGATCGATCGCCCCAACCTCACTGATGACGAGCTGTTTCGCCTGATTCCTGGCCCCGACTTTCCGACCGGTGGCGAGATCATTAGCACCGATGGCATTCTGGAGGCTTACCGTACCGGGCGGGGTAGCATTCCGGTGCGCGGCATTTGCCAGTTTGAGGAAGTTCACCCCGGCAAGGGGCGGCAGCGGCGCAACGCCATCATCGTCACCGAACTGCCCTACCAGGTAAATAAAGCTGGCTGGATTGAGAAGATCGCCCAGCTGGTCAACGCGGGACGGTTAGAGGGGATTGCCGATATTCGCGATGAGAGCGATCGCGACGGCATGCGGGTCGTCATTGAGTTGAAACGCGACACCCCAGCTCAGCGGGT
The DNA here is from genome assembly GCF_015207265.1 of Nodosilinea sp. LEGE 07298. GTDB lineage: Bacteria > Cyanobacteriota > Cyanobacteriia > Phormidesmidales > Phormidesmidaceae > Nodosilinea. Next base: position 21,304 of record NZ_JADEXE010000026.1, on the reverse strand, counting down.
GCTGCAAGACCTCTACCGCACTACCCCTCTACAAAGCAACTTCGGCGTGATTATGCTGGCCCTTGATGATGGCCAGCCCCGCCAGCTGCCCCTGCGCGACGTAATGCAGGCGTTTCTCAACTTTCGCGAGACCACGCTCACCCGCCACTACCAGCATCAGCTCGAAAAAACCGAAGCCAAGCTGCACATTACCGAGGGGCTGATCACCGCCCTCAACAACCTCGATGCCATCATCGACATTTTGCGCAACGCCCCCGACGGCACCAGTGCAAAACAGACCTTTCAGCAGCGGTTTGATCTCAGCGAGCGCCAGTCAGACGCCATTTTGGCCATGCCCCTGCGCAAGCTCACCGGCATGGAGCGTCAGGGCTTAGAAACCGACTTTACCGAATTGACTCAGCGCCGCGACGACCTGACTCGGCTACTGGCGGACCGCCGCGAACTGCTCAAGGCGATGAAAAAAGAGCTTAAGGCGCTGAAGAAAAAGTTCAGCGACCCCCGCCGCACCCGCATTCAAACTGAGGCCGAGCGGGCCGAAGAATCGCAGCAGGTCGAAGAGATTATTGCCGAAACCGTCGAAGAAGCAGCAGTGGTCGAGTTCACTCAAAAGGGCTATGTGCGGCGGTTTTCTCACAAATCCTACCAGCGGCGACAGGCCCGACTGGAAACCGACACCAACCCCAAACTCCACGAGATTGACGAAGACCCCGTGGTGCAAATCGAACCTGCCCTGACCACCCAGGAGGTGTTGACGATTACCCGCGATGGCCGCGCCTTTACGGTCGCCGTTGAAACGATTCCGGCCAACCCGCGCCAGAGCAAGGGTGCGCCGCTGGTGAACCTGCTGCCCGGCTCAGTACCCCCCGACGCCGATGCGATCGTGGCCCAGCTTGTCATTCGGGACGATCTGCTAGAACACGACCTCATTTTCTTGACCAAGAAGGGCAAGATCAAGCGCGCCCCGCTACAAGAATTTACGAACCTGACAGGGCGCGGGTTGACGGCGATGAAAGTCAAAGACGGCGATGAGCTGGCCTACGTTACCCTAGCGGAGTTGGGCGATGACCTGGTGTTGGGCACCACAGGCGGGCGGCTGCTGCGCTTCCCCATCGACGACGATAACCTGCCGATTTTAGGTCGCGCCGCCCAGGGGCCGCAAGGCATTCGCATGGGCAAGCAAGAAACCCTAGCGGGCTGTGTGCGAGTGCAGTCGAGCAAAGACTGCCTGCTGCTGGTGACAGCGGCGGGCTATGGCAAGCGGCTGCCCATCGAAGGTATGCGGGTGGCCAAGCGAGGCGATATTGGCACTCAATCGTTCCAGTTCAGCCTCAAGAGCGATCGCCTGATGGCTATGCTGCCAGCGGTTCCAAAAGAGTCTGTGACGGTGTTTACGAGCGGCGATCGCACGGCGGTCATCCCCGTAGATTCGGTGCCGCGCCAGGGCAGAACTGGGGAGAGCGATCGCATTGTCAAGCCTAACAAAGGTGAAACTATCACCCAGGTACTGCGCGTTACCCCACCCGACCAGAGTGCTTTGGCAGAAGAAGAGTAAGATAAATTTTGGATTTTAGATTTTGGATTTGCGACCACCGTAAGCTGTATTAGCAATGCAATGCAATGCACTTACGGTGAGGTTGCTGAGCCTCGATCTAAACGTTCGTCTTGCCCCTCACTAGCCCAACCCACCGTGGCCCAAGTCGCAATCGAAAACGTCTACAAAACCTTTCCTAAGTCTCGTCAGGTCCACGAGGCAGAGAATGCTTTAGATACCGACCACGACGCAGCGGCAGTACTCAAGCGCATCAACCTCTCCATTGAGGACGGCGAGTTTATGGTGCTGGTTGGCCCCTCGGGCTGCGGCAAAAGCACCCTACTGCGGCTGATTTCGGGGCTGGAGGAGATTACCGGGGGTAGCATTTGGGTGGGCGATCGCAAGGTCAACGACCTGCCCCCCAAGCAGCGCGACACCGCCATGGTGTTTCAGAGCTATGCCCTCTACCCCCACCTGAGCGTCTACGACAATCTGGCCTTTGGCCTGCGCCGCATGGGGGCCGACCTCGAACAGTCCCTGCCCTCCCTTGAATCAAACCAAAAACCGTTTTCCCTCAGCGACTCGCCCGCCAACCAGGAGCTAGAGCGCCTGCTGACCGAGAGCCGCTGGTGGGAAAAGCCCCTCGTCTCTGTAACTCGCCGCCTGCCCCCCAGGCTGCGCTACGTCTCTGAGGCTGAGCGGTTGATCGACGAGCGGGTGCGGTCAGTCGCCAAAATGCTGCAAATCGACATGCTGCTGGGCCGCTACCCCCGCCAGCTTTCGGGCGGGCAGAAGCAGCGGGTGGCCCTGGGCCGAGCCATGGCCCGCAACCCCCAGGTGTTTTTGATGGATGAACCGCTCTCGAACCTGGATGCCAAACTGCGGATGGAAACCCGCGCCCAAATTGTAAATTTGCAGCGGCAGCTGGGCATTACCACCATCTACGTCACCCACGACCAGGTAGAGGCGATGACCATGGGCCACCGGATTGCGGTAATGCATCAGGGCCAAATTCAGCAGGTGGCCTCACCGCTAGAGCTGTACAATCGCCCCGCCAACCGCTTTGTGGCTGGCTTCATTGGCTCGCCGCCGATGAACGTCATTCCGGTGCAGGTGCAGGCTCCGTTTTTGTTGGTGCACCCCGAATTTCGCCTGTCGCTACCTAGCAGTTGGGATGATCGCCTGCTGCCCTACGACCATCGCGATGCGCTACTGGGCATTCGCCCCGAGCACCTGAGCCTGGCCCTGCCTGCGCCTAAGAATATTCGCGGCCACATCACCCACCTCGAAGCCCTGGGCAGCGAAACCTACCTGACGGTGAAGAGCGAGGCGCTGACGCTGTTGGCCAAAATCCCCCCTGACCAGCCTGCTCGCATTGGCGATGAGGTGTGGCTGGCGATCGCGCCTGAAAAAGTTCATTTGTTTGACCCAGAGAATGACACCTCCCTTTGGAGCAGCTAACCCTCTGGACCCGCAGAGATCCGCAGAAATTCACAGAGATCCACGCCAACCAGCCACGCCAACCAGGGAAGCACCTTGCGTAACACCCGTTTTGGTAAAAACCAGCTACTCTCAGGGCTGACTCTAGTCGGCGCTATGGTCATGACTTTTTTAATGGTGCAGGCTCCCTGGGCGCACCCGCTTCGCGCCGTAGCGCTGTTAGCCCTCCCCGGTGTGCAAGGTGCCCTAACGGCCCGAAATGCCTTTAACCAGAGCCGTCTGGCCCAGTTTAATGCGGGGCTTGTAATCGCAGAGCTAATCGGTGCGGGGCTGCTGGGGATAGCCGCCGCGATCGCGCTACTGGGTGCCAGGTCGCTGCCGGTACTCTATAGCAGCTGGGTTGTGGCGGCGATCGCCACCCTAATTCTGGTCATTGCCGCCGCCCTTGATCTGATCCAAGCTATGCGACGCAGGCAAAATCAGCGCCCCATATTGACCAAGCTGTTGCTGCAAAGCCTAGCGCTGATTTTCTACGGCATTCTGCTGCTGTGGATGGGGTTGCTGTTTTTGCTATCGCTGACGGGCGAGTCGTATATGGGGAATTAATGGTAAATTTTATATTTTTATATACGTTTTATTTAGAAGTTGCTTGAAGGAAGAGCTGCTGCAATATTGAATCTCTGCCCCACCAACTATCGACCACCGTTGAACCATACTATTAACTTAGCACCTAAATTATTCAGCGCTTGCGTCCCCCAAAAGTTAGATCTTCTAAGTAGTCCGTAGGGTATGGCGACTCTCAAGTGAGTAAGCCGTACAACGGCTGAGTTCTAGATCCCCCAGTTTTTGGCTATCTAAGCTTCACTCTGTTAGTAAGGGAACAGGAGGGATCATTGCGGTGTACTTCGCCGCCGTGAAACCCATTATACTGCCAGTCTAGTCTACCTAAATAGCTACCGTTTTAAGCCCTTCAGGCTAGAGCAATTCTGTCTTTGGAATGGTTTAGCCCATGAGTTGAATGAAGTAAGAATAGAAGGCTAACTCTTTTGGAGATTGAATTTTATGAAGTCAAGCCATTTTACAAAAGGGCTTTCGACTGCAGGTCGATGGATGGCTACAACCCTGTTTCTTCTGTCTGCGATCGCATTTGTTTGGCAGGGCACATTTTTTGCCAATACCTCAGCTCTGGCAGCCCCGACTGGAACCCTAATTGCAGCAGCGGATGCAGGCGATCGGGTTAAAGGTGCCGCCGATGACGTTGAGAAGGGTTCTAAGAACATTATCCGGAGTGCAGAGGATAGCGTTAAGAGTGCCGCTAACCAAAATGCTGCTAAGGTCGATCGGGCTGATGACGACGGAACTTTTGTAGAGCGTAAAGCCAAAAGAGACCGAAATCGCATTGAGCAAAAAGCGTCGGAAGACGCCGATCGGACGGAGCGAGCCGCAGAAAAATCTATGAATGCTGTCGAGCGTGCCGTCGACAACATCAAAGATGCCTTTAATGATTAGGTAGCGGCTGTTCCTAACAGCTGCGCTTGAGGTCAATGTATGTTGATTGGCCTTTAGCGTTTTGACCTTGGAATGTTCTATCTAAACAAACATTTGAGTGCCATCGGGCAATACGGCTTTGCCTGGTACTGAAACGCTGTAAGTCTGAGGGGAGCGATCGCTCCCCTCAGACTTACAGCAATGATTTGAGCTACTCGGGCGGGGTGATGCGGATAAGCTTAGGGTAGAACCCGTTATCCTAGAAAAGCTGAGTTTTGAGGGCTACGCAGTGCACCCAGACCCCATTCATGTAATCGGCGGCGGGCTGGCCGGTACCGAGGCCGCCTGGCAGATTGCCCAGGCCGGGGTGCCCGTGGTGCTGCACGAAATGCGCCCGCAGAAAAAGTCGCCTGCCCACCACAGCGAGCATGTGGCCGAGCTGGTGTGCAGCAACTCCTTTGGGGCGATGTCGAGCGATCGTGCCTCGGGCCTGCTCCACGAAGAGCTACGCCAGCTAGGCTCGGTAGTCATTGGCAAAGCCGACCAGCACCAGGTGCCCGCTGGCGGTGCCCTGGCGGTCGATCGCGGCATCTTCAGCCAAGACCTGACCACAACTCTAGAGCAGCACCCGCTAATCGAGCTGCGACGCGACGAGGTAACCAGCATTCCCGACGACGGTATTGTGGTGCTGACTACTGGCCCCCTGACCAGCGATGCCCTCTCGGTCGATCTGGAGCGGTTTACGGGTCAGGGCTATATGAGCTTTTTTGATGCCGCCAGCCCAATTGTGGTGGGCGAAAGCATTGATCAGGGGGTAGCATTTATGGCCTCGCGCTACGATCGCGGTGAGGCGGCCTACCTTAACTGCCCCATGAACCGGGAGCAGTACCTGCACTTTTGGACTGAGCTGTGCAATGCAGAGCAGGCCGAACTCAAAGACTTTGAGCGCGAAACCGCCAAATTTTTTGAAGCCTGTCTACCGATCGAAGAGATGGCTCGGCGCGGCGAAGACACCATGCGCTACGGTCCGCTGAAGCCAGTGGGCCTATTCGACGCGCGGCTGGGTGACTTTAAAGCGCCTGAGAACAAGAGCAAAAAACCCTACGCTGTGGTGCAGCTGCGCCAGGAAGACAAGGGTGGTCAGCTGTGGAATATGGTGGGCTTTCAAACTAACCTGCGCTGGGGCGAGCAGGCGCGGGTGTTTCGCCTTATTCCGGGGCTGGAGCAGGCTGAGTTTGTGCGCATGGGCGTTATGCACCGCAACACGTTTTTAAATTCGCCGGAGCTGCTGCACAACACGCTGCAATTTAAGGCGCGGCCAACCCTGCTGGCGGCGGGGCAACTGGTGGGTACTGAGGGCTATACGGCGGCGGTCGCAGGCGGATGGCTGGCGGGTACGAACGCGGCCCGCCTAGCTTTGGGCCAGGAGCTGCTAGATTTGCCGGTGACGATGATGCTGGGGGCACTGGTCGATTTCATTACCTCGGCGGAGCCCAAGCACTTTCAGCCGATGCCACCGAACTTTGGCATTTTGCCACCGCTACCGACCAAGGTGCGCGGTAAGAAAGAACGCTACGGCCAGTACCGCGATCGCGCCCTCAGCGATTTAGAAACCTGGGCTAGCGATCGTAGCTTAGCCCTACACCACCTGGCTTTGAGCGCCATAGCCTAAGCGCTAGGTTTGAACCCACTGCGCTTCTGTCTAGAGAAATAGCTAGAATGTGTTAGTACTCTATCTTGCGAATTATTGCAACCCCTTAATAATTTGCTAAGATTTTCAACGGTTAAGGGAAGGTTATAATCAGGTTAATAATATGAAGGGGGTGACTCATGACCCAATTTAATGCTTCCAATCGCCGCGATCTCGACAATTTTCTCTGCCCCCGCAGCAGTTATTACGGTGAATTTTCGCCCCAGCAGTTGACATTTAATGCCAACCTGCAAGAGTTTGCCCACCGAATTAGCTATATTTCGGGTCTGCAAACTGGCGGCAAAATCTCGTCCGATGAAGCTTATAACCAAATTAAGTCGCTTTACAAGCAGCTCAAGCGGAGCAAAAAAGGGCTAGAAATTTAAGCCTATGAGCATAATTGATCGTTAGCCAGGCGGTGCTAGCGTAGGTGAAAATGCGATCGACGTGTTTTTACTAATCCACAATTTAGCGGTTGAATGCGGCCATTCTTTGCAGCTTAGCAAGGGATGGTTCGTTGTTTTTTGTACTGATTGCTATCGATCGTAAGTGAGGTTTATTAATCGAACTTGGCGTCAGGGAAAGCCCCGAAACTGCATTCTTACGATGAGACCAACTGAACTAAATTGTAGTCTTTTAATGAGATTATCTAGACTTGCCTTGACAAGCATTTCTTATTATAAGACTCAACTTTCTCTTCTCAAGTCCAATAGTGCTTAGAGTAAGTCCTAAAACAAGACAAGAGATTTTGTTCCAAAGGTGTAGGTACTTGAAGGTGAGAGGTTAAAAGATACTTGGAGTATTTCGCTTTGAATAGCTGCCACTGAACAGCTAGCGATTGCAATATGCAGATAAGTCTTGCATTGAGACTAGCTACACGTTTTTTGAGTCTAATTTTAAGGTTTATGAGTCTCACGATTAAGCGCACTGGTTAGCGTATGCTCTAGTCTGATTGCGGTGGGTTACCCCTGTGATGGTGCACAAACTTCCGCGCTACTCGGCCAAACGGGTGCGGCGCGAACGCAAAATTCTCTACGAGATTGAGGGGCGCTGCTACCCTGGCGTAACAACGGTGCTGTCGGCGACTAAACCCCGTGAAGCGCGGGATGCACTACAGCGCTGGCGGCAGCGGGTGGGGGTAGACGCGGCTCAGCAGATTTCGGGCAAGGCATCCTCGGCGGGAACGCGGCTGCATAAGCAAATTGCAGCCTATCTAAACGACGAAATAGTTGAAATTCCGGCTGATTTGACCGGTTATTGGGAGTCTGTTCAGCCCGTGCTGACTGAGATAGACGAGGTGCTGCTGGTGGAAGGGGCGGTGTGGCACGAGGCCGGATTTATTGGCTTTCCCGATGCGCTGGTGGTGATGAAGGGAGAGCTGTACCTGTGCGATTGGAAGACGGCGCTGCGGCCCAAGCAGCCCCAGTGGCTATGCGATTATTTTTTGCAGATTGCGGCCTACCGACAGGCAGCAATCCAGGTTTATGCAGACTTTGGTTTAGAGGTGCAAAAGGGGTTGATTGCGATCGCCCTGGCTGATCAACCCGCCCAGCTCTTTGAAGTTGCCGCTGCCGAGATGGAAGAGCACTGGCAGGAGTTTGAGCAGCGACTGTGGAAATTTGAGCGGCGACGGCTGAGGCAGTAGGTCACTGGGCTAGATGAATTGAACAAAAGACGGGCGATCGCGAGCATAGGGTTATTGCGCTCGCGATTGCCCGTCCTTAAAGGGCTGCAAATTCGTAGCGCTGGCTAGCTAGTGCTCGATATGTATCCTAAACCCTTAGAACCGGTCAAAATCGACTTGGTCAAGTACTAGTGAGAATGCCCATGAAGCTGCCCACGAATAGCCCCATCGGGAAACTGGGGGTTGTGAACGTTGATGTAAAAACTAGAGGGATTGTTCAGGATGCGCTGCACAATCCCGGCTTCACCAGTCGGGAATTTGCCCTCTTCGCCTTCAGTTAGACAGTCGCCTGCATTGCCATCTTCGGGGCCAGCCAGCGCGGCAACGACCGGGCCATTCTCTCCCATCGCCCCTTCATGAATGTGGGCGGCCATGCCATCGCCCACGGGGACTCGCTGCACGCCAGATACTTCTAGTACATAACACAACGTGGTTGGATCGCCGTCGACGCCAAAGACGTAGGCACTGCCGGTGCCGGTGGCATCTCCCACGACTTGGCTAGGATCGCTGCCGACTTCGGCGCTGCCGTCAAGGTGGGTATCTAGGATGGTATTGGTGTGGCCTGCATAGGCGCTTTGGGGTAAGGTAACGCCAAACGTCAGGGCTGCTGCACCCAATACAACGCTAAACCCCTGAATCTTGTTTTTCATGTTTGTTCTCGCTAAATTCTATTTTCAGCCAATGTAAGAATGGCTTAGAGCAGTCATGCCGTTGGGCAGGCCGCCTTGTGTTCTTAGTACGTGTGAAAGGCAGAATTGGATTCATAGACAGCCAGGTCGGTATTCGCCCGATTGCGGTAGTCTTGGCTCACCTCAATGCTTTGGTTCGCCCGATCGCCAGCGCCAGGGCTCCGGCGATTAGGCCCCAGAAGGCGGAGCCGATACCGAGCAGGGTAACGCCAGAGGCAGTGACCAGGAAGGTGATCAGGGCGGGTTCGCGATCGCGTTCGTCGCGCAGGGCGGTAAAGAGGCCATTGCCAATAGTGCCGAGCAGGGCCAAACCGGCGATCGCCAGCACCAGTTCTGAAGGGAATGCGGCAAATACGGCGGTGACGGTGGCCCCAAACAGGCCGAGCAGCAGGTAGAAAAAACCGGCGGCGATCGCGGCGACGTAGCGTTTATCTGGGTCTTCGTGAGCTTCGCGCCCCATACAAATAGCAGCGGTAATGGCAGCCAAATTGATTGCAAAGCCGCCAAAGGGCGCGAGCAGCACGGTGGCGGCCCCGGTCCAGCCAATGACAGGCGAAATGGGCACCGAGCTATAGCCCGAGGCTCGCAAAACCGCGACCCCCGGCACGTTTTGGGAGGCCATCGTGACGACGAACAGCGGCAGGGCAACGCCGACGAGCGCTCCCAGCGAGAACCGAGGCATGGTAAAGACGGGCTGAGCCAACTGTAGGCTGACGCCATCGAGCTGAATTTGATTTTGGAGGGCGGCGATCGCAATGCCCACCGCCAGCGCACCCACTACGGCATAGCGAGGATTGGCGCGGCGCATATACAAATAGACGCAGAACATGGCGAAGGTCATTGCAAACTGGCTTTGCATGGCCGTAAATACGTCTAGCCCAAAGCGCAGCAGCACCCCGGCCAGCATTCCCGCTGCAATAGACAGGGGAATGCGGTTCATCAGCCGCTCAAACCAGCCGGTAAACCCAGCCAGGGTAATCAGCAACCCCGACACCAAAAACGCCCCGATCGCCTCGGCCATCGGCACCCCCACCGCCGCCGTAATCAGCAGAGCGGCCCCCGGCGTAGACCAGGCGGTAACAACCGGGGCCTGGTAGCGCAGCGAAAGGCCTATGCTGGTCAGCGCCATGCCCAACCCCAGCGCCCACATCCATGAGGCCATTTCGGCTGGGGTCGCATTGAGCGCCTGGGCGGCCTGAAACACAAGCACCGCCGAACTGGTAAAGCCCACCAGCACGGTAACAAAGCCTGCAATGATCGCAGAGAGAGACACGTCTTTGAAAAATGCCCTGGCCGCCATGGTTCTGCCGATAAAGGTTTGGCTCAAGGTTAAAGAACATCAGCGGCTGGCGTCTTGGATCAAATTGCCCTGGCGGTACTGCCCTGGGGTAACGCCAAAGGTCTTCTTAAAAGCGCGGTTGAGGTGGCTTTGGTCGCAAAAACCGTGGGCGATTGCAAGGTCGGCAAGCGGTTGGTCGCTGTGGAGCGATCGCTTGGCCTGCACCAATTGCCAGTGGCGCTGATAGCTGTGGGGCGGCAACCCCACCTGCTGCCGAAAGCTGCGAATTAGATAAAAGGGGCTAAACCCTACCAGCCGCGCCAGAGTATCGATCGAAATTTGGTCGGCGTAGTGGGTTTTGAGATAGGCCTGCACCTGAGCGATGGCGCTGCTGGTGGGCTCTGGCCACTGCCAGCGGCGCTGCCTGTCGCCGTAGCGATCGATTAAATGGGCCATTAGCTCCAGCAGCAACGAGTCTCGCTCTAGCTGTGGCGTGGGCTGACTGAGGGCGACAAACAAGCGGCTAAACATAGCCTGCCCAAGGGCATCGGTGCTGGTCTGTAAGGCGATCGCAAAGTAGGGCAGCTCTGGCCCTGGCCAATCTAGCTGAGCCAAAATCTGCTGCATTTTTGGCACGCTGATGTAGAGGTTGCGAAAGCCCCAGCCAGCCTCAGCCTGTACCTGCCCGGTGTGCACCTCGCCCGGATGGATCAGCTTAAAGCTGCCGGGCTGGGCGTAGTGATGGCCGCCCCGGTAGAAAAAGCCGCCCACGCCCAAATGGGTAAAGCCAATCGTGTAAGCCTCGTGCATGTGTTTGGCAAAGGCGTGGCGGTAGAGCTGAGCGTTGTATAGCTCTATGCCCGCAACCCCAGACGGCCACAGGCGAGAAACCTCGGCTCGTTGCGTTCCTGAAGGCGTCATTTGGCAACCACGGCGGCGATTAACGGGCGCAGGTGCTCAACCCAGCGGGCATAGCCTTCTCCATTTAAATGCAGACCATCGGCGGTGCAGGTCGGATCGATCTGGCCGTTGACCATAAAGAGCGAGTGGAGATCGACATAGCGATAGTTTAGAGCCTCTGCCAGGGCGGCGATACCCTGACTGAGCTGAAGAATTTTGGGGTTGAGACTTGGGAAAACCAAATCGCTCACGGGCAGCACGCTTTGCACATAGACCTGGGTTTGGGGGGCACGCTGCTGGATCAGAATCAAAATTTGCTGATAACGGCTGAGCACTTGCTTGGGCGATCGCCCCAAAACAATCAGGTCATTGATGCCAATCATCAGAAAAATTGCCTGGGGCGGCGTTTGGAGCAGAGCAGGCAAACGTCGCAGCACGCCACTGATGGTATCGGCACTAATGCCGCGATTGCAGATTGTCGCGTCAGGAAACCAGTCGGACCATTCCCCCTCATCGGTAATGCTGTCGCCCAGGAAAAGGATGTCGTTTATACCAACGGGGAGTTTTTCGAGCTGGCTCTGGCGATGGCGGTAGTAGGGCGCGTTGTAAATGGCGGCTTCGCGACTGGGCTGGCGCTGCCACCGTTGCTGCAAATAAGCCCATCCTCCCCGACGGACAATGACGAGAACCCCCAGGGCCAGTAACACAATGTTTAGACTGACTGAACCTAGACTGATCCAGGGGGCGATCGCGGCCATCAGTCTTACTCACCAAATCTTCTCCACTACCGTAATGCATCGCAGGGCGAGAGAGCCCCGTAAGCGAAGGGGTAATGGGTTACCAAGACAGCAAGAGGCAACGGAGCCATAGCCCCTGGCCGAGCAAGCTTAAAGGCAATCTATTTGTCTCGCATTGAGACCAGACTGAACCGTATTAAGTCTCTTTATTTGCAGAGATAGTCTCATGAAGAGATTTGTTGACCCGGTTTTCTCTTGTGTCTTTTCGGGTGGCAGGGTGAGTTAGTCTAGGTGGTTTCAGGTACCCTTGCAGAGAAGGGTCGGTTGGCATTCAGCCGCAAATATTCCCGCAAGATGGCCCTGAGAGAGTCGTTAAGAGGGGCGAAAATTTAGTCCAAAATTAGTCCAACAAAAAAGCTTAATCTCCAGACCCCATTCCTGCAGAGGCTTCTGGAGCTTTGATAATTTGCATAGTACGCAACTATTCAAGCGCTGGCGGTAGGGCGATGGGGGCAAAGGCTTTGCTGTCATCTTGGTCGAGTTGGTGGGCAAGATCAGCTGCTTCTAGCCGTTCTAGAAACGGCAAAATCTCGCTGAAGCTGCGAAGCCCCAGTTGTTCCAGGTCTTCGTAGGTAATGGTTTCGTCAGAGATTGGTCCTCGCTGTTCTAGAAATGCTCGCACTCGTTCTTCTTGAACGCTGAGGGCAGCCCGTTCTCTCAGTTCTGGGGCAGCCGCCTTTAGCCCCTGGGCCAATACCTCTGAGTCGATCAAAGTAGCCTGCATATTAGCGGCGGTGTCGAGTACGGTATTGCCGAGCCGATTAAACAACCGGGGCTTGCCTAGCGATACTTCGCAGAAGTGCTTGGCGGCCTCTGGAGTAAACGGCAGCACCGATCGCGGATCGTCGGGATCAGTACTACCTTTATTAATACGAGCGCTGTTGAGGTAGTTGATCAGCATTTTGTAGGTCGTGGGCTGATCGAGTTCTTCGAGCTTGAGTTGCAGGTCAAACAAACCCCGCTCGCTGGTCAACAAATCTCCAGTAATGCCCATGGGGTGCCCGGTGAGTATAAACCAGGCCCGCCCTTTCAACATGCCCTGGGCATCGTGCATCATCTGGCGCACCGCGCTGGGGTTGCGTTTGTCTAGGTCGTCGATGGCGATTACAACGCCCTGGGGATATTTCTCTTGGGCGCGTTCTAGCAGAGTATCGAGGCTAACGGTGGGGTATAGCGGCTTGGTAATGGGCAAATCTTTCTCAGTCACTTTGCCGCTAATGACCAGGTTGCCGCCCGCTTCTGCACTGCGCTCTTTAAGAATTTTAGCGGTCGGAATCCCCATTTGGTAGAGCTGCCGCTGTGCCCATTCGTCATCGGCCATTTCGCGGGCAACGGCAATAAGGGCAGTAGTCGCCAGGTCTAGATCAGCCGGTAGAGAAATGTAGGCGGTAGGCATCTGTGGGCGCTTGCGGCGCAAGACAGACAGCACCTCTCGCAAAAAGGCGCTTTTGCCGATGCCAATGCGGCCATAGACCAAAACCCGTCGCCGCTCCCGGCTTTGAAATAGGTTAAACACCCGTCGCAGCTCAGCTTCGCGCCCGGTGAAGATGTACTGTAGCGTTTCACTTTCGAGGTCAGGCGGGCTTTCTGTAAACGGAATTTCGCACAGGCCCAACCCCTGCACGTTGCTGGTTGATTGATCAAAAATATCGTCGGCGGCGGTCATGCGGGCACCTCGCTCAGCTGCTGTTCTGCCCGCTGGGCCGCCTGGTAAAGGTTATCCACTTCTCTTACCCTGTTTTGTCGATCTAACTGCTGGTAAAGATCGCGGGCTTGCTGTAGCTCGGCCATACCCTTTTTGAAATAGCCCTGGGAGGCCAACACACTCCCTAAGCCATGACGACTCTGGGCAATGCCGGGCTGATCGTTCAGGTGCTCGTATAGGCGCAGGGCATCGCGGTAGTAGAGACGAGCATTATCCCAATCAGATAGGGTTTCGTGGGCGCGCCCCGTTTGGTACAACGCATTGGCGTGGGCGAGTTGGTCATCCCCTTCGCTGAGCAGTCTGACGCTGTTGAGCAGGAGCTGTAGCCCCTCCTGCCACTGGCCTTCACGCACCAGGCGGCTACCTAAAACAGATTGCGTAGTTGGCAGCGCTTGCCAAATTTTTTCGCGATCGTAATGCTCTGGGCTAATGGCATCTAAAGCGGTTTTATAAGCTTTAAGCGCGTCTTGTAGGTCGTTGGCATTTTGATTTAGCTCAAACCGGCGCGATAGCGCATTGCCCAGCCGATACTGAGAGTCAATAAAGCCTGGGCTGCCAGGCACAGCAACTTCCAAAGCCTCTTTTAGCAGCGTAATAGCAGTATCTAAGTCATCTGAATTATCTGTCAGCGAGGCTTGATTGATTAGTGCTTCTGCTAGACACCCCTGGTTCTCGGCCCACGATAGCGGAAACGCCTCTTGTGTGAAAACCTGAGCAGCCTCTTGGTACAAATCCACTGCTGTTCTCAAATTGTCGCTTTGCTCACCAAGAATGCGATCGCAATAGGCACTGGCCAGATTATGCTTACTTCTCGCCCAACTTTCTGGAAATGCATTACGGGTGCAAACCTGAAGCGATAATTCATAGGCCGTAATAGCCTGCTCTAGGTTTTGAGCCCGATCGCCTCGAATGCGATTGCTATAGGCAGTGCCGAGATTGTTTTCTGCCCTGGCCCAAGCTTCTGGGAAAGCTTCGCGAGTGTGCACCTGAAGTGATAACTCATAGGCGGCAAGCGCCTGTTCTAGATTTTCGGCCCGCTCACCTCGAATGCGATTCCCATAGGCAGCGCTGAGATTAGTCTGTGACCTTGCCCAATCTTCTGGGAAAGCAGCGCGAGTGTAAACCTGAAGTGATAAGTCATAGGCAGCGATCGCCTTTTCTAAGTTCTCAGCCTTGTCACCTCGAATACGGGCCTGATAGGCATTACCAAGGTTATTTTGTGATCTTGCCCAATACTCTGGGAGGGTATCGCGAGTGTAAATTTGAAGTGACAACTCGGAGGCCACGATAGCCCGCTCTATATTTTCGGCTCGATCGCCCCGAATACGATTGCAGTAAGCATCGCTAAGATTATTTTGTGACCTTGCCCATTCTTCTGGAAATGTGTCAGAGGTGTAGATCTGAAGCGATAATTCGTAGGCCATAATAGCTTGGTCTAAGTTTTCAGCCCGATCGCCGCGAATACGATTGCTATAGGCATTGCCGAGATTATTTTGTGACATCGCCCATTCTTCTGGAGATGTGTCGCGAGTGCGAACCTGAAGTGATAATTCACAAGCTGTTATAGCTTGTTCAAGATTCTCGGCCCGATCGCCGCGAATACGATTGCTATAGACATTGCCGAGATTATTTTGTGACATCGCCCATTCTTCTGGAAATGTGTCGCGAGTATAGACTTGAAGTGATAATTCATAAGCCGCAATAGCCTGTTCTAGGCTCTCGGCCCGATCGCCGCGAATACGATCGACATAGGCATTGCCGAGATTGTTTTGTAACAGCGCCCACTCTTGTGGAAACATATCGCGGGGATACACCTTTAACGCAACTTGATAAGCTGCAATGCTTAACTCTAGGTTTAAAGCTCGATCGCCTAGTGGAAAATCCCCAACTGTATTACCGAAAACCAAAAACAGTGTTGCAACATTTTGTTTATCTCCAAACTTCTGATCTGCCAGTAGCTTAGGAAATATGTAGGACAAAGCATCTAAAAGGTGTTCGTCTAGCTTGGCTAAGTTTGCCTGCAAAAACTGCTCGACCTGCCGCTTATCTCCCTTAGCTTTGGCATAGCACTTGCCAAATGCACGCATAAACTGGGTAGCATTGCGAGTGGGTACCACTTTTGGCTGTCCAAATCCTTTGCCCATAACACCCTCTGCGCCAGCTCACACATCATCAACAGTGCCTTCAGTTCAATGGTAGTGCCATATTTCTCAAAACTCCCACCCCATCCTGAGCGCTTAGCGAAGCTATAGAGCGACGCTCCACAACTGTTCCCTTGCGTAGAGGCGGGGCTAGCTTAAACCACCTACTATCGGGCCAGGTGAGCTAGGGCAGTAGTCACTCGCCATCTGAAATAGCTCACAAGCATTATCGATAGACCACTGGAGACAGACCTATGCGTCTAGGAAAATGGGTCGGCCTGCTGGCCCTGGGGGTCGCTATCTACTTGCTCTGGGAAATTCGCCAGGTGCTGCTGCTCTTATTTGCAGCCGTTGTAATAGCGACCGTGCTAAACCGGATGGTGCGAGTTTTACGGCGGGGGGGAATTAAACGAGGATTTGCGATCGCAATCACCATTGCCCTGCTGATGCTGATCGTCTTTGGCCTCTTTGCTATCATTCTGCCCCGATTTATCGACCAGCTGCAAAATTTAAGTGGGCTGCTGCCAGCGGCGATCGAACGCCTGGGTACCATTTATGACTGGTTTCAAAGCCGCATTCCTGGTATGGCCCTAGGCGAAAACCAAGGTGTAGACCGCCTGTTCGATCAAGCCCAGGCGCTGATATCTAGCACCGTTGGCAATTTTTTCACCATCCTCAACTCGTCGATTAACGTAGTAGTCAATTTATTTCTTGTACTAGCCGCTACCATCATGCTGCTGGTCAATCCTGGCTCCTACCGACGCACCTTCATTACCGCCTTTCCCGCCTTTTACCGCGATCGCGTCCACGATATTTTAAACCAGTGCGAACATTCCCTGGTGGGCTGGTTCCAAGGCACCCTGGCGGGCATGGTAACAATCGGTACCCTGAGCTACATTGGGCTATTGATTTTGGGAGTGCCGCTGCCCCTGGTCAACGCCATTCTCGCCGGGCTGCTAGAGATTATTCCTAACATCGGCCCCGTTATTAGTGCTGTTCCACCGATCCTACTGGGTCTGCTAGACGCTCCCTGGAAGGGGTTTGCCGTGCTGATCTTATACTTCTTGATTCAGCAGTTTGAAAGCCTGGCTTTAATGCCCATCCTCATGAAGCAGACCGTCTCACTCATGCCCCTGTTTACGCTGCTTTCGGTCGTCATATTTGCAGCCTTATTTGGGTTCCTGGGGCTATTTTTGGCGGTCCCACTGCTGATTGTGGTGCAAATTTGGCTGCAAGAAGTGCTGATCAAAGATGTAATGGACACCTGGCAAGCCCCCTCATCTCCCCCCCACCGCGACCAGGTACAGCCGCGATCGGCTGGGTTCAATGACTCAGCTCCATAGGCATTTACCCAGTCGGTTTCGCGGGTGTTGGTGGGTGAGACGAAGGGGTTGCACAGCCTCAACGTCACAGGTTGAGGCGATTCAGATCATAATGGAGCCGTGTTATCAACGTAGGAAAACCTGTGACCTCCGAAAACCCAAACGCGATCGAGCATCAGAACGTCCCCGTCGAGCATCGCAGTCTCCACGACTTTCTGTACAGTGCTGCCGACGAACATGCCGCCGATACCACCGCCGCCCCGGCCGTAGACTCGACCAGCGATACTCCCATCCCCATTGCCGACTGGTGCGAACAAACCCAGGATGTAAAGGTGACCGGGGTCTATGCCGTACTCGATTGCAATCGCCAGACACAGTTTATTGGCATTTCCCGCAACGTATCGCTATCGTTGCGCAGCCACCTCGACCAAAAAGGGGACGCCACTTGTGCCTTTGTCACGGTGCAACCCTTTCAGTTTCCCAGCCGAGAGGCCATGGCCGCCCTGCGGGATGACTGGATTGCAGCATTGCCCAGCCCCCCGCCTGGCAATGTAGACGGCACCTGGGCCGGTACCATTCGCGAAGCAGCCACCCAAACCATGTCTGCCGCCGAACGAGAAGCCTACGAAGCCAAAAAGCTAAAGCTCCGTCGCGCTATGGCCGATGGTGCCCTGTCTAAAGAGCAAGATTTGGCTCAGAAGGCCCAGGCAGGCGATGCCCAAGCCGATCTAGCCGCCGCCATGACCGATGACAACTGGAGCGCGTTGGTGCGCGATCAAACCCAGGAAACCCAGGCATGAGGTGAGCTACCTTGCGTCAACGCCGCCGCCGACCGACTTAAGCGGTATGAAACCACCCTGCCCCCCAAAAATGAAGGGGATTGCAGAGTGGAACTTAGGCTGTAGCTGACGGACGCGGGAACCGCCATGGTTAACCGCGCTAATGGGGCTAACTGGCAGCCTCTGTGACCACCATAATGTTGTCATCGGGAAGTTTATCAATCAGCTTGTGGAGGGGGTCAATGCCCGCCCGCTGGGGAAGCTGATTGACGGTGATGGTCAACGTCATGGTGCCGCTTTGGATGGGGTGCTTTTTCAGGTAGATTAGTTTGCCATCGGTACCGTAGATGCCAATATCGATCTCCTCATTGTTAATGTCCGTTGGGGTTTCATTGCCCACCTCATCAGACCGCACCTTGGCCGCATTCACCGTTAGGGTGACGTCGAACTGGCCGTCGGGGCGCGGCTGCACGGTGGCAACTTCGACGCTGTTGTCGTAAAGCGTCACCGTTTCAAACAGGTCGGTGATCAGGTACTGGTACTGGGCGGGAGTCACGGCGCGCAGGGCGGCGACCAGATCCGTGGCGGCAGGGTATGGGGGCGGGTCGGAGAACTGCTGTAATAGGGTGGACAACGTCCCATTCACCGCCGCTTCGCCGATGTAGTCTTGCAGGGTGAACAGGGCCAGCCCGCCCTTTTGGTACACCAGATGGTTCGCGGTTGCCTCCACCAGATGCACATCGGATTCATCGCGTTTGCCCAGGTAGCCGTCCAGGTTTTTGCGGAGGGCCACCCCCAGGTTTTCGAGCCCGTATTCCTGGGCATAGACCTGGTTGGCGGTGTACTCCGCCAGAGATTCTGTCAGCAATTTTGCCCCGGGGAATTGGCCGGACGGGATGAGCTGTTGGCCCCACCACTGGTGCGCCACTTCGTGGGCGGCAATACGAAAAACCTCGTTGACCTGGGTGGGGTCACTGTCGTTGAGCTTGGACAGGTAGCCGAAGCCTTCCCCCCGAATGATGGTGCTGGGAAAGCTGATGGCCTCGGTGACGTAGGGCACCTCTACCATGCGCAGGGTGTTATGGGGAAAGGGGCTGAAGTTTTGGGTGGCGTAGGCGAGGGCTTGCTTCATGCCGCTGGCCATAGATTCCAGGTTGCGATCGTGGCCGGGGTGGTAGTACAGCTCGATGGCCACATCCTGCCACTGGTCGCGCAGCACCTCGTAGCGGCCTGAGATCACCTGGGCGTTGAGTTCAATGGGAGCCTGAGTCTGGTAGTGGAAATAATGCCGTTCGCCCTCGCTCCAGTCTTTCACCAGTTCGCCGGAGGTGAGGGCGATCTGATCGGCGGCGGTACTGAGGGTGGCCAAGAACTGCACCCGATCCACATCGGCGCGGTTACCATTGCGCTGGGTGGTACGGGCCGCCTCGGCAGCGGGGTCTAGGGGGGGCAACCCGGCGGCATCGCGCTTTTGTTCGTCCCTCAGCCGAGGGCGATCAAAAAATCCAACTACGGGCAAAACTTCCAGCAAGTTAACGTTCAGGCCGTTGGCCAAAAAGGAGCCAAGTTCCGGGTCTTCTCCCGTAAACCCAGCGGGGGGACGCATCACCAGATCAAAGGTGGCAGTGGCGGTGGCACCGGGGGGTAAGGGGGCAGCCAGCGTAATTTCGTAGGCCTGAAGCACAGGATGGGGCAAGCTCGCTGTGGCCGGACTCCCGTTGAGGCTGATCTGGTTGACCTGAAGGCCGTTGGCAACATTCAGCAGAACCCTATCAATGGACTTTTGGGTCTGGTTTTCTAGGGTGTAGGTGCCCTGCACCGCAAAGCGACCATCCGCTTCGGGGTACAGATCCCCCTGGAGATCGATCGCCGTGATTTTGGGCTGGGCGTCGATCAGACTGCCGTAGGCCTGCTCGTAGGCAATCATCTGGGTCTCACGCTGGGTACGGCTGAGGCTGGGGTTAAGGATTTGGGTGTTGTAGAAAATCCAGCTACCGAGCAGCAGCGCCGCCACGGCACTCAGCCCCACCACTGTTTGCATGGGTCGGGTAAAGCGCTGGCGGGCAATGCGCCAGCGTTGTTGGGGGGCCGTATCTACCCCGCGCACCCAAAACAGGGTGGCCACGCACAGCAGCAAAATGGCCACGGCCAGCCAGTAGGCCTGAAACCAGCGCACGGGCTCTAGCATGTTGCCAAAGCCGCTGATCTGGCTGTGATAGGCTTCGGGCCGATAGCCATACTGCAACAGCCGCACCGACTTAAACAGGCCCGACCCCTGGGCCAGCACAATGACGATGAAGGCGGAGATGGCGTAGCCCAAAAACTTTTGGTTCACCAACACCTGAATGGTGATGGCCAGGACACTCATCAACAGCAAATCCACCAGCACCAGGGTAAACAGCCCCACGGCGTAGACCCCCAGTTCATAGTTGGTGTATTGCTGTAGGGTTTGGCCCAAAATTCCCCCCACCGTTGTAAAGACCAACAACAGCGCCAGAATCAGCCCCATGGCCAGCAGCTTGCCCAGCACCAGCACCCAACTGCGCACGGGCAGGGGGTCGGTGAGGGGGTCTACCCTGGCCTCGCGATCGCGCCAGACCAGATCTCCGGCCAGAAACACGATCAGCAAGGGAGCCAGCAAGCCCAATACCAGGGCGGCGAATCTCACGACGAGGCCCGTGACTGGCAGCGTGGGCAAGCCAGATCCGTCCGTTGCAGTCGCAAGGAAGAGCCCCAGCAGCAAGGCGATGCTAATCACCAGCACCGCCAGCACCAGCGGGTTCCCAATCAGGCGTTTGGCCTCCATGCGGGCAATGCGCCAGACATGGCCCAACTGGGCCGCTGGGCCATAGTGAAACTGGGCTGCGGGGGTGTCCATCAGCGCCACCTCACCTCTGGATGGTGCGGTGGTAGCGACCTCAGCGGTTGCTTTTTTGCCCCCCAGCCAGCGCTGTTCGGCCCAGTCCAGCAGCCGCACGAACGGCGAAGGGGCGCGAGATTCCGCCGGCCCAGAAAAGCTAAATTGCCGCCACACCCCGCCAAAAAATACCCCACTTAACCCCAGCCACAGCAGCCGCGAGAGCCAGATCACCGAGGCCCAAGGTACCAGCCGAGTATTACGCTCCACCTGGGTCCAAAGCTGGGTGGCATAGTTCACACTGCCAAAGCCAAAGGGGTTGGCCAGTACCTGGAAAAACGTCCCCAGTTGGAGAAGGACTAAGATGTTTAACACAATAGTCGAGACAAAATACAGCCCCACAATGGCCAGGTAGCTGGGCAGGGTGCGACGGGTTTGCAGCCCCAGGGCAAAGCTAAACAGGCCAAAAATCAGGATATTGGGAATGACAAAGTACAGATAGGGCGACAGATAGCCCAGTAAGCGGAAGGGGCCAATGCGATCGGGGGTCATCCAGGGCAGAATTGTCCCCAGCCACAAGCCCAACCCCAGCCCCAGGAAAACGGCCAGGCTAATCAAAAAACTGGCGGTAAACCGCCCCACCAAAAACTGCCACTCCTTCAGGGGCGAGGTAAACAGCAGCCCATCCATGCTGGAGGTAAAGTCTTTGGTAGCCCGCTCTGCAAAAATGCCCGCCACCACAATCGCCAGGGGAATGCTCGCCCAAAATTCCACGGCACTCATAATCGCCAGGGGAGAGTTGGCGTAGGGCACCAGTTGCCCCGGTTTGGTAGCCATGTTCATGGCCTGGCGAGTCACCGTTGCGATGGGCCAATCGGTGCCCATCACATGCATTACCAGCAGCCCCAGAGCGAAGAAAAACCCAAAGGACAGCAGCACAAAGCGGGTGCGGAGGCTTTCTTGTAGCTCGAAGCGAAGGATCTCCCAGACGGGTTGCCAAGG
>NZ_JADEXE010000265.1 GCF_015207265.1 Nodosilinea sp. LEGE 07298 | reverse complement strand
GGATGGGTGGATGGGTCGGTGAGAGGGATTAGCGGCCAAGGTCGTGGAGGCGGTGAATTTCAGCGGCGCATTGGGTGGTGATGGCTTCTAACCCCTCGCGAGCAGTGGAGAGGGGCGGCGCGATCGGGGAACCGATGCGAATAGTGAGGGGAGCAGGACGCGGGATAGAGGACCCTTTTTTGAAAATTTGCTGGGTGCCCCAGAGGCTGACCGGCAGCAGCGGGGCTTGAGTTTTGGCTGCAATCAGCGCTGCGCCAATTTTTGGCTCTGGAATGCGTCCATCGGGCGTACGGGTGCCCTGGAGAAAGATGCCCACGGCCCAGCCCTGCTCAAGCTGTTTCAGGGCCTCGCGAATGGCGCTGCGATCGGCACTACCTCGTTTAACCGGGTAGGCCCCGTAAAGGCGAATCGCCTGGTTCAGCACGGGCACCTTAAACAGCTCTTCCTTGGCCATATAAGAGACTGGACGGCGCACGGCGGCGGAGAGCAGCGGCGGGTCGAAGTCGCTGGCGTGGTTGGCCACCACAATTAGCGGCCCCGCTTTGGGCACTTGGTCTGCACCATAGACCCGACCCCGAAAATACAGGCCCAGCATGGGGCTCACCACCGACCACTTAAACAGGTGGTACCACAGCAAATTGACGGGAGGTTCGCGATCGCGGCTCATCTCAGGCCCATTCTGAAAGATCTCTCCAAGTCTCTCACTCCCAGGGAAGGGAATAGCGGTAATGGTCAACTCAGCTCGACAACCCCTCTACCTGTTCCAGATTGCCCACATTCACCAAAGCCAGATCGCGACAGGTGCGCTTAGTCAGCCCTGTCAGCACATTGCCTGGCCCTATCTCTACCACCGTATCGATGCCTAGTTCTGGCAAGGCCAGCGTAATTTCGCGCCAGCGTACTGAGCCTGTCATCTGCTGCACCAGGCGCTGTTTCAGCACTGCCCCATCGGTAGCGGGGGTGGGGTCGACGTTAGAGAGCACGGGCACCTGCGCGGTGGCAAAGGCCGCAGGGGCCAACACTTGCTCAAAGGTAGCGGCAGCATCGGCCATCAGCGGTGAGTGGAAGGCCCCGCTAACATTGAGCTTCACGGCGCGCTTGGCCTTTACGCTCTCCATGACATTGGTAACGGCCTCGGGAGTGCCCGAAATTACGACCTGGCCAGGGTTATTGTCATTGGCCAGCACAACGCCCGGTGTCGCCTCAATTTTGGCTGCTAGGGCGTCGGCGTCAAACCCCAGCAGGGCCGCCATCATGCCGTCAGAAGCCTGGGCCATTAGTTCTGAACGGCGCTGCACCAGGGTCAGCCCGGTAGCAAAGTCAAACACCCCAGCGGCGTAGAGCGCCACGTATTCTCCCAGGCTGTGGCCGGCTACCACGGCGGGTTGGTGCCCCTGAGCCTTAAGCAAGTCGACCAGAATGCTTTCGATGACGTACAGACAGGGCTGGGTGTAGAGCGTGCTGGAGACCTTATCGTCAGTATCCTGAACGATGTCGAGCACTGACCAGCCCAGCACCGACTCAGCTTCGGCAAAGCGTTCTTGGGCCAGGGAGACTTTAGCTAAATCTGCTCCCATGCCGATCGCCTGGGAACCCTGCCCAGGAAACACCCACGCTGCGTTTGCCATGCCAGTACCTTACTTACTCTGCAAAGCAATACTGTCTCACAAAATGTTCGCCTGAAACAGGTGCGGTCAGCGTCACTTTAGCGCGACTGTTAGCGCCACTGAATAATGACAGAACCCCAGGTGAGGCCAGCCCCAAACCCAGCGGTAGCAATGACATCGCCGGTCTGAATCTTGCCCGCCCGTACGGCTTCGTCGAGGGCGAGGGGGATGGAGGCAGCAGACGTATTGCCGTGTCGAGCCATATTGCTGACCACGCGATCGGAGGGCACGCCCAGCCGAGTGGCCACAGCATCAAGAATACGCTGGTTAGCCTGGTGCAGCACCAGCCAGTCAATATCTGCGGTGGTGAGACTGGCCCGGAAGAGAGCTTTTTCAATGACTTCGGGAACGCGGCTAACGGCGAACTTGTAGACTTCGCGCCCGTTCATAGTGATCGGCGAGAAGGTGCCCATTTGAACGTCAATGTTTTCCACCAGCGGGGCGGTTTCGGGCTGGTAGGCCAAATTGAGGCAGTGGTTGAGGGAGCCATCGCTGCACAGCTCAAAGCCCAGCAGGCGATCGCGCTCACTGGCCCGCAGCACTACGGCCCCAGCCCCATCGCCAAAAAGTACGCAGGTGGTGCGATCGTCCCAGTCGGTCCAACGAGAGAGCACGTCGGCCCCAATCACCACCACGTTCTTGAACACCCCGGTACGAATATACTGGGCCGCTGTGACCAGGGCAAACACAAACCCAGAACAAGCGGCGGTGAGGTCAAAGGCTACAGCCCGAGTAGCGCCCAAAGCCGCCTGGACCTGGCAGGCAGTGCCGAACAGGTCGTCAGGCGTCGAGGTGGCAAGCAGAATTAAATCTACCTCCTCAGCGCTCAGATCAGCCATGGACAGCGCATTTCGAGCGGCTTCAGTCGCGAGAGACGAGAGGGAATCCGTAGGCGCAGCTAAGTGCCGCTGACGAATGCCGGTGCGAGCTGCAATCCACTCGTCGGAGGTATCAACGCGCTGGCTGAGTTCATCGTTGGTGAGTTGTACGCTTAAACAGGCCGAACCACTGCCCACCAGTGACACGCCGGGCATAAACTGTTCCACGGGTTATTCTCCGTCTGCTGCGGGCATGGCCACCCGCTGGTACTGCGCCTGAATGCGGTCTTGAACGCGGTTGTCGACGGCTTCTTTAGCCAGGCGAATGGCGTTAAATACTGACGGTGCTTGGGAACTACCGTGGCTAATCACCGTAACCCCAGCCACCCCCAGCAGTAGACCGCCACCGTGTTCGGCATGGTCTACCCGCTGCTTAATGCGGCGCAGGTTGGGCTTCAGAATAGAGGCCCCAATCTTGCCGCGCACGCCCTGGGGCAGTTCTTCGCGCAAAATCTGCAGCACCGATTCACCTACAGCTTCGGCAAACTTGAGCAGCACGTTGCCCACAAAGCCGTCGCAGACGACTACATCGAACTGGCCAGAGAGAATGTCGCGCCCCTCGGCATTGCCAGCAAACGGAATATTGGGGTTTTCTTCGAGCAGCTGGTGTGCTCTGAGCGCGGCATCGTTGCCTTTGCTGGGCTCTTCGCCAATATTGATCAACCCGACGCGGGGGTGCTCAACCCCGAGCACGTAGCGCGAGTAGATGGTGCCCATCATGGCGAACTGCTCTAGATACTTGGGCCGACAGTCTACGTTGGCCCCCACATCTAAAATCAGCACCGACTTATTGGCCACCACAGTCGGAAATACCGCCCCGATCGCCGGTCGGTCAATGCCCTTGAGTCGGCCCAATCGCAGCAACGCTGCCGCCATCGCCGCCCCCGAGTGCCCTGCCGATACAACGGCATCGGCCTCGTTGCGCTTGACCAAATCCATCGCCACATTGATCGAGGCCTGGGGCTTGCGACGCAGAGCGCTGAGGGGCTCTTCGTGCATTTCAATACTGCCTTCGGCGGGCACAAGCTCAATACCCTGGATCTGATCAACATTGGCGGTTGACGCTTTAATTTGATCGATATCGCCGACCAGGGCTACATCGACATCTAGCTCGGCCTTGGCGCGAATGGCCCCTGCGACAATTTCGCCAGGGGCAAAGTCGCCCCCCATCGCGTCAATGGCAATGCGTGCCCGGTTAAAACCCATCTGCTAAATCTGTTAAAAACCTGAGCAAATTCTAGCAGACTACCCTACCGACTATTCTTCGCCGGGTTCCACTATCCGCTGAAACAGGTAGCCGGTACCTCGGGCCGTGAGGATGAGTTCGGGGTTGCTGGGGTCGTCTTCGAGCTTGGCCCGCAGGCGCGAAATATGCACATCGACCACACGGGTATCGACGTGGCGCTCGGGGGTGTAGCCCCATACTTCCTGCAAAATTTCAGAGCGGGAGAAGGGTTCACCAGAGCGGCTGACCAGCAGCTCTAGCAGGCTGAACTCCATACCGGTCAAGCGAATGCGCTCGTCGCCCTTGTATACCTGGCGCTTGTTGGTATCGATGCGGATGGTGTTGACGGAGATGACGCCAGAGCTGGGGATGCCGGTCATGCCGGTTTTATCAACCCGGCGCAGCACCGAGCGAATGCGGGCCTCTAGCTCTTTGGGTGAGAAGGGCTTGACGACGTAGTCGTCGGCCCCCAGTTCTAGGCCGGTGATGCGATCGGCCACATCGCCCAAGGCCGTGAGCATAATAATAGGGATATCGGACTCTTTGCGCAGCTCCTGGCAGACGCCGTAGCCGTCGAGCTTAGGCATCATCACATCGAGCACCACCAGGTCAGGAGCGGCATTGCGGAAGGTTTCTAGGGCTTCTTCGCCATCGGCAGCGGTGACAACGTCATAGCCAATCATAGATAGTCGAGTTTCAAGGATGCGCCGAATGCTGGCCTCATCATCGACTACGAGAATTTTTTCTTTATTGTTTTCCAAGGCTTTCAAAGCTCCCTACGTAACGTCATATTCTATAAATAATCGCAACATTTAATGATTAACTTTTGAAAGCTAATTAGTCGATTGCGCTATGTGGCCAGAGGCACCGCTGGTGAGATAGGCCCAAATGCTGCTTAAGCAGGGCCTGAAACATTTGTTTATTCTATGTGTATTGATTCATGCTGAATGCCAGGAGCACCTGTGCTTCAGGCTTTTTTAAGGTTCATTGCGGGTTGGTGGCACTGCGTTAGGCGCTGAGAGCGTCCTAATTTATTCACAGCGTAAGGAGAGTAATGGCGAAATCGCGCTCAATTTTTGTCTGCAATGAATGCGGGGCAGAGTCGCCCCAGTACTTTGGCCGCTGCCCGGTCTGCAACAGCTGGAACTCTTTAGTCGAGCAGGCTCAACCGGCCAAGGAAACCACAGCGAGGGCTTCGGCGTTAGGGCGTAGCCGTGGTGCGTCTACCGCGACTAAAGCCAGCCAGCCGCGCCTGGCCATGACCCTCAACCAAATCCAGGACCATCCGCAAGCGCGGCTGCCCTCGGGCTATGGAGAGCTAGATCGGGTACTAGGGGGCGGTATTGTGCCGGGGTCGCTGGTACTGCTGGGGGGCGACCCTGGCATTGGCAAGTCGACCTTACTCTTGCAGGTGGCCAACCAGCTGGCGGCACGACAGCGAGTGCTGTACGTCTGTGCGGAAGAGTCAGGCCAGCAGGTGAAGCTGCGGTGGCAGCGGCTGGGGCCAGTGGAGCGTGACGGGGTAGGGGGTAGGGAAAAAAAGGGAAAAGGGAAGAGGGAAAAAGGAAAGGAAGAGACAGAGCCGGAGGAGTTCGAGCCCTCTGGAATAGAGGCGGTGGACTCGCAGCTGTTTCTGCTGCCGGAGATCGATTTAGAGACCATTTTGATGGAGCTGGAGTCGCTGAAGCCCACGGTAGCGATTATCGACAGTATTCAGGCGCTGTACTACGCGGCGCTGACCTCGGCTCCGGGATCGGTGTCACAGGTGCGGGAATGTACATCGGCGCTGATGCAGCTGGCGAAACGGGCGAATATTTCGCTGTTTATTGTCGGCCACGTGACCAAGGAGGGGGCGATCGCAGGCCCGAAAGTGCTCGAGCACCTGGTGGATACGGTGCTGTACTTCGAGGGCGATCGCTTTGCCAGCCACCGCCTGCTGCGCTCGGTCAAAAACCGCTTTGGGGCTACCCACGAGCTGGGCGTGTTTGAAATGGTCGATCGCGGCCTGGCTGAAATCAGCAACCCCTCGGCCCTATTTTTGGGCAACCGCGATGAGCAGGTGCCGGGGATTGCCACCATCGTCGCCTGCGAGGGCACCCGACCCCTGGTGGTAGAGCTGCAATCGCTGGTTAGCCCCACCAGCTACAGCTCGCCCCGTCGCTCAACTACGGGCATTGAGTACAACCGGCTGCTGCAAATTCTGGCGGTGCTGGAGAAGCGGGTGGGTATTCCCCTCTCTAAGCTGGATGCCTACGTGGCGTCGTCGGGCGGGCTGGCGGTGGGCGAACCGGCGGCGGATTTGGGCGTGGCGATTTCGGTAGTGGCTAGCTTTCGCGATCGCCTCGTCGATCCAGAACTGGTGCTAATCGGCGAAGTGGGCCTGGGCGGTCAGGTGCGACCCATCTCTCAGCTGGAGCTGCGGCTAAAGGAGGCCGCCAAGCTGGGCTTTAAGCGAGCGATCGTGCCCAAGGGCCAGTCTGTCAAAGTAGACGGCCTGGAGATTGTGGCGGTGTCGCGGGTGGTCGATGCGATCGCCCACGCGCTGAAGGGGAGCGGATAGGGTTTCAGGTGCAGGGTTTTGGGTGCAGGGTTTTGGGTGCAGGGTTTTGGGTGCAGGGTTTTGGGTGCAGGGTTTCGGGTGCAGGGTTTCGGGTGCAGGGTTTGAGGCTTACCTCAAACCTGAAACCTCAAACCTGAAACCTCAAACCTCAAACCTCAAACCTCAAACCTGCGACCCTTACACCTCCACAGCATGAAAGACTAGGATAATGTAAAGAACTTGAAACATTACCCCGGAGGCGTGCCATGAACCCCACCGTCGAAATTTATACCTGGAGCAGCTGCCCCTTCTGTATTCGCGCTAAGCGCCTGCTCGATCAAAAGGGTATTGACTACACCGAATACTGCATTGATGGGGATGAAGCAGCCCGCAACGAAATGTCTAAGCGGGCCAACGGGCGGCGATCGCTGCCGCAAATTTTCATCAACGATCACCACGTGGGCGGCTGCGACGATCTGTTTGCCCTCGATGCCCAGGGCGGTGTAGAACCCCTGCTGTCGGCAACGTCTGCCAGCTAGAAGCCTCTGACTTAGTAACCCCGGTTTCTTTTGGGGAATGCGCAAGGCTGTTTCGCCGCCCCTGCAAGAAGCTAGGATTCTGTCAACTACAAAAGCCCCAGATTCCGACCAAGGAGATCTGGGGCTTGGTATAGGTGATTAACACAATGACTAGCTGTGAGTAGCGGCTTCAGCGGAGTGCTTTGCTTTGCTGCCATTGTTGTTGAGGTGGCCATTTTGATTGGCTTTGCGGGGCTGAATTAGCCCGTAGCCGCCATGGTTGCGCTCATAGATTACGTTCATTTCCTGGGTTTCTGCATTCAGAAACATGTAGAAATCGTGGTCAATGAGCACAAGCTGTTCCAGAGCTTCTGTCACGGTCATGGGGGCCATAGCGAAGTACTTGGCTCGAATGACTTCGTCGGGTAACTGAGGCTCACTGGTGCTGAGCACCTGGGTCACATCAGTCGCCGGGGCTTCGTTGAGATAAGCTTCGGTAGTTTTGCCCAGATTGCCCTGCATGCGATTGTTGCGCTTTTCTTTAAACTTGCGCAACTGGCGGCTGATTTTGTCAGCAACCAGGTCGATGCTGGCGTAGAGGCTTTCGCTGCTTTCTTGGGCTCTAACAACGGCACCGTCTACAAATAGCGTGACCTCGGCGGACTGACTGGCCCCAATTCTGGGGTTTTTAGCGACGGATAAATGAACGTCGACCTCGTTGGTGAGGTGTTTGAAGTGGCTCACCGCCTTGAGGATTTTTTGCTCTACATGCTCCCGAATCGCGTCTGTGATCTCAATATTTCTGCCATGGATTACCAGCTTCATAAAGCGGACTCCTTGATACGTCGGCCCATGGTTTCACCCTAACACCTTGTATTCTGCACAACAACGTCCGTTAGAATCCTTTGCATGGGTTGATAATTCTTGATTGCCAAACCTTGAGAAATAGAGCATTTGCGCTAATTTACGGTTGACAAGAATGGAGCAAAACGGTCGGGGATCAAGGCTATTCTGCGATGTTTATACCTTGGGGTTAGTGCCCTTTGCCGATGTTTGGATATTGCAAAAAAACTTAGTACAGAGCCATCGCGACTCGCCTCAGCCCGATCGCCTGCTGCTGGTCGAGCATCCTGGGGTATACACCCTAGGCCAGGGCTCTACGCTAGATCACCTCAAGGTACCGCCAGACGCGCTGCCCTACCCTCTGTTTCGCACTGAGCGGGGCGGTGAAGTTACCCATCACTGCCCTGGCCAGCTGGTGGGCTACCCTATTCTCAACCTCAAGCAGCACCAGAGCGACCTGCACTGGTACCTGCGCCAGCTTGAAGAAGTGCTAATTCAAACCCTGGCAGAATTTGGCGTAGCGGCAGGGCGACAGGCGGGGCTGACGGGGGTATGGGTAGGCGATCGCAAGCTGGCGGCAATCGGCATTAAGGTCAGCCGCTGGGTTACAATGCACGGCTTTGCGCTGAATGTATGCCCTGATTTGAGCGGGTTTGATGCGATCGCCCCCTGCGGCATTACCGACAAAGCCGTGGGCAGCCTAGTCCAGTTTTGCCCTGGCATCACGGTGGCTGCCGTACAGCCCGTCGTGATCGATCGCTTCGCGGCAGTCTTTGGCGTTAGCCCCGTTATCCAGCCCGCTATACAGAATGTCGCCCCACTGGGCCTTTAAACCCCTGCACAGCACAAATGCTGCATCGTCCCCAGCGCTTGAGTTCTCCCATGGGACAGGAACAGCGGCACTGAGGGCAAAGGGGCTGCTGCGCTGCGAGTTGCTGAGTCATGCTGGCCCAGCGTTGAAAGCTTGCTTGGGGTGTGTCGGGACGTTGAACCGATCGCGGTATGGATTGAGGTTCAAAACTGGGGTGCTGCCGTAGCCATTCCGGTAGTTCTGAGGGAGAAGACAGTGGTAGTCGGGTTGGTGAGGTCGCCTTTTTCTGCCGATACCAGTCGCCGCTAGAAAAGCGAATGTCGCTGAGGTTGAGATTAAGGCGATCGTTGAGCTTGGCGAGAATGCGCAGGCGCTCTAGGGTCAGCGTTTGCGCCCACATAGGGTTGACTACCGCCACATGCAGCACATCTTGATCGAGGCGCACTGGGGCAGCCTGACGGGCTACCCCTTCCCCGACCACAGCAGTCCAGTGGTTGAGCACCTGGCGAAACTGCCCCCGACTGCGCCAACGAGGCTGCTGCTCTAGCTGGTGAATAACGTTATGAATAGAGTCAAGGGGCATTTGTGACCCAAAGGAGAGGACGGCGCAGGTTCAGATTATTCTACCCGCAGACAACGTAGGCTTGGGGCTACACACAGGGGAATACCTTGCCTAAACCTATACTGAGTAGGCACTCGCAATGCTCCTAGTACTAGACGGCTGAAATATGCCCACCATTCCGAATTGCTTGGCTCCCTAGCCC
>NZ_JADEXE010000264.1 GCF_015207265.1 Nodosilinea sp. LEGE 07298 | reverse complement strand
GTCGATATTTGGGCGGGGGATGGGGCGGCAACGGTAGCCACCGCCAGTTGGGACAACTCGGTGCGACTGTGGCAGCCCACCAATCCCCTGGTGCAGCGACTGCCTACGGGCGATGACTTCATCACCCAGGTGGTGTTTGACCCCACGGGCGATCGCATCGTTTCTTCCAGCCTCAGCGGCCATATTCGCCTGTGGAGCCGCCAGGGCGACCTAATACGCACCCTGGGTCGTCACGAGGTCGAAGCCTGGACGGTGGCCGTCAGCCCCGACGGCAGCTACATTGTCTCGGGCAGCGCCGACAATACCCTGAAGATCTGGAGCCGCGAGGGGCAGCTTCTCCATACCCTAACAGGCCACCCCGACGCCGTTTACGGAGCCGACATCAGCCCCGACGGCAACTTGATTGCCTCCACTAGCCTCGACGGTACCGTCAATCTGTGGAATCGCCAAGGGCAACTCCTCCACACCCTCCAGGTGGGCCAGAGTTCCACGACGTTTCCCCGGTTTAGCCCCTATGGCACTCAGCTAGCCACCGCTGGGCAAAACTCGCTGCGGCTGTGGAGCATCGAGGGCGATCGCCTAGAACCTTTGCGAACCCTTGAGGTGGGGCGGGTGAATAGTCTCACCTGGAGCCCCGACGGCCAGGCGATCGCTACGGTCAATAACGAGCTGCTGCGGGTGTGGAGTCTCGACGGCAAGCCGCTGCAAACGTTTACACCCCCAGCCGAAGACGCCGACTTTCTTGGAGCCACCGCCTTCAGCCCCGACGGCAAGCGCCTAGCCACTATTGCCTGGCGTCAGGGCCTAGAAGTTTGGCAAATTAAGCTGGTAGATCTAGCCAGTGGTGAGGAAATCGCAATGCTGCCTGGCCACCAGGGGCGAGTGCGAGACCTCAGCTTTAGCCCCGACGGCACCGAGATCCTCACCGGATCCTTTGACCAAACCATCGCCCTATGGAATGTACAGGAGGCGTTGACGGTGGACTACCTAACCTTTGCCTGTCGGTGGATCAACAACTATCTCACCACCCAACCAGAACCCTATACCTCGACCTTGGCCCTGTGCCAGGATCTGGATGACTAAACCGTAAACCCCTTACTTTTAAGACCTTTCTTACTGAACGGTGCGATCGGGCTCTGGGTATCCTTGAGAAATATTATGCAACGCCACAAAAAGGAGTGCTCTTGGTCAAGAGCACTCCTACGCCATTCGTATTTGTTCGGGCGATCAGATCGCCTAACCCTGAATCACCGGGGACTGTAAGGCCACCGGAATGGCTGGGCCGCTGGCGAGATCTAGCGGGAAGTTGTGGGCGTTGCGTTCGTGCATCACCTCAAATCCCAAGTTAGCTCGGTTGACCACATCGGCCCAGCTAGGCAGCACTCGCCCTTGGGAATCGAGAATGGAGTGGTTGAAGTTGAACCCGTTGAGGTTGAAGGCCATAGTGCTAATGCCCAGGGCCACAAACCAAATACAGACTACTGGCCAGGCCGCCAAGAAAAAGTGCAGCCAGCGAGAATTGTTGAAGCTGGCATATTGAAAAATTAGGCGACCAAAGTAGCCGTGGGCCGCCAGAATGTTGTAGGTTTCTTCTTCTTGTCCAAATCGGTAGCCTGAGTTTTGAGACTCACTGTCGGTGGTTTCTCGAATCAGGCTTGAGGTCACCAAAGACCCATGCATGGCGCAGAACAAAGAGCCTCCTAAAACCCCTGCAACCCCCAGCATGTGAAACGGATGCATCAAAATATTGTGCTCTGCTTGAAAGACGAACATAAAGTTGAAGGTGCCGCTAATGCCCATGGGTAACCCATCGGAAAAGCTGCCCTGACCAATGGGATAGATCAAAAATACCGAGGTGGTGGCAGCAACCGGCGCGCTGTAGGCAACACAAATCCAGGGGCGCATGCCTAGTCGGTAGCTGAGTTCCCACTCGCGCCCCATGTAGCAGAGCAGAGCAGGAATGTAGTGGAAGGCAATCATTTGATAGGGGCCGCCATTATAGAGCCACTCATCTAGGGTTGCGGCTTCCCAAATCGGGTAAAAGTGCAGGCCGATAGCATTAGATGAGGGTACGACTGCGGCGGTAATGATGTTGTTGCCGTACAGCAAGGAACCTGATAGGGGCTCACGAATACCGTCGATATCAACTGGTGGTGCCGCGATGAAGGCCGTTACGAAAACAATGGTGGAAACGCTTAGTAGAGGAATCATCAAGACTCCAAACCAGCCAACATATAGCCGATTTTCGGTGCTGGTGACCCACTGACAAAAGCTCTCCCAGACGTTTGTGTCTTGACGTTGAAGAGTGGTAGTCATGGTTTATGAATGAAAAATCTCAACACAGCAATGAACGTATTAGAGCAAAAAACTATGAAGATCCTGGGAATATTGATACCAGGATCGGATGGGCAAAGGTGATAGATTAGTGCGGCTCAAGGTTTACGGTGCAGGGTATATGGTTCACGGCAGTTCCCAGAACCGTATACCGTAAACCCTGCACCTTTAACCCGTTAGAGCCTGTCAAAATTAGGTTGGTCAGGTACTATTTGCGATCGGCGGGGTAGGTTTTGTAGCCATAGAAAATGAAGGCTAGACAACCTAGGGTAAACACCACCAAGGCGAGAAAGATGCCGCTAGCAGTAGAGGCAGCTTGCCCTTCGCCATAGGCAAGATAAAGAGCGGGAAGCATGAGGTGACCTCGCTGATCTAAAGATTTGGCCCGGGCCAGTTGACATTGACTCCGTCTAGCAGAATGGTGCCGTTGTAGAGCTGCAAGATAATCAGCAAAAACAAAAACAGCATCACCATTAGAAAAGCCATAAAGGGGGTTGTGCCCCAGCCACGGGTGACTCGTCCGGCTTCGGAGTTGTATTGCCGCAGAAAATACTGGATTGGAGCTACTTTCTTCGAGACATACTTTTGTTGCATGGTCTGAGTTTGATTGAGTTTAGGGTTGCTAAGGAGCGGGGCTGTGGTGCGTCAGGCGGGGCCGTGACGCACCTGCGATCGCACCTACAGAGGTTTAGTTTGGCGAGAGGTGGGATCGCCTACTTTTTGGAAGTAGCCCCATTCCACCTGCTCAGCGCTTAAATCGGGGTTGATACCCGAGAACACATCCTTAAAGAGGGCTCGTAGACCGTGCCAGATGTGGCCAAAGAACCAAACTAGGGCAAAGCAGGCGTGAAAGAAGGCAAAGAAGCCGCGATTGCTGGTTCTAAAGGCCCCATCGGAGTTGTAGACAGCGCGATCGAACTCAAAGGGTTCGCCCATTTGCGCTTTGCGGGCGTATTGCTTGACCTGTGTCGGGTCGGTAAAGGTTTGACCATTGAGCTGACCGCCCAAGAAGCTAACCGTAACGCCCGTTTGCTCAAAGCTGTATTTGGCATCGGTGCGGCGGAAGGGAATGTCGGCTCGAACCAGGCCATCGCGATCGGTAAGCAGAACGGGGAAGTTCTCGAAGAAGTTGGGGATGCGCCGAACCGAGAGGTCTCGACCTTCTTTGTCTTTGAAGGCAGGATGCCCTAGCCAAACCGTGGGTAAGCCATCGCCATCGACCATGCGCCCCACCCGGAACAAGCCTCCCTTAGCTGGACTGTTGCCGACATAGTCATAGAAGGCCAGTTTTTCGGGAATGGCTGACCAGGCTTCGGCCTGGGACTTGCCCGCTTCTACCGCAGACTGCACCCGTCGGTTAATTTCCTTTTGGAAGTAGGCCTGATCCCACTGGTAGCGGGTGGGGCCCCACAGCTCTATGGGGGTGGTGGCGGTGCCGTACCACATGGTGCCGGTGGCGATAAATCCAGCGCAGAAAAATACGGCTAAGCTACTGGCCAACACCGATTCTAGATTGCCCATGCTCAAGCCCCGGTAGAGGTATTCAGACGGTCGCACCACAATGTGGAACAACCCGCCGATGATGGCGACCAGCCCCACCGCGATATGGTGGGCCACTACGCCCCCTGGGTTTTGGGGGTTAAACCCGGCTGGCCCCCACTCGGGAGCCACCCCCTGAACATGGCCGGTCAGGCCAAAGGGATCGGAGACCCACATGCCGGGGCCAAAGAGGCCGGTGAGGTGAAACGCCCCGAAACCAAAGCAGACTAGCCCCGCCAACAGTAGATGAATGCCAAAAATTTTGGGTAAGTCGAGGACGGGTTCATCGGTTTTGGGGTCGAAAAAGGTGGCCACATCCCAATAGACCCAGTGCCAGCAGGCGGCTAAGAACTCTAGCCCAGAAAAGATGATGTGGGCCGCAGCAACGGTCTCGAAGGTCCAAAAGCCGGGGTCGGCAAAGGTGTCTCCGGTGATGCTCCAGCCCTGCCAAGAGTTGGTGACCCCCAGGCGGGCGA
This sequence comes from Nodosilinea sp. LEGE 07298, assembly GCF_015207265.1. Taxonomy (GTDB): domain Bacteria; phylum Cyanobacteriota; class Cyanobacteriia; order Phormidesmidales; family Phormidesmidaceae; genus Nodosilinea. The sequence goes on along the minus strand of NZ_JADEXE010000264.1, from coordinate 4,944 downwards.
CGAAGGGCATGAGGAAACAACCTTGCCGCCACATAGGGTTTAGCACCGGGTCGGTGGGGTCATAACGGGCCAGCTCGAACAGCAGCATTGACCCGGCAAACCCCGCACAGAGGGCATTGTGCATTAGGTGGACGGCGAGTAGTCGCCCTGGGTCGTTGATGACCGAGGTATGGACGCGATACCAGGGGAGTCCCATTTGGTCGTTCTCCTTATATAAAACTTGTGTGACGGTTGGCGTTCTTTTTGGCGTTCTTTTGGCCTCAGGCTCAGCTCAGCAGCGGTAGGGCGACTTCTGGAGAATAGTTATCCCGAATGGTGGGCGGTGCCCACCCTACAGCGGCTACAGTCGCTGGATTGAAGCTGGTATTTTCTTTCCCAGAGATCTCCTAACCCCGTGGAGCGATCGCACCAGGCCTGAAAAAGCGGGTGAATCGGGATAGCGAGATCCACCCGCGATCGCAGTTACGCCGATCGTTCACTGGGGTCAATCGGGGGCATGGAGAGCACCGGCTCGTTTTCGCGATCGAGGCCGGTAATGTAGCCCGCTGCCGTAGCTCGGGCCAGCCCCGCGTGCCACAGGTGCCCCACCAAAAAGAAAAAGGCGAAAACAAAGTGGGCCGAGGCCAGCCAGGTGCGTGGCGAAACGTAGTTAAAGGCATTGGTTTCGGTCGCCAGGCCCCCCACCGAGTTGATCGAGCCAATGGGCGCGTGGGTCATGTATTCGGCGGCGCGGCGCACCTGCCAGGGCTGCACATCGTTTCTCAACTTCTCTAGATCGAGGCCGTTGGTGCCGCGCAGGGGCTCTAGCCAGGGGGCTTTGACCGACCAAAAGCGCATGGTTTCACCGCCAAAGATAATTTCACCCGAGGGCGATCGCTGGAGGTACTTACCCAACCCCGTTGGCCCTTGGGCCGAGGCCACATCGGCCCCGAGACCCTGGTCGCGCACTAAGAAAACCAGCGACTGAGCCTGGGATGACTCGGGCGTGGTCGGGCCATAAAACACGCTGGGATAGGCCGTGTTGTTGAACCAAATAAAGGCGGTGGCAATGAAGGCTTGACCGGCAATGTTGCCCAAACTCTGGGCTAAATAGGTTTCGCCGCTCCAGGGAAAGAGGTTGTGGGTCCAGCGCAGGGGCGGCACCAAAATGTGCCAAATGCCACCTATGATTAGCAGCGAGCCGACCCAAATATGGCCGCCAATAATGTCTTCTAAATTGTCAACGCCCACAATCCAGCCGCTGCCGCCCAAAGGATCGCGCAGTAGGTAACCAAAGATGATCCGAGGGTCGAGGGTGGGGTTGGTAATCAGTCGCACGTCGCCGCCGCCGGGTGCCCAGGGGTCGTACAGACCACCCCAAAACATGGCTTTGCAGACAAACAGCAGGGCGCAAATTCCCAGCACGCCGATGTGAAAGCCCAAAATCTGGGCCACCTTGGCGCGATCGCTCCAGTCAAATTCAAAAAAGCCCGAGAGCTTTTCAGGCCCCCGCAGGGCGTGGTAGACCCCGCCAAAGCCCAGCACTGCCGAGCCAATCAGGTGGGCCACACCAATGGCAAAGAAGGGAAAAATATCCGTCACCTCGCCCCCGTGGCCGACGCCAAAGCCCAGGGTGGCAATGTGGGGCATGAGAATGCAGCCCTGCTCATACATGGGCTGGGCTTCGTTGTAGTGAGACACCTCAAACAGCAGCATGCCGCCAGCCCAAAACGCCAGCAAAGCGGCGTGAGCCACGTGGGCACCAAGAAAGCGCCCCGTCAACTCGGTGGTAATCAGGCGGGCATTGCCGGCCCACCAGGCGTAGCCGCTAGATTCCTCGTCGTAGCCCGCCTTGGGAGGGGCGGTGCGATCGCGTTCATTGACAAAGGGAGTGAGGGTATTAAGAGAAATATTCTTAAGCGCAGAAGCCGTGGGTTCTAATGGGGTTTCCACAGGGTTAAATCTCCATGAAAGCGGTCAATAATGAATGGGGGAGGGGGATCGGGTTTCGGGTTTTGGGTTTCGGGTGCAAGGTTTACGGTTCACGGTCTTTCTAAAACCTTGCACCCTGTACCCTGTACCCTGTACCTGACACCTGACACCTGTCCTATTCCCCAAATCCTCGGGGCAGCACTTCTTCGGGGAAGACAAACTTTTTGGCGGGCTGATCTAGCTCAGAGATCCAGGCGCGTAAGCCCTCGTTGAGCAGAATGTTTTTGGTGTAAAACGTCTCGAACTCTGGGTCTTGGGCAGCACGAATTTCTTGGCTGACAAAGTCGTAGGCGCGCAGGTTAAAGGCCAGCCCAATCATGCCAATGGCGCTCATCCACAGCCCGGTGACCGGCACAAACAGCATGAAGAAATGCAGCCATCGCTTATTCGAAAAGGCAATGCCAAAAATCTGGGACCAAAACCGATTGGCGGTCACCATAGAATAGGTTTCTTCAGCCTGGGCGGTGGAAAACCCTCGAAAGGTATTTCGTCCGTCTGAGTCTTTAAACAGCGTGTTTTGTACGGTTGCGCCATGGATGGCGCAAAGCAGAGCTGCTCCTAGCACTCCGGCGACCCCCATCATGTGAAAGGGGTTGAGGGTGTAATTATGAAACCCCTGAAAAAACAGGAGAAATCGAAAGATAGCGGTGACGCCAAAGCTGGGACCAAAAAACCAGCTCGACTGCCCTAGGGGATAGGCTAAAAAAGTGGCCACAAAAACGGCAATCGGGGCCGAAAATGCGATCGCATTATAGGGTCGCAGCCCTACCAGGCGGGCAACTTCAATCTGCCGCAGCATAAAGCCCATCAGGGCAAAAATGCCGTGAAAGGCGGTAAAGTTCCACAGGCCGCCAATCTGGCACCAGCGGACAAAGTCGCCGTTGGCCTCAGGCCCCCAGAGAAATAGCAGGGAGTGCCCCATGCTTTCTGCCGGGGTAGAGACGGCGGCAGTTAAGAAATTACAGCCTTCTAAATAGGAGGTGACCAGCCCGTGGGTGTACCAGGAGGTGACAAAGGTGGTGCCGGTAAACCAGGCTCCCAGTGACAGGTAGGCACAGGGAAACAGCAGTAAACCAGACCAGCCAATAAACACAAAGCGATCGCGTTTGAGCCAGTCATCGAGGGTAAATAGCCAGTCTCGGGGCGGTTGCAATGCCCCTAAAGAAGTGGTCATAATGTCGTCCTCTTGAAGCAAAAATGTATGGGATATAAACCCAGTCCAGACGTAGCATTTTGCCGCTGGTAAGAAAAATCCCAGGGAATATCCAGCGACTCCAGCCGCTGTATGGTGGGCACTGCCCACCATAGGAGAAACTGATTTCCAGAAGCTGCCTAAGGCCGCCTATCCCGTTCTGAACTTGGGATAACAGCGAGGTCTAGGGCACTTTTCCTAGACTGGAATACTCTCTCCACCGACATCGTTGACAAAGTAAGGTGGACCTGGAAGAGCAATTTCCTGGATGATTTGATCAAAGTAGGGAATTACCTCTGCGGCATCGGCCTCATCCAGTTGTTTGATCGCCTCTGCTTTTAGACACTTCATAAACTGCGAAATGTTGGTTAGGGGGATGCCCACATTGCCATAAAGCTCTTTCATGCCGGTGAGGCCAATCTCTTGCAAGGGCTGGCCGTTGCCTGCAATCAGGCAGTAGCTAATCAGGCGAATGTACCAACCCACATCTCGCTTGGCTGAGGCGGTCTTGAGCCGACTGCCAGAGTTGCTGGGGGTTCTGGGGCAAACTTTCCAAAACTGCCGAATGCCTTTCTCGACAATTGTGGGAGCTTTTTCCTCCAGGTTTTTAACCACTTGGATGCGAGCCGCTCCAGACTTGCAAAAGGTTTGAATCATTTTTAGCTCCCCTGGGGTGGGGTAGCGGAGTTCTTCGTCTGCATTGAGAATGACTTGTTTGACGATGCTCATGGTAAAGGTGGGGAGGTGGGGAAGACAGATTACCGGGGATGAATTTGGATGCCGCCGAACCAGCCAATGTAAATGCGGTAGCGCCGGTACGGATAGAACTGATGCAGCTTTTTAAGCAGATGTTTGAACGCTGTTTGGAAGCGGTTTAACTCTCGATTGCGATCGGGTTTGAGGGTTGTAGTCATGGCACGTTGGACTCAGTAGGTTGAGGGTCTGCCGCCGCTGCGGGCGGTGTGTCTATCTGGGCAGATTCTGCGGTTGGAGCAGACTCTGCGGGCGGCGGCGCGATCGCAGCCGAACTGCCATTGCGAGACGAGTCGGCACCATGGGCAGCGGGAACGGCCATAGCTAGCTCACGCTTCGGTTTGGGGGCCACAGCATGGGTCGCCATCCAGGCTCCCGCAGTGGCGGGGTTCTCGCGGGCTTTCCACCAGGCGACTGGGCCTCGGGGCGATCGCAGGCCGTAGCCGCGCGGAGTCAGATAACGTTCGTAGGGCACCACGTCATCGCCAAAGGCCTGGGCATAGTCATCACTGTCGATCAGGGCGTCGATCAGGGCATAAAAGCCCTGTTTGCCAACCAGGTCGTAGTAGCGGTTAAGCTCTTCGCGACCGTAGGTGGGGCGACCCAGCAGCCGCCGGTGAATATATTCAATCGACTTGGTGATGTAAAGGCTTTCCCAGTACAGCTGGCGGAAGGGTCGCGATTTGGCCAGCTGCCGCACAAACTCACGCATGGTGATCTGGCCTCCTTTAAGTTTGGTTTCGGCCATCACCTGCCGCTGGCTATCGAAAACGTCGCGGCCAAACACCTGACGATAGGTACCCAAAATTACCGCCTCTACGGAGTGGTGGGTGACATTTAGATTAGGCCCCTGCACCTGATGCCCCTGGGGTTGGTGAGATGGCTCGATTTTGAACACCGATTGGCCAAAGCTACCGGGTATGCGGCCCAGGTTGGTAGCTCCGTTTAGACTCAGGTGATGACCATTCTGTAACCCGCTGCCAATCAAAATGCGGCGGCTGGTGGGGCTGAAATGGGCGGGCTGGGCC
>NZ_JADEXE010000263.1 GCF_015207265.1 Nodosilinea sp. LEGE 07298 | reverse complement strand
TGGCTGGAGCGGCTGGAGCAGGTGGTATAGGTGGTAAGGGAGGCGACTTTGGGGGGAATGGCGGCTCTGGCAGCGCGGGTGGCAGTGGTCAAGTCACCTTTGCCGGTAATAGTCCTGGTGGCGGCGGTCGAGGTGGACAGGGCGGCGGCGGCGCTGGGTTAGGCGGTGCCATCTTTGCCGATACTGGTAGTAGTGTGACCCTTGCCAACACCAGTTTTGTCAACAATCGGGCCATCGGCGGGGCCGGATTTACCAATGGTCGAGGTGTTGGCGGCGCGATTTTTAATAATAATGCCAGCCTTACGACAGTCAGGCTGGCGTTTCAAGACAATGCCGCCACTCAGGGGAATAATCTATTTTCAGCTTTTCAACCGCCATTGGTCGTGCGACCACCTCTCGTTACGTTTGTTCCAATCGCCATCGCCGAGATTTCAGAAGCGGGCGGGCCCGTGGTCCCGATCACCGTTAATGCAGCGCGCGCCGTTGCCGATAATTTCGATTTGATAGTCAGCTACAGTGTCAGTGGAAGTGCTACCGCAGGGCAAGACTTTGTACCATTGTCTGGTAGCGTGGTGATTCCGGCCGGACAGAACAGTGCTGATATACTGCTGCAAATTCTCGATGATCAACTATTTGAACCAACTGAAACGATTACAATCACCCTGACCCCTAGCGCCAATTATCAGCTTCTTGGTGCTCAAACACGCACCCTGACAATTGTGGACGACGAGCAGGGCGGTCTTACAGACCTGGTGGGACAGTGGTTGGGCAATGGCGGCAGGCGCAATTTTGTAGTGACCCAGGGAAAAAGCCGCACTGCGCTTGAGTTTAGCGGCATCGGGCGAGGCGTAAATCCTGACCCTGCGGTCATTCAGGAAGTGGATACCATCCAGTTTGAGGGTGCGGATCTGGTGGCTAAAAATTTGCTCTTGACCCAAGTTGGCACCGATCTGGTTGTCAGTTTTGACGGGGCGAATGATACCCAAGCCGTACTGAAGGACGTTGCCCTAGAAGACCTGGACAATCTGACCAAAGCGACCGGGGCTGCGGTGGATTTGGGCAACATCCTATTTGATGGTCAAACCACCTTTCAGGACAGTTTCGATGTGTTCAATGCGGATGATACGCGCACCGTGGTATTTAACCGCAACACGGTTACGTTCCTGAATGACCTGGATAATAGGGTCTCCGGCTTCCATGACTCCGACGATGTGATCAATGGTCAGGGTGGCAATGACCGCCTGTATGGTCTCAGCGGTGACGATATTCTGCGCGGTGGCGACGGAAATGACACCCTGTTTGGCGGCAGGGGAGCCGATATCCTAGTGGGCGGTGCAGGCGATGACACGCTCTACTTAGGGCGCGATATGCCATCCGGCACGCTTCGCGATCGCGACATTGACACGGTGATCTATCGCCTCGGGGATGACAGTGATGTGGTGCATCAGTTCACCGCAGGTGCCGGGGGCGATCGCCTGCAATTTGAGGGAATCGCCGCGATCGACGTGGTCAGCCATGGCAGCAGCACCTTTTTCCGCTCGGGTGATGGCGTTGCCAACAACGATGGATTTGGCTCGGGTCAATTGCTGATGGAACTGCGCCATACCAGTGGCTTCACCGCTAACAATATTGGGCTAAACCTGGCTAGCGGCAACACAGCACAACTGTTGTTTGCTTAGGGTGTGGGTTAAATCAGGTGCAATGGCAGGGCCGAATTTGACCATCCATTAAGCCTTTTGGAACCAGCGCTTCAGTAACCCTATCCATACAGCAAAGTTTCGTTTGATTCAATCCGCATTTCTGAGTCCTAAAAAATAGGTTTCAGCATTACCAATGCTGAAACCACAAACGATCTCTATGCGTGATTGATTTGCTTTCTAGTGTGCTTAATTCCTGTGGATGACTGGTGAGTTCTACTAACTAATCAGGAAAGAATCCAATGTCTACTCAATCTAGCTTTCAAGACAATTTCACGACCATTTACCGCGATCGCGCCTATCGGTATTCAACCATTGTTCGTCATAACGGCATCGTTATTGCCTTCGCAATGGATCAGCAGCGCAAAATTTATTACTCAGTTTTGAATTTGAATCAGGGCAGTGGCGATGCAAGTGGTACAGCGACAAAGGTGCGCGATCGCGATAACTGGTTACAGGAACCTCAGGAGCTTTATTTCACCAATGAAATTACCCAGGTGGGCTTTGGTGGCTTAGATCTGACAACGCTGCCAATCGTGAACCAGAAGGGTGAAATTGTCACAAACCCGGCCACTGTGCGCCCAGAAGAAATTGATCGGTATCGCTCGTCTACCGCCATTCTCACCGCAGACGCCCCGTTTCAAGTTGTGTCAGATGGTCGATTTCTCTGCGTATTCCGCCAGGCGATCGCCTCAGACGATGCCAACGCCGTGTTTAAACGCAGCGGCGATCAAGTCGTTTTAGACAGCCAGGGTCAACCGGTGCCTCTAGTCGATCGCACCCTGTTACTCGATCGCTTTATGTTGATTGGCACCACCCTACAACCCAAAATGGAAGTGCGCTATCAACGCAGCCGCAACAAAGACTTTCCTCAAAGTGTCAAAGATAGCCTCAGTGCCATAGACATGGAGAGTAAGCCGTTTTATGAACCCACTCAGGAAATCACGTTTATCGATCATTTGAGCCAGGGACGTTTCACGGTATTGCTGCTGCCAACCAAAATTCCAGAGATGAAACGCTGGCAGATCTTTGCCTACGACAGCCAACAGGACTCGATCGCCAGTTGGAGTATTCCCCAGTCTGAAGACGGGCTGTTTGACCTGTACGATCCCGATCAGCAAGCCATTGATGGCGCGACCCCTCCCTCGATTGAGCAGCTGTTGGAGACTGACCCACTCAAGTCATTCCGGTGGGATTTTCGAGCCAGCAACCGCACCCTAGAGTCTGGGTTTTCTGCAATTCTCTACTTCCAGCAAGAGACAGCAGCAACCGGCTATGACAACCTTGAAAAGCCGATGAAAACCAGCGCCCGAGTGCTGCTGACCATGGCAACCAGCGATTCATCAGATCCGCAGAGTCGAGTTACAGCGCTAGATTTTGCGGTCTCCATTGATGGCAAACTCGTGCAGGTGCCAGAAACTCTAGACTTGCAGACAATTGCGGCGACACAACCGGGTGAAATTCCCATCCCGACCGCGCTGCAACAGATCAAAGACTTGGATCAAGCGATTCCCCAAACCCAGGCCGAGATCGATCGCTTGCAGTTGATGGTTGATCCAGCCCTGCGTTCTCAACTGGAGCACAAGCAGACGCGGTTGAGCCGACTCCAGGAGGTGTTGAATTCGCCGACGCTGTTTGATCCAGCCAAAAACCCTTCTGTGATCGTTACCTTAACGGGGGCGATCAACTCCACGGCAGGGCTGATGCAAGAGCTGCAAGCAGACGTACGCCTGCTTCAGGAACGCAGCATTCCTGTCCATCTGAATCCGACCCAGCAGCTTGCCCTGGTCCAGAGTTTCACAAGTCGAGTGAGTATCGCGGCGGTGCCGACGCTGGTGAGGCAGTTGCAGCCAATTGTGCAGGCTTTAAACACTCAGCTGGCAGCACAACTGCGCCTGTTGTCTGACGCCAAACTGCCAAACCAATTGGCAGCAGCTCAGGTAAAATTGGCCGACCAAATCGCCGAGCGCGATCGCCTGAGAGCCATCCTTCGCCATGATGTGCGCGTCCCCATGTTGCCCATCGTCACCGATGACAACGGGTTAAGTGTCCTTGGTGCGGTGTTAGAGTTTGCCAAAACAATTGATACGCCTCAGCTATTTGACAGCGCCAATGGTCATGGGATGCTGTACTTTCGGGGAGCAAATCACGAGTTTTTGAGTGCCCATTACAGCACGTTGAGTCATCGAGCGATCGCAGCACCCGAAAAAGTACTGATGCCCCACTGGGTTGGCCTACCGCCGGGTAATGCGCTGCAATTTGACGGCAAAGACAATTATGTTGGCGTAGCGAAAGAGGGTGCAGCGCTGGCAGCAGCCCAGGATCTCACCCTCGAAGCCTGGGTCAAACCCAGCGATCAACTGACGGGGAGCGCCCGGATTTTGCACCAGGTCTCCGCCACTTCTCGTTACACATTGGGGATAGAGCAACTGCCGCTGTTTCCCTTGAAATTTAATGGTGGAGATGGGCTCCAAGTGGCTTTCCCATCCCAATTGAAGGATAATCCTTCCTTCACGGTGTCCTTTTGGGTGAAGTTTCAGGCGGCAACCCAGCGTCAAGCTATCTTATGGTTTGGTCAGCCTGGCATAAATACCGCAGCTCACTGGCTAATTGGATCAGATCGCCGAGTGCAATTTGGCTTCTGGGATGGAGCGCAGCATCAATTTAGCCTGGCGGATTATGAGAACCAATGGGTGTTTGTCACCACGGTGTATAGTGCGGCGGCGAAAACTCTGACTACCTATTTGAATGGCGATCGCAAGGAAACCCTCTCTGATCTCCCATCCGTCCTTCTGGGAACCACAACATTTCAGATTGGAAGCGCAGCGTTGAAAGGTGAATCTGGTTTGCAGGGAGAACTGGATCATGTGCAAGTCTGGAGTCAGGCGCGATCGCAAGCTGAAATCGAACTGGATATGTATCGTCGGCCCCAGGGCAACGAAGCCGGTTTACTGGCGTACTGGCAGTTTGAAAACCGAGATTTGCGCAATCGCGTCGGCAATACTGCCCCGCAGAGAACGGTTGGTAATCCCCAAGCCAGTCCCTCTACCTTCTCCAGCAACTTTTACGCTACCGTTGGCACGCAAACTGTGCGAGCCAAAACTCTCCTGCCCTCTGCCACCTGGAACCATCTAGCGGCTATCTATAACCAGTCCTATGCGTTAACGTTCAATGGCAGCACGGATGTAGTGGATTGTGGCAGCGACATTACCCTCAACATCAACCGAGATCTGGCTCTAGAAGTTTTCTTACAGGTGAACACTCTAGGTGAACGACGCGGCATTTTGAGTAAAGGCAAATTCAATGACGGCACAGCACAGGATGTACCCTATGCTCTCTACGTCAATCGAGACGGCAAGTTAGTGTTTGCCTTTGAAGATGGCGATCGCAAGTACCAAGAATTCCAATCGAATGCAAGCCTGACCCGAGGACAGTTTCACCGGATTGCGATCGTCCGCAAACATGTAGTGGAGCAACCTCCGGCATCGACAACCAATCCTGAAACCATTGATCCAAACAATATTCAGCCGACACAATCGGCCATCATCACATTCTATATCGATCGTCAACCCGTCGGTACAGCCACTTATGACGGTGGCAGTGTGGGCAGCGGCAACCAGAGTTTAGAAATCGGCAGAGCTTACCTGTCCAATGGTACAATCGCTCCCTTTGTCGGCACCATCAGCGAAGTGCGGATCTGGAATACCGCAATAAGCAACGATCTGATTGGACGTGACTTAAAAGGTCAGGAAAGGGGTCTGGTTTCCTGGTGGCGTATGGAAGAAAACGAAGGCACAACTACCTTTGATGCCAAGAGCAACAACCACGGCAAACTGAAAGGCGTAACCTGGGTGAAAAACCCCGACCCTCAAGGGTCTAGCCTGACTCTGTACCACAATGGTGTGATCGTGCCTGCTCAGCCAATGCTCACAGGGCCTAGATCGGGGGATACGGATCAATTCACCCTCGGCGCAGCGCTAGTGGCTGGCAAACCGCAGGAACGCTTTAGGGGCGACCTAGAAGAAGTGCGAATCTGGAAGGTGCCTCGTACCTCTGAACAGCTTCAAGACAACCTATTCCGGCGCTTACTGGATGATCAGGAGAGCTTGATTGCCTGCTACACCTTTGATGCCGAAGCCCTCGATCAATTGCTCGACCATTCCTTCAATGGGCACCATTTGCCCCTCGGTCAAGCGCCCCATCGGCCTACCTTTGTGGTGTCTACTGCGCCGGTCAGCGACGATGTTCCCCAGGTGCGCAATGCCTTAGCGGGCATAGACACAACCTTCAACGACGTCATCCACAGCCAGCCCAATGTGCAGGAATACGGCGACATGCAGTACGACGGGGATGGCAACTTGATCGGTATCTTGAAACGCTGCCACACGTTCATTAAAGAGGGTCAGTGGCATTTGCTGACCGGTTATAAGGTCGGCAATCTGGTCGCTGAGTGGGTCGGTCAGGTGCAGTTTGACCCTCAGCTAATCGGTTATATCGAAGGTGCACCCCCGATTCCAGGGGAAAATCTGACCCGCCAGGAAGACTATAGCCAGGCAACTTCCGTAGAAATTGTGCAGGCCGATCGCACCGTTCACACCTATTCGGTCTCTAAAGACCAGGGCTTTGATATGTCGGTTGAAGCTCAACTGGGTGTGGGGCTAAAGCTCTCAACCGCCGCTGGCATTGGCGTGGTTCAAGACATCGCAGACGCCAATGTCATTCTCGGTGTGAAAACCACCTTTGAACATTCCCTGGGCTGGCTGGAAGATGCCAGCGTCGGGTCAGGCAAGCAAACTACCAAAGTCAGTCGGCTAGATTTGCAGGGTCACTGGAACGGTGAGCGGTTTGTGCCCCAGAATGTCGGCTTTGCCCTGGTGCAGTCTGAAACCGCCGATGTGTTTGCTTTGCGCTTAAAGCACAATCATGCCCTGGTGTCCTACCAGATGCGCCCCAATCCCGATATTCCCAAGGATTTCAATATCCTCACCTTTCCGATTAACTCGCTCTATACCAAACAGGGCAGTTTGGATGGCCGCCTTGGTCTAGACGCTGACCCCAGCAGCGGCGATGCCAGCTACTTCAAACCCATCGAGGCTTTCGCCCTGAAGAGTCGCATCCAGCGGCAGGAAGAGGAGCTAAAGAGCTTCTTTGCCCAATTTGATGCCGGGGCGATCGGACGACGGCAGAATGCCACTCATTTCTCTCAAGGAGATCTGGCCGCAGGACGGGCGCTGGAGAAGCTGCCCCGCCTAGAGAAGCGCAATCTGGTCAATACCTACGTCTGGACGGCCAATGGCGGACTCTTTACGGAGTCGCAAGAAACTCTGGATGTGATGCAAGAGCAGGTGGGTGGTTCCTTTAGCTTCACCGGCAAAGCCGGGATTACAGCGCAGGCCGATATCTCAATTTTGGGAGCGGCGGCTGAATTTTCGATGGAAGCCATGTTTGGCGGGCACCTGAATCTAACCGTGACCAAGAGCCAAGATTCGGAAACCAGCTTTGGCTTAAATGTCAGCCTGGAGGGTGTAGAGCGGGATATCCATCAACGCGATCGGCAGGGGCGCGTGGTGCTCGATACTCAAGATCCGCTCAACCCGGTGCCCCAAGGGCAACCCGGCAAGGTCGATGCCTATCGATTTATGAGCTTCTACCTGCAACCGGATGTGCAGCACTTTGATGACTTTGTCAACAAAGTGATTGATCCGGTGTGGCTCAATCAGAGCAACAACCCGAATGCGATCGCCCTGCGGCAGGCGATCCAGGCTCAACAAAACGCCAGCGATCGCGACAAAAGCATTCCCTGGCGGGTGCTCCACCGAGTCACCTTTATCAGCCGGGTGTTGCCCGATGTCGATTCACCCCAAGCCACCCCCATGGAAAAGGCGTTAATCAAGGCTAACCTCCGCAGCGGCTGGCAACTGGCTCGACGATTGGCACCGTTTATTCAGGGTAAGGTCGGAGCCGATGTCAATCTGGCGATTCAGGAGGCGATCGCCCTCCATCTCCCTGAACTCAAACCCCATACCCCAGAGGTGATTGCCTACATGCGGGACTATTTCTCGATCCCAGAAACCGCATAGTAGCTGCATTAAGGCCAGCTAGGGCAAAAGTTTTGGAGAATTGCAACCATAGAGAGTTCTCCCACAACTTTTGCCCATCCCCATTGGCGAATCGTGATTTAATTATAGCAGTCAATAAATCTATATCGGTCAACCTGGAGTTTTTTGCTGGTTGAGTTAGGCGTAGCCCGGACTGGAGGAGGCCAGGGCCATGGGTGATGGGTAGAATAGCGCCATAGAATTTCACCTCAGCCCCTGGTCTGCGCCGGGGGCTTTTTGCGACCCAACCCCCCACAGGTCAGCGAGTGGATAACGGCAACACCGCTTCAGCTTCCACCCGTCGTGATCGCCCTTAATCCCCCGCCATCTACCGAGCTACTACCGCTAACTCATCGCACCGAGTTGTGAACCTCTTCCACTCTTGCTGCACCCCCTCAGCGGCCCATCGCACCGTCCCGGCCCCAAACCGATGATTGAGCGCGTCCACAGCCACCATCAACCGCCCCGCCCGTTCTCTCTTCGTCTCATCTACGAACAAGCCGCCCTGAGCCATGCCATCCGGGCTGAGATCCAACAGCAACACCCCCGCCTTGTGATAGGTATACCCAGGCTGATATAGCCGCTCCGTGGCCTCCAACGCCGCCCGAACCAGCGAAGAGGAGTCGTTGGTAGGGAAAGGCAACCCGATCGCCTCTGAATTGGCATACTGCGGCTCTCGGGGCCGAAAGCGATTAGTGGTCATGAAGACCTGCAAAGACTGAGCCACCCGTTGATCGCGCCTGAGTTTGGCTGCTGCGTGGCCCCGTAGGAAGCGATCGCCTGCTTGAGCTCAGCGAGAGACACAACAGCTCTTTCGCGGTTGAGGGCATAGCTCCAGGGGCAGACAGGCCACACCACGCAGCTCTAGAACAGTCCTGACCCCGACGGGACTCTTGATGAAACCGCTTCACCGTCAGGTCGCCGTTGACCACAGCAATAACCACATTGCCGTGGTTAGGCATCAGCGCCCGATCCACAATCAGCAGGTCACCGCAGAAGATACCCGCCCCGATCATCGAGTCGCCCTTGACCTGCCCGAAGAAGGTCGCGGCAGGATGGTGGATGAGGTAACGGTTCAGGCTTCAGCGCAACAGCGGTAGAGCACCTGTAAAAGCCGCGTGTGCTAAGGATTTGAACCTCGGAGTGGAACTCGTTAGAGCGATATAGTACAGATGAACTCAAGAGCTTGTCGAGAACAAAAAGCCCCTGTGCGATCGCAACGCCTTGGTGCTAGGGGGGGGCCGGTCTTTGACCATCGCAACCTGCCGGAGGGGGCTACAGTAGCCCCCAGGGGATTAGCCGTCGAATCTGAACTGGGTCAACCAGTGAGGCCCGCCGCCATTCCTGACTTGTTGTAGTTCGGGCTTGTACTGGCTCAGGGAACGGGGGTAGACACCGGGTAATTGCTCAACTCAGTAGCCAATCAGCCTGCTGTGAGGTAAGGGCACGGGAGATAGCGTCAAAGGCAGAGATGCTTTGACGGCGAGCCGTGTTTACCAGCGAACGCACCTGGGCGAACAACTCCGCAC
>NZ_JADEXE010000262.1 GCF_015207265.1 Nodosilinea sp. LEGE 07298 | reverse complement strand
CTCCTACCCATCCACCCTCCTACCCATCCACCCTTTACGACACCTTCTGCACTGACCAGGAAAGCACAGGCCGCTCCTCGCTATTGGGAGGATAGTGGGCCAGGTCGGCTTCCATCAAATGATGGGGGCGATCGCACAGCACCATTTCCTCTAGTGAGTTCCAGTGCAGGCGCTGAAAGAAGCGCACGTTTTGTTCTTGCACGGTGGCGAGGAAGCGATCGCAGCCCCAGGTATTCGCCGTTGTCACCGCCTTCTGAATCAGCCCTTTGCCAATCCGCCCTACGCGGCGATAGTTGGGGTGCACCCCCAGCCGTCCGCCGTACCACAGCCGGGGTGACTTCTCGTAGATACGCACGACCCCGACCACGCGATCCTCTGGCTTAGCGTCATGGTCGATAGAGATGATAGGGTAAGCGACACCATCCAGATTGTCGGCATCGTCATGGTCAAAAAGTCCTTGTTCTTGGCAAAAAATAGCCTGGCGCAAAGCAAAATAACCCTCTAAGTCGGGGGAAGTTTTAGCCAGTTCAAAGCTGTAGCGATGGAGAGCCATGATCGTGGTTGGTTGAGTGAGCGTTTGAATATCACAAGTCAGCCAAGCCCCTCTTGGAGGGGTAGGGGCGGGTCAACCCTCAAACGTAGACAGCGCTGAGCAGGCCCCGCACTTGGCGCAGCCCGCTTTCATATCCGCCGAGGCCATACCCGACTGCTTCAGCAATGCGCCCACTCGCTGGTAGAGGGTGAACATAAACTCGCTGCTGGGGGCTGGGTGGTTTGAGAGAGGCGTTTCGCCAATCGGCACAAAGGGAACTACGAAGGGGTAGACGCCCAGGTTAATCAGGCGATCGCTGGCCTCGACTAATGTCTCCAAACTGTCGCCCAGGCCTGCCAGCAAGTAAGTGCTCACCTGGCCCCAGCCAAACACCTTGACCGCTGCCGCAAAGGCCTGGTAGTAAACCGTTAGCGGTACTTCCGCTTTGCCGGGCATAATTTTGGCTCGTACGTCAGGATCTACGGCCTCCAGGTGCATGCCCAGGCTGTCGATGCCAGCGGCCTTCATACGGCCAAACCAGGCAAAGTCATCGGGGGGTTCACACTGGGCCTGAATGGGCAGATTTACCCGCTGGCGAATGGCAGTGGCGCATTCAGTTAGGTAGGCGGCCCCGCGATCGCTCGTATTGGGCGTACCCGTCGTCATAATCATGTGGGTCACGCCATCGAGCCGCACGGCGGCCTCGGCTACCTCTGCGAGCTGTTCTGGGGTCTTACGGGCAACGGTGCGGCCAGCATCGAGAGATTTCTCGATGGCGCAGAACTGGCAGGCGGTGGCCGGGTCGCGGTAGCGCATACAGGTTTGCTGCACCGTGGTCGCCAACACATCGCGCCCGTGCAGCAGGGCAATTTTCCAGTAGGGGGTGCCGTCAGCGGTGGTGAGGCCGTAGAACTGGGGGGCATTGGGCACGTCGATCGGGGTAACGGCTTCCCCTGAAGCTTCTAGATGCAGCGGGCTCGCCGCCGTCGCCCTGAGGGTATAGGGAGAGTGAGCCGCGCTGTCGGTATAGACCGGCACCATGACGGTGGTGCCGTCGATGGTGATGGCGCGGTGGTCAGAGGGGCCTGCCCCGCCGCGCCGCGCCGCTGCTCCTGGGGTCGAATCCACCAGTCGCAGCCCGTGGGATTGCAGTTCTGTAATTAGCCGTTGCTTATTCATAGCCTGCTATGGGATACCCAATAAAAACCTGCGTCAATCTGCGCCACCCCTGACGAGTGACCTGTGTGTACAAAGAACCCCGAGTTCTTATTCGCTACCCAGAAGCCAGATCGGTTGTTTGACCCAAGAACTCGGGGTTCTGTCTCCGTGTAAATGGCTTGGTGTCGAAAGACCTCCGGGTTCTTGTACGCCGCCCATACGTCAAACCTGCTATTAGCCCCAAGAACTCGGAGGTCTGGCCCGCTGCCCTACCCTGCGGGCAGCTCTACTTCGTTGGGGGATGGACCGGACTCTGCATCGGCAAAAGCAGCTTGGGCTGCCCTACCCGCCACGGGAGAGCCCTGGTCGGCGGCGGACGTTTCTGTCACCGACCAGGGTGCGGCGTTTACCTTTAGGCGCAGCAGGTCGGGGCGAGCGTAGTGGCCCACCGAGTCCATCATCCGCTTGCGCTTGGTAATGAGGGAGAAGTCGAGATCGGCGATCGCTAGCCCCTCTCCCTCAATAATCGGCTCGGTCAGGGGCACTCCCTCGGGGCTAATGATGGCGGTGTAGCACCCTCCCGACAGCACGCGCTGCAGCACTTCATCACCTGTAATTTGCTGCTTTTGCTCCGGCGTTAGCCAGCCCGTGGCGTTCACCACAAAGCAGCCCGACTCCAGGGCGTGGTGGCGCATCGTGACTTCCATCTGGTCGCCAAAAATTTGCCCTACCATCGACCCCGGAAACTGCCCGCAGTGAATTTGCTCGTGCTGGGTCATCAGAGCGTAGCGAGCCAGGGGGTTGTAATGCTCCCAGCAGGCTAGCGCCCCCACGCGCCCCGCCGCCGTCTCCACGACCTTCAGACCGGATCCATCTCCCTGGCCCCACACCATGCGCTCGTGGTAAGTGGGGGTAATTTTGCGCCGCTTTAGCACCAGGGTGCCATCGGCATCAAACACCAGTTGAGTGTTGTAAAGGGAACCGGCATCGCGTTCGTTCACCCCCAGCACCACCACCATGCCGTAGGACCTAGCCGCCCGACTGACTGCATCGGTAACAGGCCCCGGCACGACCACAGCCTCTTCATACAGCCGCATGTGCTCTTTGCCCATTAGAACCGGGGGCTGCACAAACGAGAAATAGGGGTAGTAGGGAATAAAGGTCTCTGGAAAGACAATCAGCTTAACCCCGGCCTGGGCCGCCTGGGCGATGGTCTCTAAGACCTTCTCGGTGGTGCCGTCGCAGCTAAACAGCACAGGGCTAATCTGGGCGGCGGCGGCTCGGATGGTTTGGGTGTAATCCATGGGGGTAGAGATGAGAGGGGGTGTGATGGGCAGTGCCCACCCTACGGGCCTCCCCTCTCTCAAGGAGAGGGGCTGGGGATTGAGAGTTCTACATGGTCCAGGTATCGAGGATGAAGGCTCCTTCTTTGCGATGCACAAGCACAATATCGAGCACGTCGAGGGGGCTAATGGGGCGAATACCGGGAATCAGAGACGGTTCACCGTGGCCGTAGAGAGCCTGGAGCGCAAAGCGGCAAGCGTAGATCTTGCAGCCCATCTCCAGCAGCTTGACGACCTGATTGTTCATGGCTAAATGACCAGGAAACGCTTCATCGTTGAGCTTGGGAAAACCGCGCTGTACCCCCAGCGTGACCCCAGGGCCATAGAGCAGTACTGAGGTCTCAAAGCCTTTGCGGATCAGGCGGGTAGCTTGCAACAGGTTAACTAAACCGATAGAGCCTTCAAAGGCCACCGTATGGAAGGTCACGAGGGCCTTCTCGCCCGGTTCGGCCTGCACATCGGGAAAAACCTTTTCTTCGTAGTCGACAAAAAAGTCTCCAGCCTGGTGAGCTGGCGTAGTTACTTCGGGCATGTATTTTCGCTCCTGGCAAAGTTTCTGGCAGCGCTGGATGGACGGCTGCATGTCTCAGCACCTTACGGGCGATTTCAACGAGTTCCCGTATCGGCAACTACAAACTTTGCAGGTCTGCTCTAATCAACAGGGGCGGGGGTAAGGCGGGGGCGATCTAGCTCTCCAAATAACAAATACCCCTATCACTTTCGATAGGGGTCATGA
Source organism: Nodosilinea sp. LEGE 07298 (assembly GCF_015207265.1). GTDB lineage: Bacteria > Cyanobacteriota > Cyanobacteriia > Phormidesmidales > Phormidesmidaceae > Nodosilinea. The sequence goes on along the minus strand of NZ_JADEXE010000262.1, from coordinate 5,629 downwards.
CTCAATTCACCCCAAGTGCGGCCACGGAAGGGCAATGAAAGCGCGATCGCACCACCCTGACCTACCACTAACGCTAGATCAAAGCTTTCGGTAGCCAGGGTTACACGTATCCCCTAAGCGACGCTCTAGGGTACGAAACAGAAGGCCTAGAGCATCTCACACAGGATTTAGTTTATGACCATGCACTACGGCGTAGTCGTGATTGGTGGCGGGCAGGCAGGGCTGTCAATCAGCTATTGCCTACAGCGCCAGGGCATCGACCATATGGTGTTTGAGCAGCATCAGATTGCCCACTCCTGGCGCACCAAACGATGGGATTCATTTTGTCTAGTGACGCCCAACTGGCAGTGCCAACTGCCCGGCTTTTCTTACCCTGACAACGACCCGGAGGGGTTTATGGGCCGCGATGCGATCGTAGAATACATCGAACGCTACGCCAGTCACTTCAACCCGCCGATCAAAACTGGGGTGAAGGTAGAACGGGTGAAAGGTCGAGAGGGCAACGGTTTTGAGGTAGTGACCAGCCAGAGTACCTTTACTGCCGACCAGGTGGTGGTGGCTACCGGTGGCTACCACACGCCTAAGATTCCGCGCCTGGCAGAGCGGCTGGATTCCAATATCGTACAGCTGCACTCGGCCGAGTACCGCAACCCTGAATCGTTGCCCGAGGGCGCGGTCTTGGTGGTAGGCACGGGGCAATCGGGCTGCCAGATCGCGGAAGACCTGCACCTGGCCGGGCGCAAAGTGCATTTGTGCGTAGGGGGTGCGCCGCGATCGCCCCGCCGCTACCGAGGCAAAGACGTAGTCGAATGGCTCGACCAGATGGGCTACTACGACCTGGCGATCGATGACCACCCGCAAAAAGAGACCGTGCGCCACAAAACCAACCACTATGTCACCGGACGCGGCGGCGGCCGTGAAATTGACCTGCGCCACTTTGCCCTCCAGGGCATGGCTCTGCACGGTCGGCTAACCGATATCCAGGGCACCCAGCTCACCTTTAGCGACGATCTGAAGCAAAACCTGGACCAGGCCGATGCCGTCGCTGAGAGCATCAAGCGCACCATTGATGGCTATATCGCAAAGAACAAGATCAATGCCCCAGTAGATCATCCCTATCACCCCGTTTGGGAACCCGAGGCCGTCCCCCCTACCCTCGACTACCGCGATGCCAACATCACCTCAGTGATCTGGTGCATCGGCTACGGTTTGAACTTCAGTTGGGTCGAGCTGCCCGTGTTCGATGGTCAGGGCTATCCCGGTCACCGTCGCGGCGTGACTACCGTGCCAGGGCTGTACTTTCTCGGGTTGCCGTGGCTCTACACCTGGGGGTCAGCTCGCTTCTCCGGTATTGCCCGCGACGCGGAATATCTGGCAGAACAAGTCGTTACCCGAGCCCAGGGCAGCCAGCCCCGCATACCGCAAACCGTCAATGAAGTAGCAATGGGATCTTAAGACTGCCCCAACTCTTTAGAGCGCAGGTAGGCCGATCGCACTGCTGCCATCAGGGCCGATCGCATCCCTCCCGCCTCCAGGGCCGAAATTCCCGCGATGGTGGTGCCACCGGGGCTAGTGACGCGGTCTTTGAGCACGGCGGGGTGCAGGTCGCCCTGATGCAGCAGTTCACCTGTGCCGCGTACGGTGGCGATCGCCAGTTCCAGCGCCACGGCCCTGGGCAGACCCACCGCCACGCCGCCATCAGCCAGCGCCTCTACCACCAGCGCCAGATAGCCCGGTCCCGAGCCCGAGAGAGCCGTCACCGCATCCATTTGATACTCGGGCACCTCAACGACGGTACCCACGCTAGCAAAGATGGTGCGAGCCTGCGATCGCTGCTCTGCACTCACCGATTCCCCTGCCGCCAGTGCCGTTACCCCGGCCCCCACTGTGGCAGGTGTGTTTGGCATCGCCCGCACCACTGCCCAAGTAGGGAAGGCTGCCTGCAACCGCGCCAGCGTTGTCCCCGCCAGAATTGACAGCAGCAGCGGCGGTGTCTCACGGGTCGGCTGCTTCAAATTTTCCGCTACGGTTGTCAGCATTTGAGGCTTAATCGCCAACAAAACTGTCTCAGCCGTATCCATTACCGATTGATTCTCAGCGGTAGTCTGCACGCCGTAGGTCTGGTGCAGCACCTCTCGCCGGGCCGCCTGGGGGTCGCTAACCAGCACCACTCCAGGAGCAAAAATTTCCTGATCAAGAAGGCGGGCAATGAGAGCTTCTCCCATCATCCCGCCGCCGATAACCCCAAATGTTGCCTCGGGCATACGCTCACCTACGACTTACTACTCGTGCCGTCAGTGATGACCATACCCTAAGGTAGCCCCCAGAGCCAGTCTGGGGGCAGTGATAGTCAGAGTTGTGAGTGTAGTCAGATAGCGCTAGGCCATGCGAGCCATAGGCTCTGCACCCCAGGTCGGAGCGGGGGGCATTTGACCGGGCATGGGCATACCCTGAGGCTGCCCCATGAAGACTTCTTCTTCGTACTCGGTGGGGGTGCTGACCTGTACGCAGTTGGGCGTAAACAGGAAGATACTTTCGCCGATGCGCTCTTGGTGCCCGTCGATGGCGTAGGTGCCGCCTGCCACAAAGTCTACAGCTCGCTGAGCCTGGTCAGGATCCATGATGGTGAGGTTTAGCACCACAGACTTGCGCTCGCGCAGGGCCTGAATGGCCTGAGGCATTTCTTCAAAGGAGCGAGGCTCCATTACAACCACTTCGGAGGTGCCGTTCATAGCACCAGGCATACCAATTACGTTGCTGGCCATCGGGGTCATTCCTGCATCAGTGGGCATCATACGTTCGCGACGGGGACGTGCACGCCGCACCTCTTCGGGCTGGGGTTGCACAATGGGCTGGGTGTTCTCTTCTTGGTAGAGGTTTTGGTACTCCTCACCGTCCATTTCTTCGTATTCGTAGTCGTAGTCTGCTGGGTCGTTTAGGCCAACGAAGTCCCGCAATTTAGAAAACATATTGCTCACAACTTACACTCCACGATGACTATCACTTAGGTAGGCAACCCCGTGGCCATTGACCGATGGGGAGGCATTATGCTCCGGTTATCCGAGGGCCATGATAGCGCCAAATTTCCATTTGCAACGGCTGTTGTGAAAATTAGTGGGCTAACTTGGGGTTAAGGGCTAATTTGGCCGTCTAGGAAGGTCTGTGACCACCTAAATCTGGCCGCCTAAACCTGACGAAAAACCCAGTCGTAACCGATCACCCAAGTGAAACGCTTCTCGCTGAGCCAAAGCAGGTTTAGGATTCTGCGTTAATACCCTGTACACAGAATATTGAGACCACAGTATACACGAAATCAAAAAAAGGAATTGCTACCTTACAATTAGTTAAACGTTTCCTGATGATGTTTTGATTTTACGTCTCAACGTAACGTCTGGCTGGGTGAATACACCGGAATCAACGACCGTTGGCGATCGCTTCAACCCCAGGCCCAGCCGATCTCCCCGGCCCTGGTTTGAGTTAGAAACAGAGCCGAAGAACGCCCTGTCTTGTGCTGTCTAGGGTTAGGCCGATGGAGGGCGCGGGCCAAATAGCACTGTACCTAACCGTACCATCGTGGCTCCACAGGCGATCGCCTCCTGGTAATCCCCCGACATGCCCATCGAGAGCTGATCGATCTGGAGGTGGGTAAAGCCTTGCTGATTAATGGTATCGGCCAGCGACTTCGCACCAGTAAACACCTCTCGCACCGTCTCTTTACTCGCCCCCTGAGGGGGAATAGTCATGAGTCCGCGTAGTTTGAGATGGATCAACTGGTCAAACTGAGGCAGCAGCGAGCCTAGCTCGGCGGCATCAATACCGTACTTGGGCGGGTCGGACACCAGCTTGACTTGCAGACAGCAGTGGGGAGTTTTCTCTAGCTCTTGGGCAGCCTGATCGAGCCGCTGGGCCAGCTTCAGGCTATCGACCGAGTGTATCCAGTCGAAGTGTTCGACCGCTTTACGGGCTTTATTGGTCTGTAGGTGGCCGATTAGGTGCCAGGTGATGTCGGGCAGATCGGTGAGTTGGGCTTGCTTAGCGATCGCCTCCTGCACCCGGCTTTCGCCAAAATGCCGTATCCCTCGCTCGTAGGCGGCGCGAATAGTTTCTACCGGCAAAAACTTAGTTACCGCAATCAACGTAACCGTAGGAGGAATGCTCTGGTAAATCTCATCAAAGTGCTGGGGCAGGGCGCTGGAGGCAGCGGTCATTGAAAGGTCTGCTTATAGGTGTGCTGTAAGCGATCATAGTCGGCCTGCTGGCCCGCCCGCCGCAAAATGCGCAGGCGACTTTCCAGCATAAGGCGGGCGTTGCTGCGGCCTAGGGGCTGAAACACCAGCCCTTCGGTAGGAGAGTGAGTCACCACAAAAAACAGCCGCTGGGCGTACAGGGTGGCATATAGCTCTTGACCGTCGTCTACCATGCACACTCTGAAAAGCAGGCCAAAATTGGGGTGATTGAGATAGGTTTCTGTGCTCATTCAAGTATGAGAGAGACTCTTCCTTACGACAGGATGATGGTCACGTCTGTTCAATTCGCCACATGCATTCTAGAACCTGGTGTGCTGTATGCACGCAATCTCAACCAGATAGGCCATTAATTACAGATAATTGCGGAACTATCCCAAGCCCAGGGCCAGCAGTTGCGCCCTGGCTTTTTGCAACGATTCTTGCCATTCTCTGGCCGGATCGCTGTCGGCGACAATGCCAGCCCCAACTTGGCCCCAGACGGTAGAGGTTGTCGACAAGCTATTAGTATGCCCAACCAACAGGGTGCGAATCAAAATGTTGAAATCGAGCTGCCCGCGCCGGTCTAGATACCCACAGGAGCCGTAGAACAAGCTGCGGCGCACCGGCTCCAGGTCTTCGATAATTTCCATACAGCGCACCTTGGGGCAGCCGGTAATGGTACCACCAGGAAATACGGCGCGGATCAAGTCGATGGGTGTGCGTTGGCCAAGCCTGCCGGAACGGGGATCGCGCTGCAACTCTCCCACTACGTTACTTACCAGGTGCATCACGTGGCTGTAGTACTCTACAGTCAGCAGTTCATCCACCCGCACGGTGCCCCACTGGCACACCCGGCCTAAGTCATTGCGCTCTAGATCGACCAGCATGATGTGCTCGGCCCGCTCTTTAGGGTTGCTGAGCAGGGTTTGAGCGAGTTCGGCATCCTGGGCGGGCGTTGATCCCCGTGGGCGGGTACCGGCAATGGGGCGAGTTTGGGCAGTACTATCCTGTAGCTTAACCAACCGCTCTGGCGAACAGCTGATCACATCGCCCCAGGGAGTGCGCCAGTAGCAGGCAAAGGGCGATGGGTTAATGCGCTGTAGCCTACGGTACAGAGACCAGCTGTGGGCCTTAGTGACCGTCGAAAAGCGCAGGGAAAGGTTGACCTGAAACACATCCCCCGCCTGAATGTGCTGCTTGGCGTGCAGAACCGCCTGCTGGTACTCTGCTGCCGCCATACCCAGGGTGACAGCAGGGCGATCGCTCTCGACGACAGGCCCAAAGTCAGCTTCATCTACAGTTAGCGTCAGCAGCTTCTCCAGCGCATCCACTTGAGCTTCAGAAGGGGCAAACAGCCACAGCCGCTGAGCCTGATGGTCGAGGACGGCAAAGGTGTCTGGTTG
>NZ_JADEXE010000261.1 GCF_015207265.1 Nodosilinea sp. LEGE 07298 | reverse complement strand
CCCACTCGCCCACCCATCCACTCACCTACCCCTACGCGACACAAATACCAAACTGGGGCAGCAAATCGTGGATGACATAGAAGTGATGAGCCTGTAAAGCATCGTGAAAGAGCTTCCAGTGGCTGGTCAAGAAGTGGGGCGAGTAGGCAATGCGCGTCTCCTTGCGCTCGCCCTCCCCCGCTCCGCCTAGCGCACGATGCTTCCAAGAGCCGTAGCCGTGGGCAATGTAGCTAACCTCGGCGGGGCCAAAGCTAAAGCTGCCCTGGGCAATGTGGGCGATCCACTGCTGATGGCGGCTGTTGCCTTCGCCATAGGTGGTTTCAAACAGTGCCGCAATTTTGGCCCGGTCGGCATCGGGCAAGCCGGGCACCCAGGCTTCGGCGTCGCCTGCTACATACCGCTGCATGGCCTTGCACATTTCGTCAGCGGCTTCTAAATAGTCTTTGGGGTTGTTGCGGCTAATTTTTTCGCCCCGACCGTTGGTGTAGCCCCAGCGCAGGTAGGGCTTGTCGGGGTTGCTCAGCACCGTGCCGTGGCCCAGGGGCAGCGCCCCGCCAATAAAAAAGCCCTTCAGTCGATTCATGAGACTTTGGTCGGGCTTGTTATTGCCATCCACCAGGTCACGGGCGCTGTTAATTTCGTGGCTGACCCCCGCAAAGCCTTGGTGCGCCCAGGTATCGGCAAAGACGTGCAGAGTAATGCCCAGGCGGTGTAGTCCGTAGCTGCGGTAGCGCTGCTCAATGCATTCGCGCACCATGCCCTGGGCGACGGGGCTATTGGGCCGACAGATTAGTTTTTCGATAAACGTGCCGGGCGGGTCTTGGCCAGCGGGCAGGCCGCCGTTGCCGGGCAGAAAGTGAAACGGAATCCACACTTTGCAGTTGGCCAACTCCTTGAAGTTGCGGTAGTCCAGCATTTTGTGGGCCGAACTGATGCGATCGAACATCGCGCCATTGTCAAAGCGAATTAAGCCTGCCTGGGTCGAGTCATCAACATACTGGGCGCTGTGGGCCACAATGCTGGCCTCGGCATGCTCAAACCCGGCCAGGCGAGCACACACGTAGGTGACGCCGTGATGAAAATCAATTTGCATGGCACAGTCTGACTAGCCGCACGGTCTACCTCGCTACAGGGCACAACCCTAAATTAGGGTAAGGGTTAGCGTGCCCCCTGCGGCATTAAGCATTGTGATCTAGCCCTCAGAAGTGAAGGGCAGGGTGCATTCAAACAACCTGTAGAAGCATAGGCATAGCCGGGTCAAAGGATTTATGGCCGTCGCCCTGAGCTATCAAGAGCATTCAGATCGGCTTTAAAGCTAATTCCAATTGGTGTTGAGGGATTGAGGCATGACTTTGAGTAGGGGCAAATGGCCGTTTGCCCTTACGAGAGACGTTAAATTTCTGATTCATACCTATGGTCAGCTTCCCCCATTTCTGCATTCACCAGGGCGCGTCAAGGTTGAGGCATGTTTTTCTCAACCCTGCACCCCAATGCTGAAATCTCACTCGCCGATCAGTTTTCTGTGGGAGCTGTGTCTTCTGTCGGTGCTGCACTGGCTCGCGCAAAGGATTGGTGAATCGCCATCAGCACCGGGTCGAGGTTGGTGGTGGGGTCACCGTAGTAGCTGGTAATGGTGGCAGTGGCAGTGGGGTAACCCACGTAGGTAACAAAGGCGTTGGGTAACCCGTCTGGAATGTCGCTCAGCCACAGACGCACGGCAGTAACGCCGTCGATGGTAACGGCATCGTAGCGGCTCACGGTGTAACCTTTGGCGCGAATATCGTTCAATGACTCGCCGACCACGACCTGGGGCGGGGCTTCTTGCCAAGTGATCTCGGTGCGAATGGCGGGCAGGCTGTCGGTTGGCCCGGCGCTGTCGGCGACCACCTGGGGCGCATTGGTCTGGGCGTTGACCTGCCACCCCACCGGAAAGGCAATCGAGAACAAATCTTCGTAGCGGGTGGTTTCTAACTCTGGCATAGCAGACGCCGCTGGGGCAGCCTCAGCGGCCACCAGGGTGTCGGGAGCCTGGGCCAAAGCGGCGGGCACACCAGCGGTAAGCGTCGCCGCCCCCAGCACGAATCCCAAAAGCGTAAGCTGTTTCATGACGATTTTCCTTTGCGCTGCCTCAATCATTGCTGCTTAGTATCCCTCAGGTCGAGCGCAGGGTGATTGATCCAATGGCCACTTTTTGAACTACCCCCCTCTGCCGTTGAACAGTTGAAACGTTCGAACGTTACGCTAGCCTGTGAGAAACGTTTTCCTTTGCCGCTCGCCCATGCCCTCCGCCCCCGATGCTGACCCCAAACCTGGCCATCTCTACGTGGTGGGTACCCCGCTGGGCAACCTCGAAGATATGACGTTTCGCGCCGTGCGCCTGTTGCAGGCCGTCGATCTAATCGCCGCCGAAGACACCCGCCATACCGGCAAGCTGCTGGCCCATTTTCAAATTGCCACGCCGCAGATTAGCTACCACGAGCACAATCGCCATAGCCGCATTGGCGACGTGCTGCACCACCTGCAAACCCGCCAGCACGCCGTGGCGCTGGTCAGCGATGCGGGTATGCCGGGCATTTCTGACCCTGGCTATGAGCTGATTGCCGCCTGCATTGACGCAGAGATTCCGGTGATTCCCATTCCGGGGCCAACGGCGGCGATTACGGCCCTGTGCGTGGCGGGGTTGCCCAGCGATCGCTTTGTCTTCGAGGGCTTTTTGCCGCTCAAGGGTAAAGAAAGAACTGCGCGATTAGACGCGATCGCCCACGAAGATCGCACCATTGTGCTCTACGAAGCGCCCCACAAGCTGATCAAAACCCTGGAGGATTTGGTGGTGGCTTTGGGGGGCGATCGCCCCGTCACCCTGGGCCGCGAACTAACTAAGCGATTTGAAGAATTTTGGCGCGGTACCCTGGGCGAGGCGCTAGAGCATTACCAAACCACCGCTCCCAAAGGCGAATTTACCGTTGTCATTCAGGGCGCAACCCGCGAAGCCCCAGTGCTATCCAATGAGGCGATTAGAGCAGAACTAGAACACCTGCTGCGCCAGGGACTCTCTCGCGCCGATGCCAGCCGCCAGCTTGCCAAAGCCACTGGGCAACCCAAAAAGACGATCTACCAGCTTTCTCTCAGCATTGATACCGATGAATCTACCAACTAGCGGTTTGGTTATGGCAGTGCAGGCCGATGATAGGGCGTTGCAGGCCGATGACATAGCGTTGCGGGCCGATGACATGGCAATGCAGGCTGGTGATGTGGCGTTGCAGGCCGATGACATAGCGTTGCAGGCCGGTGATATGGCGTTGCAGGCCGGTGACATGGCAATGCAGACCCTTGCTATAGCAGTGCGGGCCAGTGACAGGCTAGATCCACCCCACGCTTTGGCATTGCCAGGGCATGCTCTGCCATAACCACACCGCGCATCAACATTGCAGCGCCGCGACACGCTATCTCTGCTCCATGTCATGCCGTAACGGGGCTGCTGGTTGCTAAATTTGGTTCAAAATAGCTTAGCGGTTTGGGTGGCGAGGTCAAACTCGTAGCGCTGGTCAAACCGCGTCCTGCCATAGAGGTTAAACGACACCGTGGGCTCATTGCCCAGGGCCTCTACGCTATGAATGGCATCGGCGGTGAGCGCCACCACGTCGCCGGGGTTGAGAATAATGTCATCGACCAGTTCTAAGTGGTCGGGATGGTTGGGCAGAGGCGATCGCCGCCACAGGCGGTTGCGCTCTTGGCCACCCACCAGCGCCACAATGCCCCAGGTGCCGTGGTTGTGAATGGGCGAGGTTTGCCCCGGTAGCCACGACACCATCTGCACGGTGAGCGGGAACTCGTGCTCGCGGTAGAGAAAGTTGACGCTCCAGCCGGTTTTGGGATCGGGGGCGCTGTACTCTAGCTGCAGCCAGTAGGAGCTGACCAGCAGCTTGCGCACCAGAGGGGTAATCGCCTCCAGGCGGCTCACATCGTCGTGAAAGATTTCGAGAATGTCTTCTAGCTCGGTCAAAAACCGATACAGGCGGTAGTATTGCCCTGGCTCCAGTGTTTCAGGGTTGCCAAAGGGGCGATGGGTGCCATCGTCGCTGAGTAGCCAGTTATGTGACATGGCTACTCAACCCGTACCCGGCGCGTCTCAACCACCATGCCGTCTTCGCGAATGACTACGGTAGAGACCCAGCGGTTGTCGGGTTCGGCAGGGGCGGTGCCCACTTTATACAGCCCCCCCGAGCTGAGCAAATCGAACACGACCGGACGTGGCTCAAAAAAGTCGGTGGCGGTGACGCCCTCTTCAACGGCGACCCCCATCAGCGATCGCGCCTCTAGCGGCTCTACCACAATCGTATCAAAGCTGTAGGTCTGCCCCAGTTCCAGGGTTTCAGGTAGCTGCACTTGCAGCGTGGGCGGGCTGTCACCCGATACCAGGCGGCTGGTTTCGCTCAAGATTTCCTGGTAGGCAATTTGCCCGGCTTCGAGCTGCTGGCGCGAGGTGATGTCGGCGGTGAGGGTGAGGGTGCGATCGGGGCGGGTCTGGTTGCCGGTTACCGTGGTGCGGGTTTCGAGGCTGTAGCGACCGGGGCCATCGGCCTGCCAGCTGAGTAGCTCAATATCGTAGGTAATATCGGGATATTGCTGCCAAAGGGTTTCTAAGGTTTGGCGCAGCTGGGCATAGTCGAAGCCAGTATCGCTCGAAAACGACTCGCTATAGAACGCCATCACGGCATCGAGATTGCGATCGCTGGCGGCTGCCTCTAGCTCGCTCAAGACTTGCTGTACCTCGGCGGGGGCCGCCTGGGCCAACACTAGCGGGCGCGACTGAGCGGCAGGCGCGATCGCTCCAGCCCCCAGCCCCAGGACCGCCATTGACACCAATCCCAGACTCCACTGCTTTGCTGAAGCTTTAGCCACGCTAACTGCCCTCGATACCAGAGAAATACTCCGTCTACCTTATATCAACTGACAGGGAGTTGGTATAGTTAGAGTCGTTTTCAGCGTCGAGGGTGTTCCCTTGTCCCAAGCATCTACTCCTGTGGCTTCCCAGGCCGCATCGCCCCGGCTGCTGGTAGCCGCCAGCGGCACCGGAGGGCACTTATTTCCCGCGATCGCTACCGCCGAGGCCCTGCTCCAGGAGGGCTACAGCATTGAGTGGCTGGGGGTGCCCGACCGGCTCGAAACCACCCTGGTCCCCGGCCACTTTCCGCTGCATACGGTGCGCATGGAGGGTTTTCAGGGGCGGCCTGGGCTGGGAACGATGAAGACGCTAGCCAAGTTTGGCCAGGCCACCGTACAGGTGCGGAAACTACTCCAAAAAGGCCACTTCGACGGCGTGTTTACCACTGGTGGCTATATCGCGGCTCCGGCGATTCTGGCGGCGCGATCGCTGGGTCTGCCCGCCGTGCTGCATGAGTCCAACGCTCTACCCGGCAAAGTGACCCGCTGGCTTAGCCCTCGCTGCACCGTTGTAGCGCTGGGGTTTGATGCGGCCCAACCGTACCTACCCAAAGCTAAAACCGTAGTGGTAGGCACCCCCGTGCGCGACGAGTTTCTCACCTCAGAGCCACCTGCTTTAAACGATCCCGCCATTCCCGATGGAGTGCCGCTGATTGTGGTGGTGGGCGGCAGCCAGGGAGCCGTCGCCGTCAACCAACTGGTGCGGGCCGCTGCCCCAGCCTGGATCGAAGCGGGCGCGTGGATTGTGCACCAAACCGGCAGCAGCGACCCCGACGCCGACAGCTACAGCCACCCTCACTACATTCATCGGCCTTTTTTTGGCTCAATGGCAGCGCTCATGCATCGGGCGACCCTGGCGATTGGCCGGGCCGGGGCAGGCACGCTGACGGAGCTGGCGATCTCCCGTACGCCATCGATTCTGATTCCCTACCCGTTTGCGGCAGAAGACCACCAGACGGTGAATGCCAAAGCCTTTGTTGATGTCCAGGCCGCTTTGATGTTGACGCAAAGCCAGGTCGTCGCCCCAGCATTTCAGGCCCTGGTGCTTGATTTGCTGGCAGAGCCTCAGCGGTTAGACGCGATGGCCGCAGCAGCAGGGAGCCTAGCCACGGCCGATAGCGCTACAAAACTAGCCGATTTGATTCAGCAGGTTGTATGGAAAAGCTGACCATTACTCGACCCGACGACTGGCACCTGCATCTACGGGATAACGACGCTTTAAAAGCCGTCTTGCCCCATACAGCGCGTCAATTTGCTCGCGCCATCGTCATGCCAAACTTAAATCCTCCCGTGCGCTCAGTCGCCGATGCCGCCGCCTACCGCGATCGCATTCTGGCCGCGCTTCCGGCTGGCCAGCAGTTCGAGCCCTTGATGACCCTTTACCTCACCGACAACACCAGCCCTGACGAGATCGTGGCGGCCAAAGCGGCTGGGTTTGTCAAAGCCGTGAAATACTACCCCGCCGGGGCAACTACCAACTCAGATTCGGGGGTAACGGATATTCGTAAATGCGATCGCGTCTTTGCCGCCATGGAGCAGGTTGACATGCCGCTCCTGCTGCACGGAGAAGTGACCGATACCGACGTCGATATGTTCGACCGTGAAAAAGTGTTTATTGAGAAACACCTAGCTCCTCTAAAGCAGCGCTTTCCCAAACTGCGCACGGTGCTGGAGCACATTACGACCTCAGATGCAGTAGCGTTTGTGCTGGCAACCGACAACATGGCTGCTACGGTTACGCCACAGCATCTTCTGTTTAGCCGCAACATCCTGTTTCAGGGGGGGCTGCGTCCCCACTACTACTGTCTGCCCATACTGAAACGGGAGACCCATCGCCAGGCCCTTTTGCAAGCCGTCGCGACTGGGAACCCAAAATTCTTTCTGGGTACCGATAGCGCGCCCCATCCCCGCAGCGGCAAAGAGAGTTCCTGTGGCTGCGCGGGCTGCTTTTCGGCCCTGCATGCCCTAGAGCTGTACGCCGAAGCCTTTGAGAGCGTCGGTGCGCTCGATAAATTAGAAGCCTTTGCCAGCTTTTACGGGCCTGACTTCTATCAACTCCCCCGCAACACGACCCAGGTTACCCTGACCAAAACGACCTGGCGCGTTCCCGATGAACTGCCCTTCGTAGAGTCTGGACTAGTGCCGTTACGGGCTGGGGAAGAACTGACCTGGCAAATGGCGTAGCGAATCTCTACAGCATTGGGTCGATAATTGATTGCCAATCGCCGCTCGTAGAGCTTGACTCCAGCTGGGGTACAGGACTGCCGTTGATAAAAACAGTCGGCGTTGACCAAACCCCGCGACTGATGGCGTAGCGAACAGATGCCTTGGCTCGACTCGCTACCGAGCCTTCCTCATTGCTGATTTGCTCAGCCAGATCGCTGGTTGACAAGGCTGGGTCAAATTTAGCAACCAGGTCTTTGACTAGCTGGCGCAGGTCGGATCGGGTCTTATTATCAAAGGCGTCTTGAGCGTAGTCGGCCTGGTGCTGGTACAGGTGGCTCATAAACTGCCAGGCCCGTAGCGGGTCGTCTGCTGCGATCGCCACCACAGCTTTGGTCATATCCCAACTCTGGCGATGGTCGCACAGCACGATGGGATGAGCGGTAATGCCGACGCGATCGCCCTCGTAGTGGTTGGCGATCGCCCAAACTGTGGGCCAAGCCTTCTTTGAAAAGGGACATTCCAGATCGATAAAGACCTCTATCTGCACAGAGGCATCGCCAGACCCTAAACGAAACCCACTCGGACGAGACGGAACAGGCATTGACATAGGTAATTGGTTTTTATAGCGTCTGACGCAGTTTATGAGACTGCAAGCAGCGCTGTTACCCTCGCAGGGCAGATTGATATACGCAACACACCAAAAAGCGATCGCATGGAAACCTGCGATCGCTCCCCCCAAAATTACGTGTAGACCTCACCATTTTGAACACTATTCAAGTTGAGGCTGTCTGCGTCTTCTAACTCGGTTGACTCGCACTGCAGATGAGCTTCCAACAGCTTTAGGTTCCGCACGTTCGACTTATAAAAGGCATCAAACAAATCCCCTACCAGTGGAACGGTACCCACTACAGCCTCCAGGCCGATATTGAAGACCATCTGCGCCAGGATGCCCCTGGGCAGACCAAATCGGGCCGCCAAAACGATGACGTAAGCCGATATGGCGGTAGCAATCAAATCGCCCAGCCCAGGTATGAGCCCAAGCACCGGATCCCAGCCGACTTTTAGCCCCAAAACGGGGATTCTGAAGGCCGTATCCATCAGTCGGCTAATGCGACGGATACGGGTTAGGTTTCTGAGTTGGGCGGCGGTATTAATGGTATTCATAGGCTAATCCTGCCAGCTATGGCTAGCAGTTGTCTTACCTCGAAGGACGGAAAAAGGACCAATTGAACTACTTGGCTAGCTGGGTGGCCTCAGAGTGAGCAGCGGCCCGAGCGGTCAGCGGCTGGAGGTGAAAGCCCACCACCTGCTGCCCCCGACAGTAGATACCCAGCTTGGGGCGTACTTCAAAGGCAGGAGTAGACCCTTTCTGCGCCTCAGCCTCGGTGTAGAGCCAGTAGCCCTTTGGCCCGGCCACCAGCTGCACTGGGGTTTCTTTGGTACGAGAAATTAGTACGTGAGTTGGGGTAAATGTCATTGCAGTCTCCTGGGGTGCAAGCCCCTTAGTAAGCAGTAACTCTATGTAACGCCTTCTCAGAAAAAGCTGAAATCGTAGGAGCCGAATCTCCGCAGGGAGGATCTCCCTATCTCCGCAAACGTAAAGCCGCTTAGGGTGCCCGACAGTGCCTGGTGAACCCCACGAAATCTGAAAAACGTACTAAATTATTAAACATGAGTTACAAAACTTCATCTGCCCTGGGTGGTACCCCGTTTTCAGGTAGCGTTTTTCTATGCAAGAATTTCACGCCAGCCAAAATCTGCGCCTGCGGGTGCCCAACGAGGCCATCCCCATTGAGCACTACCTGCGGCAGCCCCAGCGCCTGGTGCAAGCCATTACCGACCCGCGCCGCATCGAGGTGATTGGGGATGGCGTCTATCGACTGAGCCTGCGGCCCCTACAGTTTCTTGGCATTAGCATTGAACCCACTGCCGATTTGCGGGTGCGATCGCAGGCCGACGGTAGCCTTCAACTAGAATCGGTAGGCTGCCAGGTCAAAGGGCCTGACTACCTCAGCTTTGTCAACGATTCCTTTGGCATGGCCTTGCAGGGCACCCTCACGCCCCAGCGCCACGACCGCTACACCGAACTCCAGGGCCGGGCCGACCTGCAAATTCATATCGAGCTGCCGCCCCCCATTCGCTTTATGCCCGCCCCCATGCTCGATAGCGCCGGGAAGACCCTCCTCAGCGGCATTCTCAGCACCATCAAGCACCGCATCGAGCGGCAGCTGGTCGAAGACTACCGGGCCTGGGTCGCAGCAACCCACGCTCAGCCTGACGTGAATGGTCAGGGGTCGCTGCGCGGTCGGGCTGTATAGAGA
>NZ_JADEXE010000260.1 GCF_015207265.1 Nodosilinea sp. LEGE 07298 | reverse complement strand
GCCCTGAACCTCAAACCCTAGACCCTGAACCTCAAACCCTAGACCCTGAACCTCAAACCCTAGACCCTGAACCTCAAACCCTAGACCCTGAACCTCAAACCCTAGACCCTGAACCTCAAACCTTAAACCCTGAACCTCAAACCTTAAACCCTGAACCTCAAACCTCAAACCATGACCCTAACGCCTTAAACCTAATACCCGAAACCCAAAACCCCTCCCTAACCATCTCTGACTGGGTTGCCCAGATCGAAGCCTCCCTAACCGAAATTACTGGAGTGCGTCTTGAGGCTACCGAAGCAGGGTTGCAGATTGTGCTCGACACTGCCGAGGGCAACCTGGCGACTCCGGCGACGCAGACGGTGGGCAATGCGCTGATTGCGGATATTCCCTACGCAGTGCTGGTGCTGCCGGAGGGCGGCAGCTTTGAACAATTTGGCCCGGCGGAGGGCATTGCCCTGGTGGCGGTGACCAATGAACCGGGCGACCGGGTACGAGTGGCAATTACAGGGACAGATGCGCCGCCGGTGGTGGCGGTGACGGCTACGGGTTTGGCCGTCATTCTGGGTGAGGCCGTAGTCGGTGCCGAGGATGAGGCCATTCAGGTGGTGGTGACGGGAGAGCAGGATGAGGGCTACAACCCATCGAGGGCATCAACTGCTACGCGGACGGATACGCCATTACGAGATATTCCTCAATCGATTCAGGTGGTGCCGCGACAGGTGCTAGAAGACCGCAATGTGAGAAGTCTATTTGAAGCCGTAGAAACAGTTAGTGGTGTAGTTGATGGTGCTGACTACAACGGTTCACCGGCACAAAATTTCATCATCAGAGGATTTAGCCAAGGTGGAAATTTTCGCAATGGCTATCGGGATGTTAATCAATATGCCCTGACAGGAGTGGGGACGATCGAGCAAGTAGAAGTTTTGAGAGGCCCTGCATCCGTTCTGTTTGGAGCTGTAGAACCTGGCGGAATTATCAATGTTATTACCAGACAACCTCTGAGTGAGCCCTACTACAATCTTTCATTTGAGGCGGGGAATCGTGAACTTTATCAGCCCAACGTTGATTTATCTGGGCCATTGACCACAGATGACACTGTGCTCTATAGATTTATTGCCAACTACCAAAGTTCCAACGGGTTTCAAGATTTTGTCAACACCGATCTAGTCACAATTGCACCCTCAATTACGCTGAACTTTAGCGATCGCACAAATCTGAACCTTTACTATGAGTACATCAACTTCAGCGGTATTTTTGAGCAGTACACCTCGGCTCTTAGTGATAACACTCTTCTGCCTCGGAGCTTTTATCAGGCCTATCCGAATGGTGCCTTTGTAGACAATACGACTCAGAAACTTGGTTACGTGCTGAACCATGAGCTTAGCGATAGCTGGCAGCTTCGCAACAATTTTTCGATAACGGCTAGTCAAAACGATGAAGAATATACCTTAGCAACGAGCGTAGTCGATGATCGTTCTCTAACACAATTTGCTCAAGAGCGAGAGTTCCCGCAGGACAACTACTTCGGGCAAATTGATTTGCTTGGCGAATTCAGTACAGGAGCAATTTCCCATCGACTTTTGGTGGGCTTCGATTTTAATCGCAATGTCGAGATCTTTCAAAGAGCGATCGCTAGAAATGTTCCCGATTTAGACATCTTTGCCCCAAACTACAACATTCCAGATTTCAACTATGGGCCAACTTCTAGCACCTATACTGCTATTCAGTCTTATGGAGTTTATCTTCAAGATCAAGTTGATCTTCTAGATAATTTAAAGCTATTGATCGGCGGTCGATTCGATTGGGTTTCAGTCAATGAAACAAGTAATGGAGACGATTCACCCGAACAAAACGATACTGCATTCAGTCCTCGCGTCGGCCTCGTGTATCAGCCCAGCGACATGGTTTCTCTCTATGCCAGCTACAGTCAGTCATTCCTGCCCACCTCTGGCTTTAGCCAAGACAATCAACCCTTCGAACCAACTAGAGGAACCCAGTATGAAGTGGGGGTTAAAACAGACTTCTTTGACGGCAACCTTTCCGCTACTTTAGCGGCCTACCAGTTGACTCGATCGAACGTCGAAACTCCTGATCCCGAAAACCCTGATTTCTCCATTCAAGTCGGGGAGCAGCGGAGCCGAGGAATTGAGCTAGACATTGGCGGTGAGATTTTGCCAGGCTGGAATCTAATTGCCTCCTACGCTTACACCGATGCAAGAACCACGAGGGACAATGCGATTGAAGAAGGCAATCGATTGACAAGTGTACCAGAGAATCAAGCTAGTCTCTGGACAACCTATGAAATCCAGGAGGGAGATTTGAACGGTCTGGGATTTGGCCTAGGGATATTTTATGTGGGTGAGCGCCAGGGAGATTTGGATAACTCGTTTGTATTGCCTAACTACTTACGTACCGATGCTGCGGTTTACTACCGTAGAGGTCAGCTGAACACCGCTATCAACATTCGCAACCTGTTTAATACGGATTATATTAGAACGTCTGATGGCGGCAACACATTTTTACGAAGAGGGGCACCGTTCACAATCGTCGGCTCCATCAGTTGGGAGTTTTAGTCAATGGTGATCAAGAAAGCTACTAACGCAATTGTTGCGCTGCTACTTGCTATCAAGTTCTTTTGTCTTTTGGCTCTAGCTAAATTTGTTTGGATTGCTCGGGCTATTTTCTTGAACTTGCGCGTCGTGTGGCAACCTCGAAAGGCTTTGAACAGTTACAAGCATTTATCTATCTTTCTGATCACGGTTTCTGCTGGCGATCGCAGCCTGCAACAACAGCACACCAGATATAGCAGCGGAGCATACGAATTCAGCTGTGCGATCGCCAGCAGAAACAAAAATAGTGAGCCATGCTTTAGGTGAGATTGAAATTCCGATTAATCCGCAGAGAGTTGTTGTGCTAGATGATCAAGTGCTGCTTGACCCGGTGTTAGCCCTGGGTGTAGAGCCAGTGGGTGCCCTTTCCTGTTTTGATTGTGAAGAAGACTTTAGGGGCATACCCGGCGACTTAGTTACTGATATTTCAGACGTAGGCACTGGAGGCGAACCTTCCCTAGAGACAATCCTTAGTTTAAAGCCAGATTTAATTGTGGCAAGAGAATGGCAAACGAGTTCTTACGACCTTCTTTCCGATATTGCGCCTACAGTAGTGGTTGATTATTACAGCCTTTCTGACTTCAAAGAAAGGTTGCGATACTTCGGCCAAATTTTGGGAAAGAGCGATCACGCTGAGAGGCTTCTAGCTCAGTATCAGAAACGCGTCGAGCAGCTACAGCAACAGCTCGGAGAACAATTAGAGACAAGCACAATATCTGTGATTCGTCTCATGGGCTCAACGGACGTTTTTTCTACTTCTAAACCAGGCTTATTTACCTTTAGCCAAATTATTGGTGATGTAGGCTTGAAGCTAACCAAAATTCAGCAAGATCAGGAAGAAAATGACTTGACCTTTGGCATCGAAACTCTACCTAAACATGACGCTGATTTTTTGTTTATTGCGACGCACCACCCACTAACCGAGGTTGAGGAAGCGAATGCTGACCCCTTGTTTTTTTTGAACCAGCCTATTTGGTCACAGCTGAAAGCTGTTCAGAATAAACAAGTATATAAGGTCTATTGGGATGTCGGAGGACCGATTGGTGCTAATCGAGTCATTGACGATCTCTATAAATATATGGTCAATACACCTTAAGTGCGATCGCGCAGCGACTCAGTAGGAGTATCGCCGCTCCCATCAGCTTCACCAGCGCAGCATAACGTATTAAACGTGTCGAGTTTTGTTGAAGGGCTTCGCAAATAACCATGGGGTTAGCGTTAGGAAAAGCTGGCTGTAACGCAATTCATTCAATGGTGAGTAATAGCGTGAGCGATCGCCTCTACGCAGTGTCCAATGCTGCCCCCCATACATTCGCTAGAGGCTTCAGCAACGCTATGGCCGACGTGGCCGACAGCATTACCCACAGTCGGAATATCGCCTCTATCTAACATGCCTACCTCGTAGCAGGTCAAATCTACGTCTGGCACGGGTTTTTCGTTCAGTCTGCGCCGATTGCGGTAAAGGTCTACACCAAAGTAACCCAGACCGATTGCTGTCGAAGCGCTAATCACGAGGGGTAATAGCGACATAGCACTACCTCAACATCTATTGCCTTCTAATTCTAACTTGCTAAAACCTGTCGCATGGCCAACCGTTCTATCTCTCCTCTTTTACGTTTGCTCCGCTACGGTCAGCCCTACCGGGGGCAAGTTTGGGGCGCAACGATCTGCTCTATCTTTCGCACCCTGTTTGACCTGGCCCCGCCCTACCTGATTGGCGTTGCTGTAGATGTTGTCGTCGAGCAAGACGCCTCGCTGATTGCCCGCCTAGGGGTGCAAAATCCGCTCACCCAGCTGCTGGTATTGGCGGGCTTGACCGTCCTTACCTGGGGGCTAGAATCTCTCAGCCAGTATGGAGCCGACAAGCTCTGGCGTAACCTGGCGCAAACCCTCCAGCATGAGCTGCGGGTCGATGCCTACAACCATCTTCAGGGGCTCGACCTCGCCTACTTTGAAGACCGCAGCACGGGTACCCTGCTGTCGATTCTCAACGATGACATCAACCAGCTAGAGCGCTTTTTGAACTCGGGTGCCCAAGAACTAATCAGCTTTTTTACCCGCGTCCTGGCAGTAGGCGTTAGCTTTGTGCTGCTGGCCCCAGGGATTGCCTGGTTTGCCATGGTGCCGATTCCCTTCATTCTGTGGGGCACCTTTCTATTTCAGTCGCGGCTGGCTCCTCGTTACGATGCAGTGCGCGACCAGGCTGGGCTGATTAGCGATCGCCTTGCCAACAACCTCTCGGGCATGGCCACGATCAAGAGCTTTACCGCTGAGGGGTATGAGCGCGATCGCGTCTACCACGACAGCAATGCCTATCGCCAGGGAAATCAGCGGGCGATCGCCTTAAGCGTGGCCTTTCAGCCTGTGCTGCGGTTCTGCATTTTGCTGGGCTTTGTGCTGACGCTCTACCTGGGCGGTCGGGCAGCGCTGTCGGGGCAGCTCAGCGTGGGCACCTACGGCTTTATGGTGTTCATTGTCCAAGATTTGCTGTGGCCCTTCACCTTTTTGAGCGAAATTGTCGATGAGTACCAGCGGGCGATGGCCTCGGTGCGGCGGGTGATGGGCCTGCTCGATACGCCCGTGGCGATTTTGCCGGGGCAGCAGCCGTTGCCGCTGGGTGCGGTGCGGGGCGAGGTAAAGTTTGAGGCCATCACCTTTGCCTACAACGGTCGCCACCCCGTGCTCAAAGACCTGTCGCTGCATGTCCCCGCCGGGGCCACGATTGGCATTGTGGGGGCCACCGGCTCAGGCAAGAGCACCCTGGTCAAGCTGCTGCTGCGTTTCTATGATGTGCAGAGCGGACACATTTTGATTGACGGTCGGGATGTTCGCGACCTTAATGCGCTAGATCTGCGCCGCTGTATCGGCTGGGTGAGCCAGGATGTGTTTCTATTCCACGGCACGGTGGCGGAAAATATTGGCTACGGTAGCTTTGACGCCACCCGCGAGCAAATTACCCACGCCGCCAAGCAGGCGGAAGCCCACGACTTTATCCAAGAACTGCCCCAGGGCTACGACACGATTGTGGGTGAGCGGGGGCAGAAGCTCTCGGGCGGGCAGCGGCAGCGGCTGGCGATCGCGCGCGCCATTCTCAAAGACCCGCCGATTTTAGTGCTGGATGAAGCGACTTCTGCGGTAGATAACGAAACCGAGGCGGCGATCCAGAAATCTTTGGCGGTGATTACGCAAAATAGGACGACGATCGCGATCGCCCACCGCCTCTCAACAATCCGCAGCGCTGACTGCATCTATGTGATGGATCAGGGAAAACTTGTCGAGCAAGGTACCCATGGCGAGCTGCTGAGGCAAAACAACCTTTACGCAGGGCTGTGGCAGGTGCAGTCTGGTGCGGTGCAAAGGGAATGAGTTACCCCAGATAAATTAACGGCAAAACTCGCTCGACCACTACCCCCATCAATCGGGTGCCGTTGCGACTCAGGACGGAATAAGGCCGGAAACTCTGGGAATACGACGCTGGAGCGTCTGAGGATACTTCTCGACGCTCCAGCGTCGGGACAATGAATTTGTCTTTAGAACAAAAATGGCTCGGACAATGTCCGAGCCATTTTTGTTGTAGAAACAGTAATTTAGACCGATCGGGCGATCGCGCCTGGCCTAAAACCCAGCGTCCGAATCGGTCCAGGCCTCGCAGGGTTCGAGGCTACAACTGGCCATCACCACCTCAATCAAGAAATCGCCTTCATAGGGAGCAACCACTACAGGAACCGCATCAACAAGGGTATCTGAAGCTACCAGCTCACCAGTGGCAGCATCGTAAAGGAACATATCGAGATCGGCACAGTCGTCGTCACAGCTGGCAAAAACGGCCTCATCGGCTAGCAGGTAGCCGTCGTAGGTAATCGTCTCGCCGTGGTGCAGCCAGTCTACGCGAGATTGCGCCTGGGCGATGGCGGCCGTCGTTGCCATGGCGATCGCGCCTAGGGTCACCGCTGCTGTCATCTTCACTCCAAACTTAGCCATGGTTTCGTGCTCCGGGGTCGATAAAGAATTAGGCCAACGCCCGGCCTGTGCCCAGCGGTTGACCTTACGCCTAGCTTGCCCCTGACGGTAGCCAATGCAACACTATTTCTCGCCAGCTCTACGGAGACTTCAACCAATGATTAAGGAAGCTGCACCAGCACCCAGTCGCGTACCTGGCCCAGGCGCACCGTCTCGGCGGGGAGCGCTCCCAGGTCTGGGGCGGCGACCCAGGCGTAGCTGCCCGGCGCTAGGGTCTGCCAATTGTCGGTAGCTATACCGGGTTGGGGCGTGTAGAAGGTGATCAACACCGTATCTTCGTCACCCAGGCCGATGCTGTTGGCCACGATGTTAACGGGGTTATTGGCCACAATCGCCTGAAGCGGGGGCGTGCTCAGAGCCAGCTTGACATCGGGATTGTAGTTGCCCCACAGGCCCGTCGCGTAGAGTAGCGCGATCGCCAGCCACGGTCCCAGTAGCCAGCCAGCTTGCCACAGTGGGGCCGTCTCTGCCCGCTGCGATTGGGTTCTATAGCGCCAGTAAACACCTAGGGGCACCAGCCAGCCCAGCCCAGCCGCGATCGCCAGCAGGGCATAGCGCCACAGTCCCTCTACTTCGATCCATTGGGGTTGCAGCAGCGCCATCACTCCCGCGCCCACCAGCACTACGCCAATGGCAGCCAGGGTAAAGGTTAGGCCCGCTACCAGCCGCTGTCGTCGGCCCGACCGGTAGAGCGTCCCCAGGGTTGTTAGGGTGAGGGCCGCCAGCAGCGCCACGAAGGGCAGCAGCTGTAGTGGGTAGTACCAGGTGCGGGTCTTAAATAGGGTGAGCAAAGTGAAGAGCACCAGCGGATACCCCAGCCACAGGGCCTTGCGCCGGTAGGGCGACTGCCACCCTAGCCACACTCCCGGCACCGCCAGCAGCGGCCAGGGAAAAGCATTGAGGGGAATATTCCAGAAATAGTAGAGCGGGCCAACGTTGTGAAAGTCTTCCTGAGCCAGACTGACCAGATGGCCGAAGGTGCGCTCGATTGGCATCCAGCCGTAGCGGTCCACGCTGAGGGCTAGCCAGGCGATCGCGGGTACCATTCCCACCACCAGACCCAGGTAGAGGCCCGGATTCAGCAGGTGACGGTGGCGGCGGTGCTCTAGCACCAGGTACGGCCCCAGGGCCATCACTACCGGAATCACCATAATGCTTTTGAGCATAAAGCCCAGCCCCACCGTGCTGCCCGCCAAAAATCCCCAGCCCCGTCGCCTAGTCCCGCTTTCCGCTTGCAGCAGCGCCCAAATGCCCAGCAGCTCCAGCGCCGTCAGAGGTACATCCTGAATGGCCAGCCGCGAGGCCTGCATCCAGATCGGTGTAGCCGCCAAAATGGCCGCACCCCACAGGGCGATCGCTGGGGTCAAACACCGCAGGCCGATCGCGTAGGTGAGCATAACTGCGCCCCAGGAGGCGATCGCCCCCGGCAGCCGCGCCGACCATTCACTCACCCCAAACAGCTTGTAGGAGGCGGCGATCAGCCACTGAATGCCCATCATGCGATCGTGTACCGGGGTTCCCCACCACGGCTGGGTAACCCAGTCGCCGGTTTCTACAATCCACCGGGCCTGCTGGGCGTACCAGCCCTCGTCATGGGGCATCAGGCTTTGCAGCGGGCTACGCAACAGCAGCACAATGCCGACCCACAGGCTCAGTACTAGGTAGGGCACGAGGGCAGATTTGCCAGGGCTAATTCGCTCGGTAGTGGGGTTGGAGGACAATGGCATGAAGAATCTGAGGCCAACTATGAAGAATGCTAGGGAGTGATGGCCAGAGGTAGCTGGTGGGCAATGCCCACCCTACTATAGACGGAGGTATGGCGGAGATTTAGGTCGTTTTGGCCGGTTGTTGGCCGCTTTGGCCGTGGAAACAACCGTCTATGATGATGCCCAGACCCAAGTTTAAGGGAGAGGCAAACGAAAGGATGGCGCTGGAAAGCATCGATCGACACAATCAAGAAATTCTCAAAAATGCCGACGCCTGGAAAAAGAAACCGGCTCTACGGGCGATCTACAAAACCTTTCACCAAAACATTGCCCGCCATCTGGCCCCGCTACCCCAGCCCACCGTCGAGCTAGGCTCTGGAGTGGCCGATATTCAGCGGGTGATCCCCGGCTGTATTCGCACCGACATTTTTCCTAACCCCTGGATTGATCAAGTTGAGAATGCCTACGCCCTCTCGTTTGCCTCTGGCAGCCTGTCAAACCTGGTGCTCTTTGATGTGTTTCATCACCTGCGCTACCCCGGCACTGCCCTCAAGGAGTTTGAGCGTGTACTGGCCCCCGGTGGCCGGGTAATTTGGTTTGAACCTTGCGTTAGCCTGTTGGGCCTGCTGGTCTACGGGGCGCTCCACCCTGAACCCCTGGCTTTGAACCAGTCGATTCAGTGGTACGCTCCCCCAGCCTGGAATCCGGCCCAAATCGATTACTACGCCGCCCAGGGCAACGCCAGCCGCCTGTTTCTAAAACCCAACATTCAGCAAGACTTAAACGGATTTCGAGTTGTCACCACGCAGCGCTACGCCGCCGTGTCCTATGTTGCCTCCGGCGGTTACTCTAAACCCCAGATGTATCCCACCGCATGGCTGCCGCTGATGACGGTGATCGATCGCCTCTGCGATCGCCTCCCACAAATCTTCGCCACCCGCCTGCTCGTGGTCCTGGAGAAAGCTACTTAACCTCCTCACACCTTTACACTAAGCCCTGTTGCTTATCCCTGACTGGTTCAGGGCAAACAACCGTTTGCCCCTACGGGATACCTATTCTGATCCAGGGTTTTTGAACTGGATTTATTATGACTCCCCCACCC
>NZ_JADEXE010000259.1 GCF_015207265.1 Nodosilinea sp. LEGE 07298 | reverse complement strand
GCCTACGACCCAACGGCCACCGTGGCCCCGCCGCCGCGAGCCGTGCCGGTGCAAAAAACCTCGTCGGGGTGCTGGTCTGCCCTAGCCGGGCTGCTGCTGACGGTGGCAATAGGTGGGGGGCTGTGGTGGTGGCTCGACCCGCTCAGCCAGTTTTCGGGCAATGGTTCTGAGGTGGTTTCGCCCGACGGCAGCGATACCAGCAACCCCAACTTGAGCGAGGCCGAACGCGATCGCAAGCAGGCCCTGCGCGATCGCGCTGCCAACCTAGGTGTTGACTGGAGCTATCTCACTGCGCTAACCGACCAGCTTTTCTTTGAGCAAAACCCCAACCGTCAGGGCACTCAGCTCACCGACCAGCCCGAAGATGAACCGCTGCGGGCCGAGTGGGATGCGATCGCTGCCAGCAATCTCGACTTGCTAGAGGCCAACCTCAGCACCGAAGCCCGCAGCCGGTTGGGTCGCTACAACCCCACCGACAGCGATCGCTGGAAACGCGAGGTCAACGATCTCTACGTAAGCAGCAAAGCCCTCTACGATCTGGCTGATGCCCGCTTTAACCAGCTGTTTCCAGGACAGGTTAGCGAGGGCTTTGTCGAAACCCCAGTTGACCAAATTTGGTTTGCCCTGGCTCAAGACCAGGTCAACGCCCTAAAAAGCGGCGACACTCTGACCGAAATCACCTTTGAGCAGGGCAGCTTTAGCCAGCAGCAGGCGGGTACCCTCAGCCCTGGACAGGGACAGGTTTACATTCTCAACCTCAGCGCCGAACAGCTACTGCGCCTCAACCTCCAGGCCCCGCCCGACAGCACCCGCCTGTCGGTCTACGTGCCAGTGCCCACCGAAACGCTGCCCCACATTCTTGCCGATGCCGAACAAAACACCTGGGCTGGCGAGCTACCCCAGTCGGGCTACTACGAAGTAGTGGTGGTGTCTAGAGCCAGCAACCCAATCTCTTATAGCCTTACGGCGGCGGTCGATAACGTCATCGACGACATCATTAACCGCCCCGACCCACCCGAAAAAGATAACTAACTGCAACGGAGCACGGGGAAATGCTCTTACGGTTTGTTGACTATTGCAGCAATTTGGGCAATTTAGAAGTAATATTTGCCCCATGCTAAAGCACTCCCTCGCACCATGAGACACCGGCTCCTAGACTCTATTCAGCAATCTGACGGACGCTACTTGAGCGATTTAGAGCTGCGCCCTCTGGCCCAGTTTGTCACCTCCTTTGACTCTCGCTTTAAGACCTACACCCAGCTGAAAGCCGAGGGAGAAACCCTGGTACTTAGCGCTCTGCGACGGCTGATGCTCACCCATAGAGAGGCAGTGCAAGAGCATGGGGCCAAGTGCCAGCGCGATATGCTTTACACCCTAGAATGCATTGCCAAGGCCATTCTGCTCGATAACCCCGACAGCTTTATGGAAGAGTATGTGGTGTGGATGCAGAATATTACCCGCGCCCTGCATAAAGAAGACTCTGCGATCGCCGCCTACCGCAGTTTGCAAACCGAAATTACTGGCACCCTGCCCACCGAAGCGGCCCAGTTGGTTAACGGTTATTTAGACCAGCTCATCACCGCCTTTACCGACGGCATGTAGCCGGTAGCCTTCACTACAAACTTTGTCCTTGAAGCTGATGCTGGCCCGAGGTGGCTGGGCAGACTATAGGTTACTAGTGCATTCATAGTGAAGCGCTCATGAGCCTACACAGTCAAGCCCGTACAATAGTCGCTTCGAGGGCAGACGCATTGATCCATTCCGCCGCCCCTAGAGCTTATTTAGTTGGGCTCTCGACCTTTCAAGCGCAGCCTCTGCTGGGTAACTATGAGCAGGGCAACTTACTCCTAAACGACTGCGGCCTAATTGTGGCTGACGA
Organism: Nodosilinea sp. LEGE 07298; assembly: GCF_015207265.1. GTDB lineage: Bacteria > Cyanobacteriota > Cyanobacteriia > Phormidesmidales > Phormidesmidaceae > Nodosilinea. The sequence continues at coordinate 7,562 of NZ_JADEXE010000259.1, read as the reverse complement.
ATGGGTACGCGCTGCCGCCAACCGCAAAGGCATTGATATCGACGTATGGAGCATTACTCCCAATCGACTGCAAAGCATTGTTTTTTTGCAGGTACCTGTTACCCCCATAGCCAGCCTGACGGGGGGCTTAAATGGGAGCTTGGCTAGCCAAAAGCCCTGGCTACTGTCATCATTTATTGCCAGCTTTAAAGCAGTGGCAGCTAAGCGCATTAATCTACGGCTTAACCAGGTTGGTCAGGCCGTGTGGCAGCGCAGCTACGACGAACACCTGATTACCGACGAGGCTAGCCTGTCCCAAATGCGCCACCATTTCCAAGTCTTAGAGCAACGGTAGAAGGCTAGCCGCCCAGCTTGGTCTTCACCAGCGCCTGGACTTTACCCCCGTCTGCCCGGCCTTTGAGCTGCTGCATAGCAGGCCCCATCACCTTGCCCATGTCTTTAGGCGATGCAGCCCCGGTCTTGGCGATCAGGTCATCAATGACGGCCTCTACCTCGGCATCACTGAGCTGCTGGGGTAGGTATTCTGAAATAATCTCTAGCTCTTGAGCTTCCTGGGCCGCCAGATCTTCGCGCCCCGCTTTTTGGTACTGCTCAATGGAGTCTTTACGCTGCTTGGCCAGCTGGGTCAGCACCTCTAGCTCTTGCTCAGGGGTGAGTTGGTCTTGCCCACTGGGGCGCACCAGGGTTTCTCTTTCGAGAATAACTTTTTTAATGCTGCGAACCGTTTCCAGGCGCACTTTGTCTTTGGCCTTCATAGCGGTTTTAATATCGTCGCTAACGCGATCTTTCAAGCTCATGGGGGCTTCCTTACGCTTGCCGAGGCACATCATTGGCTACCTTCTCACTTTACCGGGTGATTGCTGAAGTGAGGAAGATAAAGCAATGGAGAAGGCGAGGAGGATCGAAACGTCAAAAATGGGGGACTTAGCTAGGCAGGCAAGACGTTTACCCTATAAAACTTTTGAAAATCTGTTCAACACTCTCCTCATCCCCTCATCCCGGCTCGGTCTCTCGCTGCTCTAGCTGCTGGCTCAAAAAATTGATTAAGTCGGCACAAGTGAAGAACTGAGTTTCGTCGAAATGTTCGCTAATGTCGAGGCCAAAGGTCGCGTAAAAATCTTCACAGAGGGTGATGCTCCAATCAAACCAGCACACGGCTGGGAAAACCAGGTCTTCGACCAGGCGATCGCTGGGCTGAATACAACCGATTTCGAGGCCGGAGTAAGCGTGCAGATGCTCGTAGGTAAAATCGATTAGGGGCTGGGGCAAAGGACGGGGCACTGCTGGCGGTGTCCAGTGGTATATGTACCACTCGTTACAGGTGAAGCAGGGGCGCGCTCGCAGCCACTGATTGACCCGTTGTCGGGCAATCATATCGGGGCTAAGGGCCATATAGGTAGTGAGGCTATTGACAAAGTTTTTCAACGGTTGCCACATCAATTTTTTAACGTTGAGCCTCTGAGCCGGGCCTTTAGGGCTGGTCCTCTGGGGCTAGACCTTTGGGGCTGAGCCTTTAGGGCTGGGCCTTTAGGCTTGGTTAGAGTGTGCCCAAGGTCATAGCCTAAGTCATGGTTTGGGGACGAATTAGCCTAAACCGCAGAGCCGCGCCAGCGTAGCCGCAAAGCCGGGGTAGGAAACCGCTGCCGCCTCAGCCCGCTGAATATGAAGGGTGCCCCTGGTGCGCAGGGCGGCGATCGCCAGGCTCATAGCGACCCGATGATCATTGTAGCTATCCACAATCGCACCGCTAAGAGGGTTGCCACCATAGATTTCAAGCCCGTCGGGGTGTTCGTCAATGCGGGCACCTAGACGGCTGAGCTGGCTGGCCATAACGGCAATGCGATCGCACTCTTTGACCCGCAGCTCGGCTGCATCGGTAATGGTCGTAATGCCTTCAGCAAACAAAGCTGCCACCGCCAAAACCGGAATTTCATCGATCATGCGGGGAATCAGGTCGCCGCTAAAACTGGCAGCCTTGAGGCGGCTGTGGCGCACCCGCAGATCGGCAACGGGTTCACCCGTTACCTCACGGGGATTCTCTAGAGTAATGTCTGCTTCCATCATTTGTAGGGCATCGAGAATGCCGGTGCGGGTGGGGTTGATGCCCACATTCTCAACCACCAGATCAGCACCGGGGGTAATGGCCCCGGCCACTAGCCAAAAGGCCGCCGAGCTAATGTCGCCCGGTACCACAACGGTCTGCCCGGTGAGGGTAGCGGGGCCTCGCACCGTGACGCTACAGGTGTCAGAATCTACCACGATATCGGCCCCAAAGGCCCGCAGCATACGCTCGCTATGGTCCCGCGACAGGCTGGGCTCGGTGACGGTGGTTTCGCCGTCGGTCAAGAGGCCAGCCAGCAAAATGCAGGACTTGACCTGAGCAGAGGCGACAGGGGAGTGGTAGTGAATGGGCTGGAGGGCTCGCCCCCGTACCGCTAGGGGAGCCAGGCGATTGTTCTGCCTGCCCCAAATCTCGGCCCCCATCTGAGCCAGGGGGTTAATCACGCGATCCATAGGGCGCGATCGCAGCGAACCATCCCCCGTCACGGCAAAGTAGCGATCGGGGTGCGACGCCAGCAGGCCCAGCATCAGCCGCAGGGTGGTGCCCGAATTCCCAGCATTGAGCACGTCGGCAGGTTCCTGGAGATTTCCCAAGCCCACCCCCTGCACCGTCACCCACTCGTCTTCGAGGGATGACAAGGTAACGCCCATTGCCTGAAAGCAGGCGGCGGTGCTGCGCGGGTCTTCGCCCAGCAGCAGCCCTTGAATACGGGTTTCGCCACTGGCGATCGCACCCAACATCAGCGATCGGTGCGAAATCGACTTGTCCCCAGGCACCCGCACGCGGCCCGCCAGCGTAGCCCCATGATTGGGAAACTCCAGGGTCATGGTCTGGTGCGGGGCAGTATCGGTTAGCTCAATGCGGGCGGTCATAGCAGCGGTAGTAAAAGCCGATGCTGATCGTACCCCATTGTTGGACTATGGATTTTTTGGGAGGCAATGTTCATGCGGCCATGCTCATGCGGCCATGCTCTTAACGTATCAAAGTCGCCAGTGCAGAGAGCCGCAATATCAAATTCAATAGTGATTACGAGGCCACCATTGAGGTTTTGGGCCGGGCAAAGATCATGCGTCCGGCGGAGGTTTGTAGCGACCCGGTCACGACGACCTCTAGCTCTACGCCGATGTAGTCGCGGCCTTCTTCGACCACCACCATGGTGCCATCGTTAAGGTAGCCGACGCCCTGGGAGGGTTCTTTGCCCTCTTTGAGAATTTTCAGATCGATGTCGTCGCCGGGTAGGTAGGCGGGGCGAATGGCCTGGGCCAGGTCATTGATATTGAGCACCTCAACGTCTTGAAAGCTGGCGACTTTGTTGAGGTTGTAGTCGTTGGTGAGCAGCATGGCGTTGAGTTCCTGGGCCAGCTTCACCAGCTTGGCGTCCACCGTGGGGATGTCGTCGTAGTCGACGGAGTTGATCAGCAGCCGGTTAGGGTAGGCTTCGCGGATGCGGTTGAGTACATCCAGGCCGCGGCGGCCGCGATCGCGCTTTTGGTCGTTACTGGCATCGGCGACCTGCTGTAGCTCTTGCAGCACAAACTGCGGCACCAGCAGCTGCCCTTCCAAAAAGCCCGTGCCCAGCAAGCCTTCAATGCGGCCATCGATAATGCAGCTGGTGTCGAGCACCTTGGTTTTGCTGGGCTTGAGGGTGCCCTCGGCGACCAGGGTAGACTCCAGGGTGCTGGGGCTGATCAGGCGCAGCAGCGATCGCCCGTGGGTATCGGCAAGATTCATGCCCGACACCGCAAACAGCACGCTGCCCAGCACCGCCGTCATCGGCTTAATAAAGCCAAACTCCGCCGGAATCGGCAGCAAAAACAAGGGAGCCAGCATCAGGTTGGCGATCAGCAGTCCCAGCACCAAACCCACGGCGCGGGTGAGAATGCGATCGGGCGGCAACTCTTTAATCTGGCGCTCTAGGCGACGGTAGCTAGTCTGCATGACGAGGCCCAGCCCGGTGCCAATTAGTCCACCAAACACAGCGGTTACTGACCCTAAGGCCTCAATATTTGTTACCTGCTGCAAAATTGGCTCGGGCAGCAGATCAATGCTGTAGAACCCAATCCCCGCCCCGGCCAGGATGAATGAAAATACAATAAGTGCGTCTAGCATAGTGATCTAGCGGTCCGGGCTGTTGTTTTGCAGCGGCTAGAGGCTGAGCATATACCCCTAACCTAGTGTACTCCGCCAGATCAAAAGCGACTGGGAGAGCCAAGGCTGGCAAAAGTATACCGCTAATGCCCGTTCCCCCAACCGTTCTACGGCCTCTGCAATAATGGTGGGGTTACTGCACTTGCATTCTTCATGTCTTTGCCCTTTCTGCGATCGGCGGTGGTTCAACTGGCGGCCTACACCCCCCATGTTGAGTCTGAAGAGGATCCATCCCCTGCCGCTCTGGATATTCTCGATACCAATGAGTGCCCCTACGACCTCCCCGAGGCGCTGAAGGAAAAGCTGGCCTGGCAGCTGCGCCACGGCATTGCCGCTAACCGCTACCCTGACGGCGGGCACGGGGCTTTAAAGGATGCGATCGCCCAGTACGTCACCGAAACCGCAGCCGGAGCGGCCTTTAATGCCGACTACATCTCCGTTGGCAACGGCTCTGACGAGCTGATTCGATCGCTGCTGATTGCGACCTGCATCGGCGGCGAAGGCTCGGTGCTGGTCGCCAACCCCACCTTCTCGATGTACGGCATTTTGGCCCGAACTCTGGGCATTCCGGTGGTGACAGTAGGCCGCAGCGAAGACACCTTTGAGGTTGATCTGGCGGCAGCACAGCAGGCCATCGAGCAACCCCAGAGCGCTCCTGTGCGGGTGGTGTTCATGGTGCACCCCAACTCGCCCACCGGCAACGCCCTCACCGCTGCCGAGGTGGACTGGCTAGAGGCTCTGCCGCCTGACATTCTGGTCGTGGTAGACGAAGCCTATTTTGAATTTAGCCAGCAAACTACGGTGGCCAACGTGCTGAATCGACCCAACTGGGTGGTCATGCGAACGTTTTCGAAGGCCTTGCGCCTGGCTGCTTATCGGGTAGGCTATACCGTGGCCAACCCAGCCCTCACCCAGGCGCTCGAAAAAGTGCGGCTGCCCTACAATTTGCCCAGCCTGACTCAGGCGGCCGCCCAGCTCGCCCTGGCCCACCGCCAAGAATTGCTAGCGGTGGTGCCTGAAATTCAGCAGCAGCGGCGGGAGATGGCCAGTGCGATCGCCCAGCACACGCCCCTGCGCCTGTGGCCCAGCGACGCCAACTTTCTCTACGGACGCCCGCCCGCCCAGGCCGGTCAACCGATTGAGACCGAACTAGAACGCTGGTTTAACCGGTTGCGGGTTCAGGGAACGCTGGTGCGCCACACGGGCGGCGGCTTGAGAATCACCATTGGCACTCCGGCGGAGAATCAGCGCACCCTGACTCACCTAAAGCAGGTTTAGGAAAAAGCAGCCCGGTAGCTGAGCGTAGTCGAAGCATTCGGTAGCTGAGCGTAGTCGAAGCATTCGGTAGCTGAGCGTAGTCGAAGCTACACCAGTGCCCTGGCCCGCCGCACCGTGTAGGGCAGCACCCCCACCAGCAGGGCAAAGGCTTCATCCGGCACTTTATCAACAATGCTTTGGTCGAAGTAGCTCTTAAACTGCTCCAGGATGAGCTGAGCGCGATCGATGGGCACCGGTTTATCGGTAAAGTTTTGGGTGAGCCGCACCCACTGCAAGCGAATTTTAAGGGCCTTTTGCTGAGCTTCGGCTGACTCAGGCGAAATCAACGACAGGCTGCCGAGGGGAATAACCGCTCGACAGTCGGTATCGAGGCCCCCGCCGACGGCTGCACCAGGGCCAGCAAACTCGGTGTAAAACTCTTTATGAATAATCAGCCCGTTGCGGCGGCGGCTGTTGACGACCCACAGTTCACCACCCCGTATTCTGGCCAGAATGTCATCGTCTTCTGACAGCAGCAGATTAGACTCAAAAAATGGGTTTGAGAGACGACTCACTGGGTTCACGATAGGAGGCCGGGCGGACTGAGATGCCTCAAACAGGCCAGGAAAACGTAGGGAGTTTCCGGGACCTGGCCCTGAACTATTCTGCTCAAAATTAGGGATCATCCCCGCCACATCATAGCGACAACGGCTCGACCAGCCACGATCTGTACCCATTTCTTCGGTCTATGAGCTGCCTAAGAGCTATAGCGCCTCAGGTATTCATTCTAGGGTAAACGGCTGGTCGCCCCCTAGAGAAGTATTTAGCTACGCTGAAGGAGGGATAAATTTCTACCCCAAAAGTTTAAGGTTTGTGTGAAGCAATCCGGTTGAGGCGGCTAGGGCCACGGGGCAGGTAGCGTTAGGGTCTTGCGCAGCAGTAGCCGACGGGCCTGCAACCCTACCCACGAAGCCGGAGTATCTTCAGTTTGAAACACCCTAAACCCGGCTTTGCGGTAGAGCGCCTGAGCCGCTAAGTTATCTTCCATGACATGGAGGCGCAGTTCATAGATGCGCCACTGCTGAGCCAGCTGCTCGCATGACTGCAGCAGTGCGCTGGCTACACCCTGACGACGGCAGTCCTGACTCACCGCCAGATTTGAAATATAGACGTGGCGATCGCCCTGCCAGGGCCAGGGCTGGCGTAGCGAGGCTTCTACTGTGCCTGCGATCGCTGGGTCGTCTACAGGAGCAGCCTCAGCCGACGCCAGCGCCATCAGGCAAGCATAGCGGGGCGACTGAGCCTTTAGCCGCTGCTTCAGGTCTTCTTGAATGCCGAGACGAATGAAGGGGTACACCCAGTAGCGCCAGCCCGAGCAATCGTAAAAGCTGGTGGTGAGCACATCGGTCAGCCGCTCAATGTCTTGCAGCCGGGCCGGGCGAATTAGCGGCGGGGCGACGGCCATAGCTGGCGAAGGTGGCAAAGGTGGCGAATTTGGATCGATTTGTACCATAAACCCCAGCGGCAGACTCCCAAAAAAGATGCCCGGTGTTGGCAAAGCCTGGGCGTTAGGATGATCGCTCTTGCAGTCAATATACCCTTCTCCCACCGGTCAACGGGTAGGATCAAAAGGCGAGTTTTGCTCTCAAGCCCGATCTTCCTCACTCCCTACCAGCCATATATGGCAACCTCCCCCTTCTTGACCAGCTTTGTCCGCCATCGCGACCCCAGGCTGCTGTGGCCAGTAGCGGGGATAGCCTCGGTTGTAGCCCACGGGGTAGCCCTGGTTATGGTTCGCAGCCTGGCCATTCAAACCCCTGCCCTGCCAGAGGGTGAAATGGCCCCGATGCCCATTCAATTGCTAACGCTTCCCGCCGACCTACCAACCTCAGGTGAGCCGAGCGCCAATATCCCCAGTGATGCAACCTCTACTAATAATGCGGCCTCTGCAGAACCTGCCGTTGATGCCGTGCCAGCTCCTGTGGCCGACCAGCCCACGCCGGTTGCCCCTACCGATACTGCGCCCTCCGATCGCCCACCGCTAGAACCATTCATTACCTCGACACCGCCCCAAACTATCGCGCCACCAGTGGTT
>NZ_JADEXE010000258.1 GCF_015207265.1 Nodosilinea sp. LEGE 07298 | reverse complement strand
CGTGCAGTCGTTCTTCGAAAGGCGACCACTGCTACAGCGCTCATGAACGGGGGTGCTGACCTTCTCTCAGACCCTGCAATCCGCCAATCTAGCTGTCGCGTCACCTCTATGTACTTGACATTTGATACGTGCCTTTAGGCCCAGATAACCGCATGGGAGACAACAGGTCAGGCAGCAGCGCCACAACTTCATTGGCAACCTCAAGGCCACGGCCATCGTCTTTCGGAATCGCACCCAGATAAAACGACGTGATGACGAGATCCAGGAATGCGAGCCCCGTAAAAAACAGGGTAACCTGCTTTTTGTGGCGCTTCATTCGCCGTTGCTGCCATCGGCTGATGGCCCAAAGGCCACCGCAGAATCTAGCAGCAAAACGATGCCGATAGATATGTATCGCTCGTTCCCGGCGCACTCCAGCAAGTACGGCAGGTCGCTAACTAAGGCATAGCCGCCAGATCCGTTAGAACCTGGCGGCAGCACCATTGGATTATTTGCGCAGTTTTGCACCTAGATCTGTGTTGAACCCATTCCACATGAGGCGTGCTATGTCGCCGCTTTGGCTGCCTTCAACGCCTTATTGGCTTCTTTCATCAAAATGCCGCCCGTTGTGGCCGTCACGACCCCTGCGGTCAGATCGGTTGCCACATGTCCTAAATGAAGAACCGTTCTCGTGATTGGTTCAGCATTAACTGCAATTGACCTCACAAAGCAGGCAACGTTAGGCAGCGCTGAGAAAACCTCATTACTGATATCCGCTCTTTTGATGCGATCGTTCTCCTCTTCGACAGCCGCCAGGTAAAGCGAAAACAGGATCAGGTCGATGACACTTAATAGCGCCCACGTTACGTTGTAGGCTGTTTCTACGCGCCGCATCCGCTCAAGATTGTTCGCCATCATTGACACGGCATCTATCGCCAATGTTCCCCCTCGATAGCTCCATAAGATGATTTCTCTACGGTTCTCCTTGTTAATGCCTCCAGACTCTTCGAACTGAGCGGGATAGCTAAAGCCCCAGCTCATTAAACTCAGCACAAGGCTGGTGACCTCCAGTGCCTGTAAAGGTCCGACAAATCCTGAGCCGATAAGACCAAGCGTCTCATCAAGACTGCTGAGATCGCGATCGCCGCCACCCGTTACCTCAAATCCCGGTACGTCAAATAAATCGAGGATGCCAGCGATGAGGTGATTAACCGTATCGGCCAACGTCGCGATGGTTGTGAAAGCCATGTCCTTACGCAAGTCACGGAGGCTATCGGGCTCATCAGTCGGGCCTGGGCTGCCGGCATCATCAGAGGAATCAGTGCTGTCGGTGAGAACCGAACTCGCAGCCGTCACGTTAGCAAAGGCCAGCGTCCGCCCCTGCTGATTGGTCAAATCTAGCGGCATCGGCACGCTATGGGCAAACAAATGTTGGCCGGTCACCAATTTTGCCGTGACTGTGACCGGAATGGCCAGAATGATCGTAGCCAGATTCAGCACCGTTAGCTTACCGACGCCGATGAAGTCTAACAGGTCTGAAATCAAGGGAATTCTGATTTCCGCATTCAACAAACCCTGGAACAGGTCGATGGCGAGGCCAACCACATCCAGCAAGCCCAGCGCTACATTTTCGACCGCATCCAGTGACTGAATAATCGCATCTCTGAGCGCTTCGATAATGACAATCAGGGCCACCTCCGGCTCGCGGGGATTCTTAATCAGTGCCTGAATGCTGTCAAATACGCCTTCAGAAAGTCGCAGTCCCGCCCCGATGGCATCCTCAAAGGCTTCAAGCATTTGCCTGATGAAGCTGGCTAACGGCGAATTCCCGCCCCCGGAGTCCGATGTGGCCTCAGAGTCTGAGGATTTCGCTCCTCCCAGGAGCTTTGAGAAAAACCACTCCAGCGCTTCGGGTAACTCGAAGCCAGATTTCTCCACCTCCGAAGGCTTGCCTCCGAGTGTTTCAACTAGGCGGTTCATGCCATCCTCTACGCCGTCTTGTAGGTCATCTACCAGGGTTTTGACATGGGGTTTGGCATCGACCGCCAGTTGCTTAGCAGAATCTAAGCTGGCGTTGATAGCCCTTTTCAGATAGCGCTGGGTATCGAGGATGTCGCCCCAGTTGAACAAAAACTGCAGGAACTCGATGAACTGCTTGATGCCCTTGACGACTTTTTCGACCACGGCTTCTACAAACTCAGCCACCTTTTCAGCGGTGTCCACCACAAAGTCAATGACTTCTTCAGCAGTTTTCACCACGAAATGGACGACGCCTTTAACGGCCCCAATCACCACGGATTTCGCTTTTTTGAGCGCATCCTTAATCCGTCTGCCCACTCGGCGAAATAGCCCTCGGGCCGCAAATACCCGTTGAGTCCCAGCAATGTCGATCGCCCCTGACGGCGGTACGGGAGCCACCACTGGTGCTTGAACGCTTTCGTGGCTGGTGGCTTGGCTGAGCAGTTGCGCAAAGTCATCCTGGCTCAGCGCTTCTTCATGGATGCCGCCATTTGAGGGACTGGTATCATCTGCCGAAGCTGAAGCCCCGTCTGCCCGTAGAGCCGCTGTTCTCGCAACGCGCTGTAGCCCAGCGTTACCGCCAAGATTGTCAGGGGACGATGCAAGCTTGAGTTCCCAGGGATCAGCGATCGCCTCACCCGACACCACAGGACTAGATGACGGTACGCGGCTGTCTTTAAAGGCGATCGTCGCGGTCACCCGCTTGATCGTGTTTTGCACGCTGGCCACTTCCGCCTGGCTGTGGGCATTGCGATCGACAATCAGGTTGCCCTGGGCATCCGTCGCATTCCAAAGGGCATCGTCCTCTAGTTCGGCAATTTGCTGCTGGGCTTCCTGGTTTGGAAAAATCACCACCTGCTCATTGGGAGCCATGTCGCTAGTGCGCAGCTTGAGTCCCGGTGTATTGAGACCATCGGCCTCAGAGGTGATCATGATGAAGTTGAGTTCATTGGGCTTGAGCGTCACCGATCGCACCTCATCGATCTCATGGGTGGTGCCCTCGACTTCAATTGTGGTCAGGTCGGTGGCGGAAACCTCGACCTCGCTAGCGCTGCCCGGCTCAAACCGCAGCGTGGTGCGATAGGCCGAAAACTCTTCCAGCTTGTCGCCCACCATGCGATAGTCTTGGCTCAGCTTGGTGGTGTAAGAGGTAAACACATCCTCAGGCACCACCGTTCTAAATATTTTGAGCGAAGAAATCGTATCGTTACCAATCTGGCTATCGAATAGATTTGGAATGTTCTTGACAATATCTTCAACCAAAGAGGATTTAGCAGCTTCTTGGGCTTTCTCAGCAGCTTCTTTAATCTTCTCTCTGATATTCCGAAAGCCTCTAAGCTTCCTCCCCTCTAATCTTCTAGGACGGTCAAATTGTGGAGCTGGTTTCTCTTCTAAGCTTCCATGAAACTTATCTTCTCTAAACACGGTCACACCTGTCTCTGGTCCTAACCGAATAGATGAGGTTTCATCCTGCAAGCTCTGAAACACTAAAAGGTTCGGATACTCACCAGAGAGATCTTTTTCAGTATCAGACAAAATCCAAGTTCTGCCGTGATAAGCAACATGCTGATACAAAGCCACCTCTCCAGTCGCTAGCTCACCCACCTGATTTTCATTATCGGCCATTTTTGCCACACGGGCGAAAACGGCTCGCTTTTCTTCGCGATCAGTCCACTTAAAGGTGTTCTTCTCCCCCATCTCTAACCATTGATCCTTAGCCTGGTTAGCGATAGCAAACTCACCAGTCAAAGGCCGTAACTCCTCAACAAAAAGCGGAATCGCCTCCGTCTCAGGGAACAGTCTGAACAAAGTGTGTTCTTTGTGAGCGTCATGGACTAGCTGAATACGGGACTGCTTTGACTGTTGCCGTAATTCAAAGAGTGCATTGAACGACCGCTCGGGCGATGTTGTAAGCACAGATTTGATGTTCCTGAGGGGAGCATTAATGAGATTTAAGAATTGACCATTAGGGGCTTTGATTAACCATTTCCCGGTAAAGGGTTCTCCAATAGCTGAGCGAATGCGCACAGAGGCTGGAAAATCCTTTAGTCGCGATTGCTTAATATCTGGCAGATCCGCGTACACCCTTTGGCCTGTGCCCCCAAAATCAACCTCTTTAAACAGCGAAACTCTCGTATCTGGGCCGACTCTTAGCGTTTGAAATTCTTGTGAGAAACGAAAGAGATTTTTAGCATCTTCCCTGAGAATAACAGCAGCGCCATCAGTGGCCACCAGCTCAATTTCACCTTCACGCAAGGGTCGACTTACAGGTGGAATCAGGGCTTGAATCTCTGCGGTGTTGAGGGCCGCATGGTAGATGCGCAGGTCTTCGTATTGGGTGGTGGGCGTATGCCGGGTGTGATGACCGAGCTTCATATCAACGCTGCTCTTGATATTAGCAACGCCTGTATTGGATGCCCCCTCTGCCGCCAGGGTGCCATCGAAGTATATTTTCAAGGTTTTACCCTGGCGCACAAGGGCGACATGGTGCCATTTCTTATCGACTAGGCTGGGTAAGTGCTTGGTTTTTGCGCGTGCATAGTTTTTACCTTGACTATTTTCATCCACTTCAAAAAAGAGAAATTTTCCCTGATCCTGAAGCCGTAATGAAAACCAATTACCATGCCCACCCACCGAGCGGTTGCCGATGATGTCCAGATCATCCTGGCCATCGGTGCCCAAAATCTTGATACCAAACGCCACGGTAAAATCGCTGGTGCCGAACTGACTTACCTCAGGGCCAAAAACAATCCGCGACTCCCTGGAATTAAATCTAACAGCATTGCCAATGCGACCATGCCCCTCCCACGAAATAGTACGGTGAAATCGACTTTCGACTCCAGCGATCGCATCTTTTGCGCTATGTCCTTCTCTTTTATTGAACTGCCAGTGATATTTGGGTTGAACAGTCATCGAATTTTCTCCTATTGTGAGTGGTTGATTAGTTGAGTCTCGGTCACGTCTAGATCAGTTTTTTTGAGAATACTGAATTTCAAATTAGACGCGAGTCAATAAGAGTTTGTGTGCTCTTGAGCGGGATTTGAAAATTCAAACAGCCCCGCAAAGAATAACCTCAATCAATGCTTCTTGAATTCCAGAAAAAACATCGTCGATATTCAAAAATGAAAGCCCCTTTTTTGAATTTTTAATATCAATTCAAAAAACTGAAAAATTACTTCCATAAAAACCAAACGCTTAAATATTTCCGATGGCAGAATTGGATTCTGCCAGGAATTTCTGGATGATATTAAAAACCCAAAAAGAGATAAATGGTCGTTGCTCTATCGCCAGCTCATAGATCACATGCTCATGCAGATATCGAGCTTGGTCAGAACTTTTTGGGCGTTAATGATTGATGCAATTAAGGTTCAACTTTGGATGGACTTACTTTGAGAGCTGACTGGCTTTTACTAATTGAAATGATTTGACAGATCATCAGCTTTCCTTCAAAGCCTTGACCACTATGCGGCGGTACGAGGTGTGAGGGGTTAGGTCTGGTGCTTAGCGGCGCAATGCAGTTAAATCACCGGACCGGTTCCTCACACCTCGCATCTTGTTATGCGCCCTTGGCCTGCCTCTCACTGACAGGTACTCAACGTCCAGGTCTGACAGACTTAGCGAGCATGGGCTCATATCGGCATGACGGACTTATGCCTGAACGACAAAGTTGTCAGCCTCCAGTGTCGGTGCGTCTGCAATGGTGGCAAACTGGGCACCGTTGCCAAACCCGGCTTCAGTCCCATTCGCGTTGTAATAGAGGTTGCCGGAATTTGCTCCATAAACAATCAGGGCGTCACTCAGAGCGGCAGCTTCGTCACTGTCCACAACAGCAAACTCACTGGCCGATAAGGGACCCCCGATCGCACTGGTCAACGCCGTAAAGACGGTGACATCCAGCACGATGCTATCAGTGGTCCCAAAGTTTTGGATGAGATCAGTACCGATATCCGCCGCATTGAAAGCCGCACCCGTATCAAAGCCAATTGATACGGCACCACTACCGCCAATCAGAATGTCATTACCGGCACCGCCGATTAGCAAGTCAGCGCCATCGCCGCCAATGAGAATGTCATCACCCGAACCACCAATGAGAATGTCGTCACCGGCACCTCCATCAGCTGTAATCGGGGTGGACGTTCCACTCGCATCCAGAAAGTCATTGCCCTCGCCACCGGAGAAGATCACAGATTGCACATCACTACCAGTGAGATCCCCAATGGTGAATGAATCATCACCACCTTGGCCATTAATCTCAAACTGCTCAATTTCTTCATTGGTTAGGGTAAAGAGTCCGAGATTGAGGCGATTGAAAATGGCCTGGCCGTCCACTTGACGCAGGTCAAACTCATCGCCCGCCCCGCCAGCACCATTCACCTCAGTGACATCAAATCCTTTGCCACCGTTGATGAAGTCACTGCCGTCGCCGTTATTCCAGATGAAGCGATCGTCGCCAGCTTCCAGGTAGGCGGTATCGTTACCCCGTTGACCGACGACAATGTCATCGCCAGCGCCAGCGAAAAACGTATCTTCGGCGGAGCCACCTTGCAGAAAATCGTTGCCTTCACCGCCGAAAGCTTCAATGGTGGTAGAGCTTTCGCGGGCGTCCAACACATCATTACCCTCGCCACCGGAGAAAACAACTTTTTGCACTGCACTTCCGGTGAGGTCACCCACTGTCAGCGAGTCATCACCGCCCTGGCCATTGATCTCAAACTGCTCAATCTCTTCGTTGGTTAGGGTAAAGAGGCCCAGGTTGAGGCGGTTAAAAATGGCCTGACCGTCCACTTGGCGCAGGTCAAACTCATCGCCCGCCCCGCCAGCACCATTCACCTCAGTGACATCAATTCCTTTGCCACCGTTGATGAAGTCGCTGCCGTCACCGTTATTCCAGATGAAGCGATCGTCGCCAGCTTCCAGGTAGGCGGTATCGTTACCCCGTTGACCGACGACAATGTCATCGCCAGCGCCAGTGAAAAACGTATCTTCGGCGGAGCCACCTTGCAGAAAATCGTTGCCTTCACCGCCGAAAGCTTCAATGGTGGTAGAGCTTTCGCGGGCGTCCAACACATCATTACCCTCGCCACCGGAGAAAACAACTTTTTGCACTGCACTTCCGGTGAGGTCACCCACTGTCAGCGAATCATCGCCGCCCTGACCATTGATCTCAAATTGTTCAATCTTTTCGTTGGTCAGGGTAAAGAGCCCCAGATTGAGTCGATTGAAAATGGCTTGGCCATCCACTGCACGTAGGTCAAACTCATCGCCCGCACCGTTGGCACCGTTCACCTCAGTTACATCAAATCCTTTGCCACCGTTGATGAAGTCACTACCGTCGCCGTTGTTCCAGATGAAGCGATCGTGGCCTGATCCTAGAAAGGCAACATCATTGCCGGTTTGACCCACAACCGTGTCATCGCCAGCGCCCGCAAAAACGACATCGGTACCAGCGCCACCTAGAATCACGTCGTTGCCATTGCCGCCTAAAAAGATGTCGTCTTGATCTCCTCCTTGAAGATTGTCATCACCATTACTACCAACCAAAATGTCGCCGAGCTCTTCGATTTCGGGAGCATTCTCAAACAATTCACCCACGATCTGGTTGACAAGAAAAGTTAGAAAGGTATTCATTTGGGGTTCTCCTAATAGTATTAGAGGGCTGAAAAACAAAACTCTCAATAGCGATATCGACGCACTCAAGTTCCTCTTGGTAGAAAGCCAGGAGGGTTGATTCGGATATTTTTAGTGTGCCAAGAACTGCAGAAACAGACTGAAGGGTAATACCATCACCCATGACATGAAAGATGCCGTGGTGAGTGAGTAAATTGCATCTTTTGAATATTGTTTGGGTCGATGTAAATGGTTGATAGCGCACTAAAAGTCGGAAAGTTTAATAGGCACAGAAGGTCGAAGGTGCTTAGCGTACATTCTTATTTCGTCACTCGTGGAACCTCGTTCAACTCGACTAATTTAATTGAACTCTACGGATGGCTACGCTCAGGGCTGAGAAAGGCTAACTTGTGGCTGACTTATGGTGAGGTAGGCACTAGACAAGCGCTTTCGGGATTTTCACTCCGATTGGCTCGAACCATTGACACATAAAGGTTTTAGGGCTCATCACCTTTTAAGAGGCCAGTGCCCACAGGTTTCGCCCCAAGAGTCATCATCATTGACAAACTCAGAAGCTATAGGGCGGCCAAGAAAGAGCTAACTCCAGCGTCGAACACAGGCAGCGCAAGGACCTGAACAATCGAGCGGAAAATTCGCACAGGCCGACACGAGTTAGAGAGAAGACGCATGGAACGCTTCAAGTCTCCTGGACAGGCTCAACGCTTTCTGTCCGCCTTTGAACCGATACGCAGCTACTTTCATCCTCACCAACATCGACAAACGGCAGCTGAGTATCGAGAAATAATGCGTCAGCGCTTGAGCGACTGGCAACGATTCATGCGGCTATCAGCGATCGCTTAGAGCAGCCGTCGAAGGCGATGGACAGGAATTTAGTGCTTGATTTTTAGATGTGGAAAGTTAAGTTGACAGTTCCATTTCAAGACCTAAAACGATTAAAGCTGCGATTTACTGCCATTTAACTCCCGGTTCGCTCATTTCTAAGGAGGTTCCTCAGATTCAGGCCCCAACAGAGTGTAAATACTTATCGGGAAGTTGAGGGCCTTTAGGATACGTTGTTGTAAAGGCGTCAGTTCGGTCAGATGGGCATAGGTCTGCCCTCGGACATTTACCAGTACTAGGGTAATATCGCGAAAACTGGCCAACAGTAATTCGGCTGTCGGACGAGCCGTCGCCCGCTTGGGATTACCAGGATATAGCCCTGAGAGGGTCTCCTGGTGGTCGGCCAAAGCTTGCCGCACCTGGAACTCCACTAGCGTCAACAGACGCAACCCTATCGAGAGCAGGCGAACGAGTCCCTTGATGTGGTCTTCGCGCTGTAAGTACATGGGGGACAGGGACAGGGGATACCCTTTGAGTCGGGCAAAGCTATGCTCCACCCGATATTCTTGCCGGTAGACCGTTACGGCTTGAGGCAGCGATAACGCCGCTTCGGGATGATTGGTGACATAGACCCGCCAGCCCAAGGTACGCGTCTGCTGGTTGATGGCCTCGGTGTCTACGGTGTAATTCACCTGGAATCGGTGGTGCTCCACCACCCGGGCCAGGCGGTCTTGGTAGCGACGCACGGCGTGTTGCTCTACCTGGTCTGAGTAGGTGAGTTGAACGTAGGCCTTGACCCGGTAGCGGGTAAGAATCGCCTGAGCCGCTTGCGCTAAGGCGTCTTCATCGGGAAAGGCTTTGTGACCGCGCCCCGTATCAAATGTCAAGTACATAGAGGTGACGCGACAGCTAGATTGGCGGATTGCAGGGTCTGAGAGAAGGTCAGCACCCCCGTTCATGAGCGCTGTAGCAGTGGTCGCCTTTCGAAGAACGACTGCACG
>NZ_JADEXE010000257.1 GCF_015207265.1 Nodosilinea sp. LEGE 07298 | reverse complement strand
AGGAGAAACTGCCGCTTTATCTGGGGTTCTTTGAGTTCGTACACAATGCCCGTAAGCGAGGAAAGGCACTGCTGGGCAACCTATTGGAGACCTTGTTGAACTAGCTCCCCAAAATCCGTATTGAGCCTTGTATTCTTTGCCTTTACTCGCATCCTAAAGAACCGAGAGCAGGGCAACCTCTTTCCAATGAGGGAGTATGGCGCTAGATGGGGAAGCGATCGCTTGTATAGCCGTCCGCTTCCTATAGCTGTGGTCAGTCTGGTTAAGACAGGTCTCCTATGAACGTTCAAACGTTTGAACGTTCATAGGGTTTCTGGATGTCCTAACCAACGTGACTATGGCTATACCTAAAAGAAAACGCTCCGCGAACGACTGCGATCGGGGTGCTTTCGGCCATTTAGCTCTCTCCAAAGGTAAAGCCTGCCCTTGTCCCCAAGTCGTTAGACTGCTGACTAAAGAGAACAGGGCCAGAGCTTTGGTGAGCCAACCGATTAACTTAGATTTGCAGCAAAAAGCGATCGCCATTCACGATCGACTCTGTGCCGAATATGGCTGTCCGATTCCTTACTTTCATACGCTCGACCCACTGAGCGAATTAATTTCATCGCTGCTGTCTCACCGCACCAAAAACCGCGATTCGGGGCGCGCTTTTAAGCAGTTGGTGGCTCAGTTTCCGACCTGGGCAGCGGTGCGAGATGCGCCCACGGCGGCGGTTGAGGCCGCGATCGCCCCCTGCACCTGGCCCGAGCAAAAAGCACCTCGCATTCAGCAGGTGTTGCAGTTAGTTGGGGAGGCAACCAACGGCGAATGGTCGCTCGACTTCCTACAAGATATGCCGACCAGGCAGGCTCGCGATTGGCTAGAAGCTCTGCCCGGCGTTGGCCCCAAGACCAGCGCGGCGGTGCTGTGCTTTAGCCAGCTGCGGGGGCGGGCGCTGCCGGTCGATAGCCACCACCACCGGGTTGCCCAGCGCCTAGGGCTGATTGCTAAAACCATGGCGGTAGGGCCATCCCATGCGCGGCTCGAAGCGCTCTTGCCCGAGGAGTGGAACGCCCAGCAGGTTTACGACAACCACGAAGTGATGATGCTGCACGGGCAGCGATGCTGCTTCTACCAAAAACCGGCCTGCGATCGCTGTGTGGTCTTGAGTTTGTGCCCCTACGGCCAGGCCAGGTAGCTGCCCTTAGCAGGGGTTCAAAAGTGGTATGTGCCTCTGGGCTGCCCACCGTCAGCCCATCCAGGAGAGATGAAAACAGCCCCTCCTGCTGAGCTACCCCCCACTAGCACAGCCGAAACGGCTACACCATCTAACTTAATTCTTGATCCTAAGCGACAATAATTAATGAGTGATTCAGCTTCTTTAGATTCCCGTTTCCACAGGAATAACGGGCATTTCCTGAGCGTTATGAACAAACCGTAACGGTTCTGGCTCCCTCCCAACATCGTCCTGGTTTGCCAACAAAGCCCTCCTACGCTGAAACCTATCGTAGGGGGGCTTTGTAGCCCTTTATCGCCCTACCGTGCTCATGTATGACCGCTGAACCAAACTTTGTCCTTGATTTGACGCTGGCGCTGGGGTGCTCTGCCATTGGCGGATACATTGCCCATCGACTCAAGCAGCCAGCGCTGTTGGGCTACCTAATTACCGGGCTAGTCATTGGCCCGTTTGGGCTGGGGCTACAGACCGATGTAGAGCAAATTCAGGCCCTAGCCGAGGTGGGCATTGCCTTTTTGCTATTTGCCCTGGGGGTCGAGTTTTCGCTGACAGAACTCAAGCGGGTGCGAGCGATCGCGCTCCAGGGCAGTCTATTGCAAATTGGGCTGACCACGCTGCTGGTGTGTTCGGTGTCGCTGCTCTCAGGCACGGCAGATTCTCCGCTGCAAGGCATTTTTTTGGGTCTGGTGCTGTCGCTATCGTCTACAGCGGTGGTGCTCAAAACTCTGACCGATCGCGGCGAAACTGCCACCGTGCACGGTCAGGTCATGCTGGGCCTGCTGATTGCTCAAGATATCGCCCTGGGCCTGATGCTGGCGGTGCTGCCGGTGCTCAACCAGCCCGATGCCCTGGGGCCAGCCCTGGCGATCGCGGCGCTCAAGTTTGGCCTATTTCTGGCTGGGGCGATCGCCCTGGGCCGCTGGGTAGTTCCCCGCCTGATTCAGCACATTGCCGCCACCGAGAGCAGCGAGCTGTTTTTGCTCACGGTAGTCGCCCTCTGTCTAGGGGTGGCCTGGGTAACCTCTAAACTGGGTCTTTCCATCGCCATGGGCGCATTCGTCGCTGGCCTGATGATTTCTGAAATCGACTACGCCGACCAGGCTCTGGGCAAAATTTTACCCCTGCGCGACACCTT
Source organism: Nodosilinea sp. LEGE 07298 (assembly GCF_015207265.1). Taxonomy (GTDB): domain Bacteria; phylum Cyanobacteriota; class Cyanobacteriia; order Phormidesmidales; family Phormidesmidaceae; genus Nodosilinea. Next base: position 7,106 of record NZ_JADEXE010000257.1, on the reverse strand, counting down.
TGCCTGCCTGTTTTTTGCCTCTATCGGCATGCTGATCGACCCCGATTTAATTATCAATAATCTGGGCAAAATTTTAGAGCTGGTGGCGCTGATTATGGTGGGCAAGGCGCTAATTATTTTGCCCATTGTGCTGGGCTTTGGCTATTCGCTCAAAACTGCTGTAAAAGCTAGCTTTGGGCTCAACCAAATTGGTGAATTTTCCTTTGTGCTAGCGCTGATGGGGCTAGAGCTGGGGCTGATTACCGAGCAGCGCTACTCGCTGCTGCTGGGCACGATCGCTATTTCGCTGATGCTCACCCCCCTGTGGATCAACCTCGCCCCTAGAGTGTCTGACTGGCTCCACGCGCTACCCGTGCTCAAGGACTACCTCAACCAGGTCGAAGAACCCAAGCTGCTATCGGTGCCCGCCGACCTGCGCGATCACGTGATTGTGGCAGGCTATGGCCGAGTCGGCGAGGTACTCGTGAACGTGTTGCTGAGCCGGGGCTACCCAGTACTGGTGATCGAAAACAGCGAAACCGCCATCCAGCGACTGCGAAACCGCCATGCCCCCCTGGTGCAAATCCCCTACGTCTATGGCGATGCCGATAGCGAACTGGTGCTCGAAAAAACCTGCTTAGAATCCGCTAAAGCGCTGGCCATTACCCTGCCCGACCCCACCACCACCCGCCTGCTACTGCAGCGAGCCCTGACCAAAGCCCCAGAGCTGGATATTATTGCGCGATCACACAACAACGAAGAGATCGACGTGCTCACCCAGCTAGGGGCCAGAGAAGTGGTGCAGCCCGAGTTTGAGGCCGCCCTAGAGCTAGGCTCTCACCTGCTCAACACCCTAGGCGAAAAGTCACTCGAAATTCAGTCGGTGCTAGATTGGATTCGCCAAGATCGCTACCGCAGCATTCGCCCCGTGCCCCAGGTCGGCGAGGGGTAAGCATCCGCTGCCAGGGCCGCTATCACTGCATGCGATCGATGGTGCGATACTGAATGGCTTCAGCGATATGGTGGGCCTGCAAATCGTCGGCTCCCCCGAGGTCAGCGATGGTGCGACCGACCTTAAGAATGCGATCCATAGCGCGGGCCGACAGCCCCAGTTTGCGCACGGCCCCTTCCAGGAGGGTTTTGCTGGCGTCATCTAGGGGGCACCACTGCTTGAGGTGGCGGCTCTGCATGTCGGCGTTGCACTGGAGACTGGGCTCGGGTTTAAAGCGATCGTGGGCGCGCTGGCGGGCGATTTGCACGCGATCGCGCACCGGTTCCGAGGCTTCCCCCTGCTGATGCTGGGTCATCTCTTCGGGCTTAATGCGGCTGACCACCACCTGCAAATCAATTCGGTCCATCAGCGGGCCAGAGAGGCGCGACCAGTAGTTTTCGCGGCTGCGGGGGCTACAGGTGCAGGGCTGCACCGAGTCGCCATAGAACCCGCAGGGGCAAGGGTTGGTGCTGGCAACCAGGGTAAACTGGGCCGGGAACACCACCGACTGCCGGGTGCGCGTGATGGTGACGTAGCCATCTTCGAGGGGCTGACGCAGATATTCCAGCACGTCGCGCTTAAATTCCGTCAATTCATCCAAAAAAAGGATGCCACGGTGGGCCAGCGAAATTTCCCCCGGCTTGGGATAGCTGCCGCCGCCTACCAGCGATGGCCCCGAGGCCGAATGGTGGGGGCTGCGAAAAGGCCGCGTATTGACCAGCGTGCCCTTCTCTTTGAGCAGACCCGCTACGGAGTGAATCTGCGTCACATCCAGCGCTTCTTCAAACTGTAGCGGCGGCAAAATAGAGGGCAAACGGCGGGCCAGCATGGTTTTACCGCTGCCTGGTGGCCCGACAAAAATCAAATTGTGACCACCTGCCGCCGCAATTTCCAGCGCCCGCCGCGCCTGGGCCTGACCTTTCACATCGCGCAGATTTAGGGCGTTGGGGGCAGCATTCATCACCAGCGTAGTATCGACAACCACCGGACTGTGCCCCGATGGATTGTTGAGGAAATCGGCCACCTCCGACAGATGATTGAAGCTGTAGACCGTTAGCCCCGGTACCACCGCCGCCTCGCGTCCGTTGTCGGTGGGCACCACCAGGCCACGAATGCCCAGTTTTTGCGCTGCGGCTGCGATCGGCAGCACTCCAGCCACCGCCCGCAGGCTGCCATCTAACGAAACTTCCCCTAAAAACAGCAGATCGTTGAGGGCGTCGGTATTCACCTGTTCTGAGGCGGCGAGAATGCCAACGCTAATCGGCAAATCAAAAATGGGGCCTTCTTTGCGCAGGTCGGCGGGAGTGAGGTTGATTACTACCTTGCGCATGGGGAAGGGGAAGCCTGCATTCTTGAGCGCGGCCTTGACCCGCTCGCGCGACTCCTGCACGGCGGTATCGGGCAGGCCCACGACTACCACACCGGGCAAACCGCCGGAGATATCGACCTCGACCCCCACTTTGAGGGCGTCGATGCCCACCAGCGCCGCGCTCCAAACCCTTGCCAGCATATTGTGTTGTTCCCTGAGATGGCCCCGATACCGAGGTTTAGGGTGCCCAGGGGCAGGGCTGCGATCGGCAATGGAGAGCAGAGTGACTTGAACAAAGTGCCGCAGTGCACAGCAAGCGTTGTCTGTGCACTGCAATCCAAGCCGCGTAGGGCTGATGCCACTGGGCAGGCTTGCTACGATCGCAGACCTCGCCTACGGGTCATTACAGCGAGGTATTCGCCGCTGCGCCCGGTGGGTATGGGGGCTGACCAGGCGACTTTATCGCTTTAGCCCAGCGCCACGAGTTGGCCAATGGCGTCGGTGACTGCGCCGTAGTCGCCCAGCAGAATGTGCCGCAGGGTTTCTTGCCGGTAGGTGGGCCTGCCCTGAGCAATGTTGAAGGGTAGGGTGAACGGTGCAGGGGAATCATCCCCTGGTGCGGGTTCTAAAAACATACGGATCCCCGTTTTCGCTAAAGAAAACGGGGAACTCATCCAGATCCCTCTCCCAATATCTAACGGACTCCTGACACTTCGGTCCCCTCCAATTGAGCACGTGGGTGTAGATCATGGTTGTCTTCACATTTTTGTGGCCTAACAGCTCTTGCACTGTGCGAATGTTGTAGCCATCTTCGAGCAAGGCCAAATGACTTCTCTGACTTGATCGAGCAAGCGTGGCGGTTGAGATAGTGACATAGGTAGATACTGAATAACCCCAAACTGAAGGGTGTGGTGTTATCCAGCACTTTTGATGGATAAGCATCCCAATCTCCAGGATTGACCATCAGATCTGCCGGATAACACTCCGAAACCTCGGGTTTATCCAGCAAATATTCTATTTAATTCCTTAAAACCTGGGCATTGTCCTGTAGATATGCTGGATAATGCAGGAAAGACAGGAGGATTTTGTCTAGCAGATCTGGCGCTTAATAAATAGTTGGGCTATTTAGGATATCGGTTGAGGAAGTAGCATGAAGCTTGTCCACTGGTACACATTGTTACGTCATCTCAATATCATTTATTGATGCTACCCTGAGTTTGATCACACCTCTTCAAAATTATGTCAAGGATTAATGTAGAGACTTTTGATTTGACGCAACTTCCAAGTGCAGAAGATGATGTTTTTGAATTTAAATCAAGTGGTACTCCATTTGATGCACTTAAGAAAAAACTAAGCTGTGCAGTGTCAGGCTTTGCAAACTCTGGAGGTGGATACTTTATTGTTGGCGTTGATGCCAATGGAAAAGCAGATGGTGGATTATCTCTGAACGTTGGCAAACAGGATCTACGTGATTGGGCTGATCAAGTTATTAATCAAGTGGAGCCAGTTCCTAGGTATGACATCAAACTAATCTACGACTCAATTGGGCAGGGTGCTATCCAGTCGGATTCAGCAGTTTTAGTAGTTGGTATTCATGAAAGTTATGCTGGGCCGCACATGGCTCCAGATAATCATTACTACATTCGAGCAGGTGCTCACACAGTCAAAGCCAAACATTTTATTGTCGATGCTATTTGGGCTAAGAGACACTTTTCAAAGCCACGATTGACACATCAATTTCGGCTGAAACCAGGAAAAGAAGAAGCTATACAACTAGGGATTCTTGCACTTACTGATTCACCAGCGGTTGATGCCAAAATTGTAGTCTCACCTCTCCCTCAGATGATTCAACATTGTGAGAGCCTTTTCCCGCTACAAATATCAGTTATTGATCGAAATAATCCTTTCTTCTTCGATGTGACAACTTACTTTAAAGCTGAAGAACGTTTTGGAGAGGATATATATCTTGAAGTGGAGTATTGTGATCTTGCTGGAAATTTTTACGCCTATAAATCTAAAATTGAAGTTACCGGATCAGTTCCACCAATTTCTATTGGAAACGATAATCCTGCCAAGATGGTAAAAGCACTTGAATCGATTAATAAAGCTCTGTTTCAACTTGCAACTTCACGCGAGAGTGCGGCCAAACCCAGCCTTATTCTATCCAAGCCGCTAGAAAGCGTATTTATAGATATTGAGAAGTTGATTCCTGAGCTTTTAGCAGAGATAAAAAATGATTTGTTTGAACATCCATTTGCACGAGAGCTTATTCTCATGCCCAAAGGTGCAGCTTATAACGGAGACCCTAATAACTTAGTGCTTGAGTATTATTTTGAAAATCACCCTTGGTTGAGAAGCAAGATGAGAATCTTGGAGAATTATGCTCTAATTTATGAGATCACTTACAATACCACTCCCCGTTTTGTTATCACTGAGGAGCTTGCTGCTTATTTAATAAGTAGTCAGACAAAATAGCTTAGCTCTTACTCATCTTTTCCAGCCGCCCAACACTGCACTGCAACGGACGGGGGGAAAGATCTCGGTGGTGCCTCAGAGCTTTCTTGCCGCCGTTGAGCTTCACCGTTAACTTGCTTCACCCATAATCGTGCCAATAGGCGCTTGAAGATTAGCAGCGTTTCTCAGCTCAAATCAACTGGATATGCGAGAAGTTCCTGGGTATTTACAGGCGCTTTAGATTGATTTGGCTGAGCGCGATCGCATCTAGCCGCCCAACTAGCCACAGGTCAAAAGAGTACCCGCGTGGGTGACGCTGTTAGCAAAGCTCTGCGACCAGAATAGATTCGTTAGCAAAGGCCAAGCGCAGCGCCCCGACTGGCTTTGGTTTTGCTATTCGAACTTAATAGTTGGGAGACTTTAATGGAAATTTCTACATTTGAACTGCTGGTCAAACGCATTGCGCCCCCACCGGCTCCCCCCACCGTGGCTCGCCGAGTCGTGCAGGGTTACTTCTTGACCATTTCCAACCTTGAAGACAAAGAATTTCTCTATACCTTAGACTTTCACATCAGCCTGCCAACCCCGCCTGACCCAGACCGCACCCTGGCTGGTAACGCCGTCGTTTTAGTAGATGTGGCAGGTGCAAACCAGCCTCTGACCCTCTCGCCTGCTGGTGCCACGGTGAACACCACGCGGTTCTCAACTAGCTTTCGCCTGGGGGCAAAGCAGACAGCTTCTTTGCAACTGCTACCCGACCTCACCCCAGCCCTGCTAGCAGATCCCAACCCTGATTTGGAAGTACGAGGATTTGTGCGGCTGCGGCTGCCCGCCGTCTTTAGCAATGCGGGTCGCCCTTTCCCCATATTTCGGCGTGTGCCCCAGAGCGACAGCCCGGTTAAAGTGCTGCTCAATCCGGAGATTCGCGGTACGTTTTTACCGAACAATTTCCCCGGTGGCGACGGCGATTTCGACCAAATTAACTACCCGCTGCCACTGGCCAGCGGCAAAAGCCTCAACGAGATTGCGCCCGAACCCGGTGGGCCAATCTTCATCCCCACTGAGCGGATTCCACAGTTGGTCGACCAACTGCCGCTGCGCGATCGCCCAACGATCGATTTTGCCGAGCTTGAGGAAGAAGATCGGGCGGCTGCGCTAGTGGAGGTGATCAGCCAGATTGAACCCAGTGCAGCAAATCTGCAAAACGTCAGTGACCTGCTCTCGAAGCTGGATATTCCGATCGCTATGGAATTGATTCGGCAATAGGCTGCGCTAAAGCCAATGGGAACTGCTGCCGCAGTTCCCACGCACCGTATTTGGAGTTGCGATCGCACCCTATGATTCAGCCTACGTTTCAGCCCGTTTCTTTCAGTTGGGTGGCCCTGCATCCAAAACCAAAAGGCGTTATTCAGTTTATTGGTGGCGCTTTTTTTGGCACCTTCCCCACGCTGTTTTACCGTCATTTACTCCAGGAGCTGTATCGCGAGGGATACACCCTGGTGGCGCTGCCCTTTCGGTTTTCGCTGCGCCATTGGCAAATTGCTTACAGCTTGCTAGAAGAGCAGCATCAGCTTCGGCAAATTTTACCAGAGCTAGCCGAGCACCAAGGCTATGACTCGGCCCTGTACCGGGACGTTTCAAGCTACCTGTGGTTTGGCCACAGCCTGGGCTGCAAATACATTGCTCTGCTAGAACTTCTCAGCGGCGACGAAGCGGCTGTTGCGGCGGCTCTGCCGGAAGACCTGGTAGACACCTACCACCGCAGCCCAGGGATTTGGAGTCAGGGCTCAGTCTTGCTGGCACCCGACATTAGCGACTTAGAAAGCGCCATTCCCATTCGATCGTTAGTGGCATTGCTCAACCGTCTACACATCAGCGTTCAACCCGATCGCCAGCAGACCCTAGATTTGATTCAGCAAAGTGCGCTGTTTAACCTGACAGCCATGATGTCGTTTGATCGAGATACCGTAGCGGGCAGTCTTTGCGACCTCGACCCAGGCGTTAGCGACGTACTGTGGCTGGCTCAATATCTTCAGACAAAGTCTGCTCCAGTTCAAGAATTGTCGGGCAAGCATTTGGAGCCCATCGGCTGGCGCATTGGTCGCTACATTGCCGACTTTAACCCCCTCGACAAATTTATCAAGGCTCTGGTGCAGTGGCAGGTGCACGACGTCACCTGTGGCCTGCTGCAAAGCCTGCAACAGATTTTGCCTGAAAAACCAGCGGATTGGTTGCCCTCTCAAGCCTACCCCTGTTAAGGTGAACGTTTGTTCTCCTTTTGCTTGAGGAGCCGAGCGGTGGCAACATGGGGATGCTTCGGATTAAACGGCTCCTTTTTAGCAGGTTTTTTGGGACCTCTGGGAGAGGACGAAA
>NZ_JADEXE010000025.1 GCF_015207265.1 Nodosilinea sp. LEGE 07298 | reverse complement strand
CCACTGGAGCCTGTGGCGGCGGTTGTACGGCAATGGGAGGCGACGCCGCAGCGTGTGCCTGAGCTGTTGCCACGACTGGGCTGGCCGGAACGGCGGCGATATCAATTCCCCTGGGCGGCAAAATTACAATGCCGCTGCCGTTGCTGACCGAGGCTTGCCAGTCGGTGCTGTTGACGGGCACCGTTAGAGTAATTTGCAGGGTCGGTACCGCCGCACTTACCGGCTGAATATCCCAGGCAGTGACCCCAAACCTATTGTTGGGCAGGGTTTGACCAGTGAGGGCGGCGGCCACGGTGGCATTTTCGAGCTGAAGCATCACCTGGGTATCACTGACTCGCTCCACGGTCAGGTTAGGGCTTGCCCCAGAGGTGCGGATGAAAAAGCCATCGGGGGTAGCGCGTACGCCTTCAACCTGGGTGGCGGCTCCAGCGATCGGGGTGGCATTGACCCGATTGGTGCTGGCGCTGGGCGCTGTTCCAGCCTGCGGCGGGGGCAGTTGTATCACCCACTGCTGGGGCGTTTCTCCCCGTACCACGACCTGGTCTGGGTTAAGGGTATAGCCAGGGGCTAGCTCAATGACCAACCGGGTGGTTTGGGCATCGAACTGCCCAATGCGAACGGATTGAACAGCGCCACCAACGGCCTGGTTAATCGTCCGCTGCTCTAGGGTTGTGCCAGGCAAATCCACCACAATGCGGGTGGGGTTAAACAAAAGCTGCGCCTTGGGCTGCACGGCGGCATCGGTCGAAAACTCTAGCCGGTTTTGCTGAGGGTCAAAGCGCCAAGTCCTAAACTGAGCGGCTTCGACTGGAAGCGCCAGCAGTAACCCACCTACCATGCCGATTAGGCTCACCAGAGGTCGGTATTTTTTCATGCAGCATCTCACAGTGCGCTGGGTCGGCCTTTGATCTTGCCTGATTTTACGGCATCAAGATCGCTCCTTTCATCTTGTTTCAGAGAAAATCTCATCCTCAAAACGGTCGCTACACTGTAGGGGGGTAGGCTTTACCCCAAGCGTGAAGGCTCACCTCAGAAACGCCACAGTCTAGGATTCATGGGGTTAGCTCAGCGTGTAAAGCGTCACAAGGCACCGGTTTGGAGTTGTGCCTGGGGCTTACGGTACAGGCTCGCGGTTACGACCCATAGCTCAGTCATGCAGTTAGGAGAAAACCCATGCAGATGCAACGAATGGTAGCGGTAGCTTTAGGAATGGCCGTCGTTGTCGCCTCTGGGAATATGGCAGCGGGGATGCAGCCTGCCCAAGCGGTGGAGCAAGCTGCCGCCAGCCTCCTAACCCAAGGCCGACAGCAGGCAGAGCAGGGGCAGCTAGAGGCGGCGATCGCCACCTACAGTCAGGCCATTCAAGCCGATGCCACCAGTGCCGAGGCCTATTTCCATCGCGGCATTGCTTACCACGACCTGGGCGATTATCAGCTTGCCATCGCCGATTTTTCCACGGCGCTTCAGCTTCGCCCCGACCATCCAGAAACCCTGTACAACCGGGGAGAGGCCCACGCTCACATGACCAATGCCGAGGCGGCGATCGCCGATTTAACCCAGGCTATCGAGCTAGCCCCTGAGGTTGTCCAGCCCTATTTAGATCGCGGTCTTGTCTTTGCGGCCACTGGCAGTTTACCCCAGGCCCTCAGCGACCTAGACACTGCGATTGCCCTGGCCCCTGACAGTGCCGATGCCCATTACAACCGAGGCAAAATTTATACCGAGCTGGGCAACGCCGAAGCCGCCCTGTCAGACTTCAATACCGCGCTCCGTATCAATCCTGAGCTGGCTGAAGCCTACGGCAATCGCGGTATTTTGCAGTACCAGCTCGGCGACTCTCAAGCCGCTATGGACGATTTGCGCCAGGCGGCGGCGCTGTTTCAGGCCCAGGGCGATCGCCAAGGCTATCAGCAAACTTTGTACTTCATGCAGCAGGTGCAGCAGGGAAGCGAGCAAACCCCGTAAGGTCAACGCCCTCAATCCACTGAACAGATGTTCAGTGGTAACGATTCTCAGTATCATAGAGAAAAAGCCAGGAAACCTAATCGATGGCTAATTCTCGCTCTACAGAGAACTCTACAATTCAAGCCGTTGATGCCCCTAGTTGTGACGTCAGTTGTGACGAGTCGCTGGTGCATTTAGACAACGTTCGCCAGGTTCAGCCCGAGGTGCTCAGCACCGAGAAAGCCCAGCGGATGGCAGAATTTTTTAGCGCCCTCTCTGACCCCCACCGGCTCAAGCTACTGTCGGCCCTAGCACAGCAAGAACTCTGTGTGTGCGATCTGGCTGCTGCGGTGAAGATGGGTGAATCAGCGGTGTCGCACCAGCTGCGGGTGCTGCGATCGCAGCGTCTAGTCACCTACCGTCGCCAAGGCCGCAACGTCTACTATGGCCTCGCTGACGATCACATCATGTCCCTTTACCGGGAAGTGGCCGAACACCTGGATGAGTGACTTAATCCCTCTTTTGAAGGTTATCGAGTCACGGTTACTTCACTACGATCTATAGACTAAAGAGGTTCACCCTCACCCCCAGACAAATATTTATGTACTACATAGTCGAAACGGCAAAGCCCTTTGAACAGGCCGCCATCGATCTTGAATTGTCCGTTAAGCGTTACGGCTTTGGCGTTCTCCATATTCACGATCTTGGGGCAACGCTGCGCGGTAAAGGCCTTAAGTTTGAAGAGCAATGTAAGGTGTTTGAGGTTTGTAATCCGCAGCAGGCAGCAGCTGTCATGGCAACGGATATGCGCCTGAACATGGCATTACCCTGTCGGATCTCGGTCTTTACCGAAAAAGGTACAACGAAGATTGGCTTGATCAAGCCTGCTCAAATGCTTGCAGCCCTGTCTCAGGATCCGGAATTAACTCGAATTGCTGAAGAGGTTGAAGAAAAAACTATTCAGATGGTTGATGAAGCAAAATAAATGAAAGCCCTCTTCCACAGTTGTTTGAATGCGGCAGAGAGGTGATGAAAACAGTTTTAGGCAGGCTAGCGAGGCCGATAAAACCTTAAGCAGGCTAACGTTCCAGGGCTTGGTCTGCCCACGACACAGGGTCTTCTAAAGGCTCCAAATGGGTAAACACAAATGTGCCGGGTAGCGATCGGGCGATCGCCAGCTCAATGGCTTCACAGAGGTCATGTCCCTGCTTAACTGTCCAACTACCGGGCACTAACACATGTAGCGAGACAAACCGCCGGGCAACCGCCACCCGAGTTCTTAACGCGTGAAATTGAATTCCCTCAGCCTCAAAAGGCTCCAACGCATCGGCAATAGTTTGACGCTCCTCAGCCGGTAAGGCCGTATCTAACAGGCCCATCCCCGTTTCGCGCAGCAATCTTAGCCCTGCCCAAACAATATTGGCCGCGACAACTAAGGCAATAATCGGGTCAAGAATTATCCAACCCGTAATGGGAATTAGAATTACCCCCACTCCTACCCCCACCGATGTCCAGACATCCGTTAGAAGATGGTGGGCATCGGCCCGCAGGGTAATGGAGCGCAACCGCCGACTGGCCCGTAGCATAACGAAAGCCAGAGCCCCGTTGATCGCCGTTGCCACAAAGGACAGGGCCAACCCAATGCCCACCTGCTCTAGGGGTTGGGGGTCAAACAGACGACCCCAGGCCGCAAAAGCAATGCTGCCCGCCGCTACCAAAATCAACACACTTTCGGCACCGCTAGAAAAATATTCCGCCTTGAAATGCCCAAAGGCATGCTCGTCATCCGGCGGTTTAGCGGCAAACGTTACGGCCCAAGTTGCGACGATGGCAGCCACCAGGTTCACCACCGATTCGGCAGCATCAGACAGTAATCCCACCGAGCCTGTCAATAGGTAGGCCGTTGTTTTCAGCAAAATCGTTAAAACAGCGGCTCCAATCGAGAGCAGCGTGTAAAACCGAGCCGAGCGGTTTCCCATGGTAAGTCTTGCAATACAGCAGAAAAGCCAAGCCCTACTGCGTAAGCCTACAGCAGTTAAACGCGTTTACGCAGGAGTAGCGATAAGGGTCTGTCCTAATCTGTTGTAGACGCTCCAATCATGAGTACTTAAACTAAACAAAGTATCGTTGCTTGGGGCGATCGATAGCTTTTAGGGCCGAGTCAGATAGCAGTGGCAATCTGGCTTCTCAAGCAGTGTTTCGACTAAGGCGTTCAAGGTCACGGCAGCCAATAGCCCGCCGCCAAGGCTCCCCTGAATCGTAATGTAAGGAATGGATGTTGCCATCAGTCGCCGCTTGGCAGCAGGGGCGTGATTAAAGCCAATGGGCATACCAATCACCAGAGCGGGTTGAAAACGCTGTTGCTCTATTAACTGACAGACGGTGAGCAGCACTGAAGGGGCATAACCAATGACCAGCACACTACCCGGTGAACAGTGATGTAATGGTTGTTGCCACCGTTTGTGGAGCCAAAAAGCCTGTTCAGCCTCGTTGGCAGCGGTAATGTGAGGATCGTCAATCAAGGTTGTGATCGGACAGCCCAAAGCAGCTAGCCGAGTTTGATCAATCGCCGTGGCGACAACAGGCACATCAGTGATGATTTCACACCCGCTGCTGAGAGCAGTGCGTGCAGCTGCGATCGCAGCTGCACTGATTCGCATGAGGTCAACTAAGCTCACATCGCCGCAGGCCAGCACCAGTTGTTGGATCAGATGCTGGGTAATTTCAGAGTAGTGCGAGAGGTTGGGCAGCAAGCGCTGAAGCGATTCTTGAAAGGCTTCAGGGTGGGCGGTGGTTTCGGCATCAAGGCTGGCCCAGAGCTGATCGATCTGGATTAGACCCGCCTGGGTGTCTACATCGAGCTGCTTGAGCTGGGCCAGAGCTTGAGCCTGGGTGCGTTGACAATCTAGATCGCGCCCCAGCAGCCCCTCCAAAGCCGAAGCAGTATGGCGCAGGCGGGCAATCTGCTGCATCACAGCCTGATACTGCTGCTGTAGCTGGGTCATTAGGCTTGCGTCTGCGGTTGCTTCAGAGTCACTCTCTAGAATTTGCCCAATGTGAGAGAGCTGAAAGCCCTGCTGTTTAAGCGCTACCACTCGCTGTAAGCGCTGTATATCCCGCTGGGTGTAGAGTCGGTAGTTGCTCTCTGAGCGGGGAACGGGAGGCAGCAACCCCAGGGTGTGATAGTGCCGCACCATGCGGGGGGTAACGCCGCCGCCTACCGCATCAGTGAGTTCTTTAATGGTCAGAAATTCGGTCGTCATAGGCTTAGCTTACGCTAAACCTTGACATTGACACTAATGTCAAGGTTTAGCCTGACAGAGTAAAGATTTCTCAGGTTGGCTCATGGTGTCTACTGCCCCGTTGAATGCTCTGTCGAAGTCTCGATTCGGCGACCTGTGCAAAGGTTTGTTCAACGAGCACCCCGAGGCGGTGGCGGCGATCGCCTGCGCGGTTTTAGTCGGGTTGGGCTGGCAAACCCTAGCCCTAGACTGGGTGGGTGGTGCCCTGCTGTTTCTAACGGCGGCCTATGTCATTGGTGGATTTGAGAGCGCCCGTGAGGGCTTGACAACGCTGGTGCAGGAAAAAGAGCTAGACGTAGACCTGCTGATGATTATCGCCGCCCTAGGAGCCGCCAGCCTGGGCTTGTGGCAGCGGGAGTACAACCTGATTGTCGATGGTGCTGTCCTAATTCTGATTTTTGCCATTAGTGGTGCCCTAGAAGGCTATGCCATGGGACGAACAGAGCGAAATATTCAAGGGTTAATGAGCCTCACCGCTGACACCGCAACGGTGATCCGCCAGGGGCAAGAGCAGGTCATGCCGGTCTCAGCGTTACAAGTCGGCGATCAGGTTTTGGTCAAGCCGGGGGAGCTGGTGCCCACCGATGGGGTCGTGACCGAAGGCTTCAGCACGGTGAACCAGGCGTCGATTACGGGAGAATCTATTCCTGTCGAGAAGACTGTGGGCGACGAGGTCTTAGCGGGCACCCTCAACGGCTACGGTGCGCTGCGCCTAACACTCCACCAGCCGCCGGAAAGCAGCTTAATTCAACGGGTGATTCGCCTGGTGCAGCAGGCCCAATTCGAAGCGCCTCCCTCCCAAAAATTTATGGAGCGGTTTGAGCGCCGCTACGCCCAAGTGATTGTGACGTTGGGCGTTTTGCTAGCCACGCTGCCACCTCTGTTGTTGGGCTGGGGATGGGAGGAAACCATCTACCGCGCCCTGGTGTTTTTGGTCGTGGCTTCCCCCTGTGCACTGATGGCCTCAATTATGCCGACACTGCTCTCAGGTATTGCCAACGGGGCTCGGCAGGGCATTTTATTCAAAAACGGGGCTCAGCTGGAGCAGATGGGCCAAGTCAGAGCGATCGCCTTTGACAAAACCGGCACCCTCACGACCGGACAGCTCGACGTGGTGAATGTGCTGGCTGACGATCCGGATGAGCTACTCACCGTGGCCGCCGCCCTGGAGAGCCTGTCGGAACATCCCATTGGTGCGGCGATTGTGCAAGCGGCACAGCGCCGAGCCCTGACTTGGCAAGCGGCGGCCAACGGGCAGGCTCAGGTAGGTCAGGGCATCACAGGGGAGGTGGCTGAGCAGTCTGCGGTGGTAGGTAAAGCAGCCTTTGTTAGTGGCCAGGTTCAAGCTCGTGGACAGGCCGTTTCCCCGCATCTAGCGAAGCAAAGCCAGCAGTGGGAGGCAGAGGGCAAAACAGTGGTCTGGGTAGCCCACGGCGGCACAATGCTGGGCTTGATTGCGGTGGCCGACCGAGCGCGTCCGGAGGCGGCAAGGGCGATCGCCCGCCTCAAGCACCTGGGCATTGAGCAAGTGGTGATGCTAACGGGTGATAATGCCCGCACGGCTCACGGTATGGCCCAACAGCTGGGGATAGATCAGGTGCATGCTGATTTAATGCCTGAAGATAAGGTCACGATTCTACGGCAATTGCAGCAGCAGTATGGCAGCGTGGCGATGGTCGGCGATGGCATTAACGATGCCCCCGCCCTGGCTCTGGCCACAGTCGGCATTGCCATGGGCGCTGCGGGCAGCGATGTGGCCCTAGAAACCGCCGATATTGTGCTCATGGCCGATCGCCTGGAAAAACTAGAACAGGCTATTAGCCTAGGGCGGCGGGCACGGGCGGTCGTGCGACAAAACATCGCTTTTGCCCTTGGGCTGATTGGGATACTGATTATTGGTACATTGAGCGGGCATATTACCTTGCCAATGGGCGTGTTGGGACATGAAGGCTCTACTGTTATCGTCACCCTCAGTGGTTTGCGCCTGTTGAGAAATTAAGCAAGTAAGCTAGCTTCAGGAGCTAGCAAGGTGATATCTCATCACTGGATAGTCAGTTTACATGCTTACCTAGACATAAATTGTGTATGAAAGCAACACAACCCTATCAACCACTTCTCCTGCGCATTTTGCATGGCTTGACAGGGCTATTTTTGATAGCTGCAATTTTGACCGCTTTTTGGACTTATGACACCTACGATGGACGCTGGGGAAAGGTTCCCTTGCCCAGCTTTAAAGATATTGAAGGGATTCATGGCACCTTTGGATTGTGGACATTACTCATTTTTCCAGTATTTGTGGTTTACGCCTTTCATCGCGGTCAGCGGCGACTGGTGCAGTCTGGTTCTCTAACCAAATTGGCCCAGGTTGGCAAACCTATTTGGTGGTACACCCTCAATCGGTTAACCAATACCCTGGCCCTTTTAGCCCTAACCTTTGCACTCTTCAGTGGCAAAATGATGGATGAAACCTGGCTACCCAAGGGTGAACTCCAACATGGTTGGTATTATGCTCATCTAATTTCATGGGTGATTATGGTAGGTGCGATCGCCCTCCACCTGTTGATGAATGCCAAAGTGGGTGGCTCACCATTGCTACTATCTATGCTCAATTGGCAAATTCGCGACCAAGATAGTCCTGCTTTTTGGTCTGCCCATGCTTCCCGATGGTGGTCAGAGTTTCGCCAAGAATCTTGGTCAGGCTGGTTTCAAAATGTGTCTGGGCTGATACTTTTAGAAGCCATGATTCTGTTCAGCATTTTTTCCGCGTGGCTTATCCCACTCTTTAAATAAATTTAGCGCGCAGTTTTTCCGATACCTCAGAGATCTGAACTAGCTGATAAGTAAACAGACTTAATTAAGCATCACCCCGAATCACTGAAGGTATTGGCATGTCGTTCCCGATGCGTTGATTAAATTAGGATGACCTACGTATCTCGCCACCGAGAAGCGCCTGGGATATACCTAATACCGGCGCTAATCACGGCAAGAAACAAGACTCCCATTGCTCCAGCTATTGGATTTTGGTTGAGACCCGTCACCCATTCCGGTACTCGCCCGGTGTAGATCGCCAAATCGCCCACATCGATCAGGTAATAGCCTGCTACCAGCCCTCCGTGCAGCCCAATGGCCAACCCTAGGCGTCCGGCAGTGCGCTGACGTGCCCAGCCCAGGGTCAGCCCCAGCAGCAATAGGCCCGGAAAGCTGGGCAGCTCCTTCACAATCGCCTCCCAGGGTTTGATAAAGTGCAGCGCCGCGTAGATCGTGCCGCTGGCCCACAGTGCCGGGGTAAAGCCCCAGTCGTAGCGCAGTTCATCCAGCAGCCAACCGCGAAAGAGCAGCTCTTCGGCCAGACCAACACCCAGGCCCACCAGCAATCCCTCCAGGGCAATTCGTCCTAGGTTTAGCGGTGCCGGTTGCCAGGTGAGCCAACCCAACCAGCCCTCCAGGGTAAACAGCAGACCCAGGCTCACCAGACCCACGACTACCCCAATCGCCAGCTCTCGTCCATGGTGGGCCGATGCTCTCAGACCGTGGGTGCGTAACGGTTGTGCCTGCCCATGCACGCGACGACCCCACGGCACCAGCCAAACCATAAACAAGACGTAGAGTAAGACTAAGGGAATAACGCTAGGGGAGCCATCGGTGCCCAGCCAGGCGTAGAGAGGTAGGGCAATCGGCACCCAAACCAGCGCTAGCAACAGCAGAAAGCAGAAAATCCTCACCGGGGCAGGATAGCGAACTAGCTTATGCAGTTGAATCATGCCAAAGGTGCCAGTTTAACCCGCTCGCTGAGCCAGATACATCTCTCTTAGCACTAACGCAGGGTCAACCCAGTTGCCGTCGTATTTCAGCATCCAGTGGAGGTGTGGCCCGGTGGTGCGGCCTGTCATGCCGACACGGCCCAGTCGCGCCCCAGTGGGCACGTCTTGCCCCTGCTCATAGCGAATGCCCCCCTCTGGATCAACCAAATAGCGCTTGCCGTTTGAGACTTCGACCCGACCGCTCATGTGACAGTAGCGGTGCTCCCACTGGCCTGACCGAATGACTGCAGAGGTGCCACAGGTGGTGTGGTCAGACACCTCGATCACCTGGCCGCCCCACCAGTTGCGCACAAAGCTGCCCTGGGGCGCGGCCAAGTCTAGCCCGTAGTGAAACTGAGATCCGCCGCCGCCAGTGGGAGAGGTTCTATAGCCAAAGGCAGAGGTGTAAGCTTGAAAATTTTCGACCGGAAAGGATGCCTGCTGCCAAAATTCAACCGTGTCTTGAGCGAGGGCGGGAGCCGATGAACCAGGCCAGTGCAGGGTGAGAAAGAACCCCAGTCCCAGACAAAATGCCATCCGTAAAAACCTCGCCCGAAGCCAGAGATGACCAAGTTTGCTCAATGCTGTCACGACACATCTCCTCTACACAGGTGCAGTCAACGGCCTATTTATCGCCCAATTATGCATCAAGATTAGTCGGTGTCTAGATCCTCGACAGTCTGACTTTCGATGCCTTGATTTTTTAGGCAGACTAAAGTTTCTGTACTGAGGAATCGCTCAGAGCCGTTACCGCCATCAGGCCCCAAATCACGTCAAATCGCACTCGCTGAGCCCGCGATAGACGAAATCCGGCATTTTCTAAAAGGCTGTGCAGTTCGGCTTCGGTATAGCATTGCTGGTGGGCCGGGTCTAATTTTTGAAGCCCCCAGTCACACAGTCTGCAAAAACAAAAGTCTCTGCACCAATCTAAAATTACCAGCTTTCCGTCTGGCTTGAGTACGCGCTTCATCTCAGCTAAAGCAGCTTGTGGATCCGGAAAATAGTGAAAAGCATTGGCAGAAACCACAACATCGAACCCCTGATCTGGAAACGGTAAATCCGAGGCTGATGCCTTTTCAAAGGCGATGTTTGGATAGCGTTCGAGTTTCTTCTTGGCTTGACCCAACATTTGCTCAGATATATCGATGCCTGTGATGATTTGAGTTGGGTTGTCTTGTAAAAGCAAGCGCTCTAGCTCCCCTGTGCCACAGGCAATATCTAACACTGCCGCCGTCGCCGCAATCTCAGCCCATCCCTTGAAGAAGTTCAACGTATTCGTGACATATCGCTTCCAGCGCCGATCGTAGACATTGGCAAGCTGGTCGTACTGGTCTGTAACCGTTGACTCAATAGAACTCATTGGGGGCGACACAGTAGGTCTTGTGGAAGACATAACTCTAGTCAATTTTAACGACTGCTGGGTCAAGGCCAGACGTCGCAAGCCTTTCCCAAAGTTTTTAGCGCCTCGGCTTAGGGCAAGCCTTTTACAAAAAGTATGACAGCCTACAATCCACACTGTATCATCTGAATAGTCCTTCATGTGTTCAGCAAGCGATCGCCAGGTATCCCTATGGCAGACTCTCACTCTCGGTCTTGTTGCGATAGTCACGAGACAACGATTGATCCACCACCCAAGATTCAGGCGGGTAGTCATAATGACTGCTGCGGGTCTGACCACGGCCACAGCCATGATTCAGCAGAGTTTAACCTGCGGAAAGAGATGACCCCGATCGTGATCGCCGCCATTCTCTTCCTCATCGGCCTGATTTTCAACGAGGCGCTGCACAACACACCCTTCGCCATTGCCGAGTACGCGGTGCTGATTCCGGCTTATCTAATCAGCGGCTGGACTGTGCTGACCACAGCGGGGCGTAACATTTTGCGGGGGCGCATCTTTGACGAAAACTTTTTGATGACGATCGCAACTCTGGGGGCGATCGCCATCCACGAAATCCCCGAAGCCGTTGCCGTGATGCTGTTCTTTCAGGTGGGGGAACTGTTTCAGGGCTACTCGGTAGGGCGATCACGCCGCTCTATCAAAGCTCTGATAGAGATCCGGCCCGACACCGCCAACCTCAGCGTCAACGGTGACATCCGCGCCGTTGCCCCCGAGACCGTTAAGGTTGGCGATGTGATTGTGGTGCGTCCCGGTGAAAAGGTGCCCCTAGATGGCGACATTCTAGAGGGCAAATCCCTAGTCGATACCTCTGCCCTAACAGGCGAATCGGTGCCTCGCACCGTCGCCTCTGGCGAAAAAGTGCTGGCCGGGATGATCAACCAGTCTGGGATGCTTACCGTGCAGGTGAGCAAACCCTTTGGCGAGTCGTCGATCGCCAGAATTTTAGAACTGGTCGAAAACGCCAGCAGCAAAAAAGCCGACACCGAAAAATTCATCACCCGCTTTGCGCGGTATTACACCCCGGTGGTGGTGTTTCTGTCCCTGGCGGTGGCGATTTTGCCGCCCTTGTTCATTGAGGGGGCAACCCAGGCCCAGTGGACCTATCGCGCCTTGGTGCTGCTGGTGATCTCCTGCCCCTGCGGGTTAGTGATTAGCATTCCCCTCGGCTACTTTGGCGGGGTGGGTGGTGCCGCCAAACGCGGCATTTTGGTCAAAGGTTCAACCTATTTGGATACCCTGGCCCAGGTGAAAACGGTTGTCTTCGACAAAACTGGCACCCTCACCCAGGGCGACTTTCGCGTGACGAATGTGGTGACCCACAACGGTTTGAAGAAGCATCAACTGCTAGAGCTAGCGGCCCAGGTCGAGTCGCAGTCTAACCATCCGGTGGCGCAGTCGATTCGTCAAGCCTACGGTCAGACCATTGATACCTCCGGCGTGCAAGACTACGAAGAAATTGCTGGGCACGGCATTCGCGCCACGGTGAACGGTCGTGCTGTCTTGGCGGGCAATGATCGGCTACTGCACCGCGAAGCCATTCCCCACGATGTCTGTGTAGTAGACGGCACGGTGGCTCACCTGGCCGTGGATGGCGAATACAGCGGACGTATCATCATTGCCGATGAGCTGAAAGATGACGCGGTCGAAGCTATCCGGGCGCTGCATGCCCAGGGCATTGCCACTGCCATGCTAACTGGCGATAGCCAGTCGGTGGCCGACAGCATCGCCAAAGAGCTGGGCCTCGACCAGTATCGAGCCGAGCTGCTGCCCGAAGACAAAGTAGAGGCATTAGAGGGGTTTCTACATCAAGCCAAGCAAATCAACGGCAAAGTTGCTTTTGTCGGCGACGGCATTAACGATGCCCCAGTCATTGCTAGGGCCGATGTGGGCATCGCCATGGGCGGGCTGGGCTCTGATGCAGCGATCGAAACCGCTGACGTGGTGATCATGACCGACGCACCCTCAAAGGTAGCCGAAGCCATTCAAATCGCCCACAAAACCCGGCGGGTTGTCTGGCAAAACATCATTTTTGCCATGGTGGCCAAGGCTGTTTTTATTGTGCTGGGCACGTTGGGCATTGCGACGCTTTGGGAGGCCGTGTTTGCCGATGTGGGCGTGGCTCTGCTCGCTATCTTAAATGCGGGTCGAATTATTCGGAACCCTCAATAACGGGTTGCGATGATCATTCTCCGGAGAATTGCAGCGCTCCCCCGTTACCAGCACCCACCGTGGTGGTGTCCGCCGTGATGGTTGACTATCACAGTACCAGCGATGTCTGAGTAGTCAACCGCAGCAGGATTAACCTGCCCCCACGCAACAGCTGGTACAGAGAGCGCGATCGCAGCGGCGACAACTGCACTAACCATAGAAGTCCTAGAAGTCCGTGTCATGACGTCCTCCTTGTATGTTGAGTATTTATACTCTGATCCTAGCGCTCAGATGGGGGCAAAACCCTCATCTGAGCAATTCGTCATAGGATGTCACCCTAGTTCATGTTCTGACCGAGACAAATCTCTAGTCATGTCAGCCCCCCTTCAAATCGTGCTGGGCACCTTGACCCTGAGCCTGATTCATGCCCTAATTCCGGGGCACTGGCTGCCGTTAGTGACGGTGGGCAAGGCCGAAGGATGGTCGCGGCAAGAAACCCTGTGGGTCACAGCCCTGGCTGGTTCTGCCCACACCGCCAGCACTCTCTTGATTGGGGTGGCCGTAGGGCTATTGGGCTACCAGTTCGCTTACAACTACGAGATCGTGACGCACTTGGTTGCTCCGGCTGCGTTAATTGGGCTGGGCTTGGTTTACCTCAGTAAGCCGCTGCGTCAACGCTTATCTCTAGGTCGCTCTCAGGGCGATTCTCACTCTGTTGAGGTCACCGTTAGCCGCTCTGGTCGTAGTAAAGCAACGACGGTCATGGCCCTTGCCGTCGCCATGTTTTTCTCGCCGTGCCTGGAAATCAGCGCTTTTTACCTATCTGCAGGGGCGCTGGGATGGCTTGGCATTGCCCTGGTCTCTGGGGTGTACCCCGTTGTTACCGTACTGGGCATGGTGTTGGTTGTGAACTGGGGCTGGCAGAGCGCCAAGCCTTTCTCTGCCGCTATCTCTACCGGGAATCTCAGCGGTTATGCCCTAACAGGCCTGATCCTCATAGTGCTGGGTTTTTTGACGTTGTTTATTGATATGTAGTTATGCCGCGTAAACAAGCTACTCCCTGGACCCATCGCTATGCCCGCCCCCTGATAGCGGGGTTAGCGGCGGTTGGTGCTGTCGTCACCGCCTATTTAACGATCAACAAGCTCACAGGTAGCGCCACAGCCTGTCCTACCAAGGGCTGTGACATCGTGCTCTCTAGCCCCTATGCCACGGTGTTTGGCCAGCCGCTGGCCCTGTTTGGATTTTTGGCCTACGTGGGTATGGCGGTGATGGCGATCGCCCCGTTGCTGGTCAATGGATCTGAGCAAAAAGACCTCAGAGATAAACTCACCCGATTGACCCAACCCCTGCTGCTGATCGGCGGTACCGCCATGATGGTCTTTAGCGGCTACCTGATGTATCTGCTCACCGCAGAAATCCAGGCGGCCTGTCTTTATTGCATCGGCTCAGCGCTCCTCTCCACCAGCCTGTTTCTGCTTGCCCTCATCGGCCAAAATTGGTCTGATCTATCTCAACCCTTCTTTATTGGCAGCATTACAGCATTTCTGGTGGTGGTGGGCACGCTTGGCGTCTATGCCAATGTCAACAACCCCGTCGCCGAGGGCTCGGGCGATCAGCTCGGGCCTGCCATCACCACCCAGTCTGGCCCGGCTGAAATGGCTTTGGCCCAGCATTTGAAAGATACTGGCGCTATTTTCTACGGAGCCTGGTGGTGCCCCCACTGCCACGACCAAAAGCAGCTGTTTGGCCAGGAAGCCAGCCAGGTTATGCCCTACGTAGAGTGCGCCACCCCCGAGGGGCAAGAGCAAACCCCCGAGTGCCAGGAAGCTGGCATTACCGGCTATCCGACCTGGGAAATCAACGGTGAACGCCTTTCGGGGACGCAAACTCTGGAGGAACTTGCCCAACTCTCGGGCTATACCGGCCCTACCACATTTCAAAACTCGATTTAGCGCGAAGGAGAATCCCTTGAGACGTACAGGTAAACTATTGAGCCTGGTTGGTGTGGCGATGGGAGGGGTGTTGGCCGTGGCCTCTCCGGTAGGTGCCCACAGCCCTGTCCAGGTGTTGAGCGAGCAGGCCCAACGCGATGAACTCGCTGACTTGCTAGAGTCAGGGGCAGAGCTAGTCGAAGCCGGGGATCTGGCTGAGGCGCTGGCTCGTTACCAGCATGCGGCTGACCTCGCTGGGGACAACGCCAAAATCTTCTCGGCTATTGGCTACCTCCAGTCTCGTCAAAGCAACTTCCGAGAGTCTATTGCCGCCTTTCAAACAGCGATCGAGCTAGAGTCAGACAATCTGGCCTTTTATTTCGGCTTAGCCTACGCCCACAGCAGCCTAGGTGAGTACGAGGCGGCGGGCAACGCCTACCGGCAAATCCTGCGATTGCAGCCCGATAACCAGGCAGCTCAACTGGGGCTAGGCGCGGCGCTGTTTCAAACCGCAGCCTTTGAAGAGGCGCTGGCGATTTACACCAAGCTTTTGCAGCAAGACCCCAACAACCTACAAGCCGCCGAATCTATCGGCCTGATTTTGCTCCAGCAGGGCAATACCGACGCGGCGATCGCCGCCTTAGAACGGGCCGCTGCCCTGGCCCCCCAGACCAGCCAAATTCAGATGAACCTGGGCATTGCCCACCTCAAAGCAGGAGATATGGCCTCGGCGCTAACCGCATTTAGAACCGCAGCAACAGAAGAGCCTCGTAACGCCGATATTCGCATGCAGATTGGCTACCTGCTCTGGCAGCAGGGGAATCTAGACGCCGCCCTAGAAAGCTATCAGCAGGCGGCCCGGCTTCAGCCCGACTCGGTGATTGCCCACGATGCGATCGCCGATCTCTACTTCGAGCAGCAAGAGGTACTGATGACCATCGTCGCCCATCGTGCGGTGCTCGAACTAGCCCCCGACCATGCCCCTGGTTACTACCATCTAGGCGTTGCGCTAGAGGCGAGGGGCCGCCGAGCAGAGGCGATCGAGGCGCTGCAACGGGCCAAGACGTTACTCCTGGAGCAAGAAAACAGTGAAGACGCCCAGATTGTTGATCAACTGCTGCAAAAGCTCCAATCGTCCTAGCCTACCCAAGATACACAGACTGCACTTTCCACAAACTCTGCCGATACCGACATTGCTGAACTACGGAACGTTGAACCATGGCGACTGACAGTAGTAAAAGAGAATTTAACCCGTTCTTGGGGTACAGCTACTCTAGGCGGCTAGCAAGACTAGGGCGTGTCTTCCTGCTTGTGGGTGGGTTAAGCAGCGGGTTGGCGGTTGTACCGGCCCTGGCCACGACCGATATAGACTCATCACCCCCTATTCCAGCAGAGGCGTTGCTCCCGGCAGCAGCCAGTCCGTCCGGAGTCGGAAGCGTACCCCAATCTTCAGCCCCCGCTTCAATACAGAGTCCCGTAGAAGCGTTGCCCAGTGCGAGCGTTAGCGCACCTGCTCAAACACCCGAACGGACTGTACCCAATCAATTGCCCGCTAGTGCCCCTGTTCCAACTGGTGATAACAGCGTCTTTATTGACCCAACCGACTACAGCCTTGGGGCGACAGCGGCCCCAGGGGCTTCTCCTAATCTCGTGTTTGCAGAACGAGCAACGGGCTGTCAAATCACCGTAGCAGGGTCGCAAACCCCTCCCCAGTCTTCCTGTCAAGCAACTGACCCCGACTCTACCAGCCCACCTGCGGATAGTGGCGATGGTATTCAAGTGGGGCCTGTCACTATCAGCTCGCGCGGCGTCAGCTTGGGCGACACCACCATCGTTAGCCGAGCCCAATTAAATGAAAAGCTGCGGCCCTTAAACATCCTCCGGCGCGGCAATCAGGAATATGTTTTCCCCCTTTCTATTCCAGCCCCAATCACCTCGCTGTTCGGCTGGCGGATGCATCCCGTCCATCAAAACTGGCGGTTTCACGCTGGCACCGACTTGGGGTCTCCTGCTGGCACCCCTGTATTAGCGACTCGCTCAGGCGAGGTTGCGGTGGCCGATTCCCTTGGTGGCTATGGCTTAACGGTAATTCTGCGCCACGACGATGGGGATTTGGAGTCTCGCTATGCCCACTTGTCTAAGCTGGCCGTGCAGGCTGGGGAATGGGTTGAGCAAGGAGAAGTGATTGGTCTGGTGGGCAGCACCGGCACGGCGACTGGCCCCAACCTGCATTTTGAAATTCGCCAGCTAACTAATCAGGGCTGGATAGCAGCAGATGCCAGAGATATCTTGGACGACGGCATTGCTGAGCTGCTCAACGTTATCAACAATCCCTTGCAGGCATTGGGAACGGGTACCACTGGTGAAACCAGTGGCGCAGCGGCTCCCGCCGACTATCCCTTCCGCCCGGCCCAACCAAACGCTAGCTAGTGCCCTAGTCAGAGCATCTGTCATGGCCAAAAGTCCTTTCCCCCTTTGTAGCGATGGCTAACCCTACCCGCACCTCTGCTCGGCGCAACCAGAGACTAGCTCAGCAACGTCAACTGTTGGCCGTCACGAGCCGGGTGGTGGTGTGGCGGCGCGTCGTTGTCGTCTGGCTGCTGTTGATGCTGGCCTTAGTCGGGATTGGCGGGCGGCTGGTCTACTTACAACTGCTGCAAGGGGAGACCCTAAGCGCTCTAGCCGAACAGCAGCGAACACTGCCGACGCTGATTCGCCAAGCTCGTTACCCAATCGTCGATCGTTTTGGTGGCGTGCTGGCTACCGACCAGGTTGCCTATACCCTTTACATGCATCCCAAGCTGTTTAAACAGTCTGTCGCCGAGGTAACCGAGGCATTATCCCCCGTGGTGGCCATGCCACAGAATGAACTCTTGACTTTACTCAACCAGCAACCCACCGGTATTCGGTTTCCGGGTCAACTGTCAGAGGCGGTGGGCGATCGCATTCGGGCGTTACGCATCGACGGCCTAGAGTTGGTGCCTCAGCAGCAGCGGTTTTACCCCCAGCAGGAACTCTTTGCCCCGATCGTAGGATTCATTAATCTCGATGGGAAACCCCAGGCTGGGTTGGAGATGGCCTACGCCGAACAACTCGCGATCGCCGCGCCCCCATCGGTCGATCCAGCAGTGCCGTCGTTAGCGGGTGGGGCATCCCCGAACGCAAGCCTACGCCTGACCCTTGACAGTCGCCTGCAGCGAATTGCCCAGCAAGAACTAGAGGCGGTGGTTCAAGCCTATGACGCCCAGCGAGGCACTGTCATGGTGATGGATGCCCCGACCGGGGAAATTTTAACCTTGGCCAGCGTGCCCACCTATGATCCCAACCGCTACTACGAAGCCGATATCAGCGCTTTTCGCAATTGGCCAGTAAGCGACACCTACGAACCGGGCTCGACCTTTAAGCCGATCAATGTTGCGATCGCCCTAGAAGATCAAGTGATTTCTCCCAATGACGTCATCAACGACAGCGGGCGCATACAGTTTGGTAAATGGTTAATTAAAAACAGCGACTACAGCGAAGTTGGTGGCCGAGGCCCCATTTCAATTACCGATATCCTCAAGTATTCCAGCAACGTGGGCATGGTGCAGATCATGCAGAAGATGGCCTCCTCCAACTACTTCAACTGGCTGGAACGATTAACCCTAGACCAGCCTACAAAGATTGACTTGCCGTCTGAAGCCTCTGGGCAAATGAAACCCCGAGACAAATTCATTAACAGTCAGGTCGAAACGGCCACTACCTCATTTGGTCAAGGGTTTGCGCTGACACCGGTAAAAATGCTGCAACTGCTGGCCACTTTAGCTAATGGAGGCAACCTGGTAACTCCTCACATTGTCGAGGGCATGGTGGCAGAAGACGGTACCTATCTGTGGCAGACCGAACATGCCGATCCTAAAGCCGTCTTCTCACCACAAACCACCCAACAGGTGCTTGCCATGATGGAAGCAGTGGTCGCTGAGGGAACCGGTAAACCTGCCCAAATTGAGGGATACAGGGTTGCTGGCAAAACGGGCACAGCCCAGAAAGTTAACAACTCAACCGGTTATAGTTCTGCCCGTATCACTAGCTTCGTTGGCATCGCGCCTGTAGAAGCCCCCCGCTATGTGGTGTTAGCGGTCATTGACGAGCCCACTGGCGAGAACGCCTACGGTTCAACGGTAGCAGCTCCTCTGGTTAAACGGGTGATGGAGTCGCTGTTGGTGCTCCAGGGAGTATCTCCGAGTCGCCCTAGCGAAATGCAATGATGACCAGGGCAGTGCCTCAATCATGCTGGTGCATCTACTTTACTGAAGGCTTTTGAGCAACTCTGTTCTCAGTACTAAGAAATCTGGTACTGAGGTTGATTAGATAGTGAGGGTAGGAACTGCCGCTTCTTGCCCCATTTGTAGAATGTCTTTCGTCATTGTTTGGGAGGCCACATTCGCGATTGCCTGCCAGTCCTCTGTCGTGAACATCTGCGCAAGCATAGCGATCGCTTCAGCCCGAACTACCTTCTGTTCGTTGGGTGACGCCTGCTCTCCCTCTGCCAACAGCATCTCAATCCAGGCCCTTTGTTCGGGGGTAGGATGCCTCAGGTGACCATATAAGCATTTCTGCGCCTCCAGGTAGACAGCCTCTAGACTCCGCCCGAGCTGCCACGACTCTAACCACCCCTTCAACTCCGGTAACAAGATAGATAGCACTCGCACATACCACCGCTGCCGCTGCAAAGCTTCCGGCGAAGCCTCTTTGAGGAACTCCACATACGGCTGTAGACCCAGACCAGCCTCAACCGTCCCTTCCTCACTGGCGTGATCCGCATCTGCTTCCCGAACCCAAGCCTCGTCATTGAGCAAGTCCATCAGGTTGCCCGTTTTTCTCAGTTGCTCAGCCAAGATTGCATCATTCATAAGCGATTGGATGAGTTAGAGCGTTAAAGCGGCGTACTCGAAGTATACCAACCCGTCTTTGTCCGGGTCAGAGCCGTAATCCGGCATATTGTAACGTCGATAGAAAGCTTCCGCGTTCGGTATCGCATGTAGACCGACGCGCCCACCGTAACCTAACTCCACGCTACGCTGACGGGCAAAGAGTACGAGTGCTCGTCCGACCCCAATTAGATAGGGAGGATCTTCCAGTAACCAGCGATTCCACGGCGCAGAGGCTAAGTATTCGACATAGACCAGAGGAAACCGTTGCGGCAACCAGGAACGGTGCCATTGCGTTTCGAGCAAGATGACACCTTGAAGTAGTGCCTCAAACTCGATGCCGTAGGCCTCATAGCGATCATCATTGACAGCCAGTCGTAACTTATAGGCCCAGTCCCAACTGACGTCAGGCTGCTCTGTCTCCCGCAGAATGCCTGCCCAGATGTCATCAATTTGCCCGACCTGTTCCTGAGTCAACAATCCGATTGTCGCTGTGACGATGTCGTTTAGGGGTTTGGTTAATCGAATAGGACGGTTCATGGGCATTACATAGGAATGCCCTAAAGCTTATCAATGACTGTTCTTGACTCCATCAGCTAGGGAGCGAGATAACCGCAGCCCTCCAATGGAGACCACACAGCGCTGGCCCATGGTAGAGCGACAGCCTTCTGGACTGGTACTAAGCAGCAGACTGGAAACTGGTATAAAATTGGTATAAGCCTGAAAACCCTTGCCTAAAAGCCTTGTATATCAAGGAAATGTGTCAGCTTCCCAAGCTGAATGTCGTCGGTTCGAGTCCGATCACCCGCTTACTGTCCATTAAAGGATTATTTGTCCAGTTTTAAAGGATTAGTGTCCCTTTTGGACGAGAGAATAAGGCTTCCAGCGGTTGGGGGCCGTTTTTATTAGGTTCGGCAAACTTTTTCACTAGTTTTAAAGAATTATTTGTCCAGCTCTCAGGTTGGCGGCACTCATAGCAATACACTAGATCTAGTCACAGGCAAGCTGTACTATTCTCCTAGTGAATGTTGAGGATAGAGCTTATGAGCGCTCCAGTAGCAGAATTAACGACCGAGAAGGTCAACGCAGCCATCGCCATCATCTTTGAAGTTCTAGGAGAGCCCGAGACTGATATTCACCGTCAAGCACTCCAGTCGTTTCAGCAAGGCGATTACCAGACGGTAAAGCGCCTGTCCCTAGAGAACCTAAACGATTTCTACTGCAAAGCCTTGGGTTACCTTGGCGGAGCATTAAAACTGGACAGTGCGAAGTTCTCTAGCAGTGGGGAAGGGGAAGGAAAACGGACATGCCTGCGCTCTTGGGTGCTGTCATGTCCGAGACTGGCTGAAGTGATTATCAACAGCCAGGAATTATTATGGAGCTCTGCCAGCGCCTAGAGCAAATTCTTGGGGCCTTGCGCCCAGCCTTTAGTCGTGAGGCCTCGTTTCGATGGTTTGTCCTGTTCGTGTGGGGAGTACTGTTGAACACGCAGCCGCCAGCGGTGACCAGTTACCTCATTGCGATAGGACTAGGGGAAGAATACTATGCCCAAGCGCTGCACTGGTTTAAGTCGTGTGCCTTCAGCGTGGAGAGGCTGTGTGTGGGATGGGGTAGCTGGCTGAACGAGCAGGTTCATGTTCATCGAATCCAGGGACAGCGGGTCTATGTCGGCGACGGGATTAAGGTGGCCAAAGAAGGCCGCAAAATGCCTGGCGTGAAAGGGCTCCATCAAGAATCAGAGGACGTTAGTAAGCCGGAGTGGATTCGAGGTCATTACTTCAACGCCTTAAGCCTCCTGCTAGGGGCGGGTTCAGCCTACTTTGCCGTCCCGATTATCCTGAGAGTTCACGATGGTCTCACCGTCACCGCTGAGGCGACCGAGGTTCAGCCGAAGACCACCTTGGTGACGAAGATGGCCGACCTGTGTACGGCCTACGCCCAAGCCGGGAGCTACATCGTCTTGGATGCCTACTTTGCCTGTGAACCCGTGGTGACACGATTTCGACGTCATCAGCTGCATCTGATTAGCCGCGTGCGGAGCTCAACGGTTGCCCATGCTCAGTTTTCGGTGGTGCCGACGGTGAAAGGCCCTGGACGCCCCAGGCGATGGGGCAGCAGGGTGAAACTCCAGACCCTATTCGCACCGCTTGAGCACTGTCAGCAGACTCAGGTGTGGCTCTATGGTCAGCTTGTCACCGTCTATTACCAATGCTTTGAGTTTCATTGGGATAATCCCGAGACCACGGTGCGCTTTGTGCTCACCCAACTCGCTAATGGTCGGCAATTCATTCTGGTCTCCACCGATGGCTCGTTGAGTGGCCCCGAGGTGATTGCGGCCTATGGCTTACGCTTTAAGATTGAGCTCACCTTCCGCACCCTGATTCACCTGCTCGGGGGCTTTGCCTATCGCTTCTGGCTCAAAGCCATGACCCCAGCTCCAAGTTGGCCTAAAAATCTCAAGTTAGCGGACTACCCTGAGTCCGTTCAAGCCCAAATCCTGACTAAAGTGGAAGCACTGGAACGCTTTGTCAATCTCAATGCCATTGCCTTAGGGGTGCTTCAGGTATTGGCCTTAGAATTGCCCACCCTGGTCTGGGCACACTTCCCTCGCTGGTTTCGCACCCTGCCTAACCATGGCTACCCCAGTGAGCGCATTGTCCAACTCGCCCTCCAGTCTCAAGCCCAGGAGGTTTTTCCCAAAAGCCCGCCCACGCTACTTCTGCCTAAATTCCTAACCGCCAAGCTTGGCCCTCAGAAACCTCCTGAGTCTCTACCGTTGTCGGACTAAATCTAAACCTGGATCCACATAAAACTTGTGACTGTCCAGCATTAAAACTTATCGAAATCAATAGCACAGGCTTGTGTGGCGCGGCCCCGCGCTCTCGATGCTTGTTGACGTTCGGCTTTGCGAACGCCTTAGCGTAGTATTGCAGGTCTTTAAGCATCGTTTAGCCAGAAGGGGCAGCTGGCGCTAAGCTTCTCTCAGCCTGTCCATCCAAACGGCGCAGGCTTCTCTAAAGTAGCTCGGCGGGTTTTGAAATTCATCGGTTAGTGAAATTTCCTTAACCTCAGCTAGTTGGGCCCAGCAACCAGCGGCCTACCAAAACGGCTAATAAATCTCCCGGTAAGTGGGGGGCTGCCAAAACTCGAACAGATCTCAATCCATGTAGGCGTAGGCGATCGCATGCCGCACCTCCGCCATTGTCTATTGCACTAATAGGGCCACCGAGCGCCCCTCCGTTTACCCCAGCTTTACCCCAATCGTGGCCTCAGCCATGCTTAAATTGGCTCAAACAACAACAGCGAGAGCCATACTCAAATGTTGTGCCCTCACTGTTAAATTAGGGAGCTCAACCCCTCAATTTAGGGGATTACTGCAAAGGCGACACCCGGATTCGAACCGGGGGTGGAGGTTTTGCAGACCTCTGCCTTACCACTTGGCTATGTCGCCACCTTATCAGCTTCTGAGTATAGCAAACTCAGGGGGGCAATCCAATTGCGATGTTGGCAGGTTAGGGCAGAGTGGGTCAGGGTTTGTCGTAGCGACCCGCTCCAGCGTCTAGCGCCGGTTGGTGCCTAGCCAACGGTAATTCCATAACAGCCTGTACAGCATCTGATATAGCCATAGATGTCACGGGATTCCCGGAGTGATCACGTATTCTATATGGGACTGGAGCATTTACCGATTGGGGAACAACTGCGACATGTGCGACGATGCGCAACTTCAGAGTTGGCTGGAGAAACTTTGCGCCCCCGAATCAGAGTTAACGCCGCTGGCACGGCACAAGATATTGTCACGCCTGATGCTGTGCATTGCGCGATCGCCCCGGCTTTGGCGCGATTCTCATCAAGACTACGCCATGGCATTGAACCGAACTCTAGTGTGGGTGCGTAAAGACATTTGCAAATTTGACCCTGGAGACGGTTCTGTTTCGGAGGCTTTGCTGCGCTGGGTAAACGGCACACTCAAACGGCGAGTGCAGGATTTGAGAGGTGCTAGGGGGCTGGGGGCCGAGGATGACAGAACCGATCGCGACTACCGTCGGATTGCAAAACTGGGGCTCGGGCCACCCGTAGAGCTAGACAAACCCGTCATTGACAGTCAGGGACACACCACAACCCAAGCGCCCCTGACCGCCGATCCAAAATCGGGACGCTATACGCTGCTAGAGCAGTGGATCGAGCGCTTACAGGCTCAGCAATATCAACGCATTGGGCAGCAGGTCAGGGCGTACCTGGAATCCGACCCCCACGGGGTATTGCGAGCCTGTCAGTCGAGAAAATATCCCGACTGCCACTGCCAAGGGCTGGTGCAGGGGCTGTACCTGAGCCAGCCACCGCTGACCCAGCGGGCGATTGCCACCCAGCTCAAGGCCAATGAGCAAACCGTTTATACCCACTGGCGCGACAAATGCCTGCCGCTGCTGCAAATCATTGCCCTACGGCACGACCCCCAAGTGCGAAACTACCTGCAAGTTCATTCCGATCGCGACTTTGGCCAGGGCCAGCTTGAGGGCACAGAACACGGCAGCTGTCTGGAATTGTCGCAGCGCCTGCTGTTGTCAGAAGTGCTCTCTCCCCTGCGGGCGATCGCCAAAGAGCTGCGCGTCAACGAAACCGATTTGGTAGCCCACTGGCAAACCCAGTGCCTGCCTCACCTCAAACGCCACCGCTTGTAATCTAGTCTAGGGATGCTGCTATGACCGCGATTGAACTAGTGGGATTGCCCGTTGCCCTCGACCGCGAGGCCCACGACCACGCCGCCCGTCTGGCGGCAGAGCAGGCAACCCCCGCCGAGGGCAGGCGCGTATACCTAAATACACTGGCGGTGTGGGCAGTGCATACCTACTGTCAGTGGTTAGACATCGCCACCGCCGTCAGCGAGGGCGATAGCTGGCAGCCGGGGCTAGCGGCCCTGCTCGATGGAGCCGACCTCTCCATTGTGGGGGTGGGGCGGCTAGAGTGCCGCCCAGTATGGCCTGGCGAGCGATCGTTTACGCTGCCGCCAGAGGCGCTGGACGATCGCATTGGCTGTGTAGCGGTACAGTTTTTCGACACCCTCGATCGGGTAGAACTGGTGGGTTTTTTGCCGCCGCTACCAGACGATTTTACGGTGGTTGAACCGCTCACCGTTTCCATCGACGACCTGCTGCCCCTCGATGCCCTGCTCAATGCGCTGCATCCGGTGGCGAACCTGCGGCAGTGGCTAGAGGGACTGCTCGACTCGCCAACCTGGCAGCCACCCGAGCAGCTTTTAGCTACCACCCGCTATCGCCCCAGCCTTCCAGCAACCGCTCAAACCATCAGTCAGGCCAAGCCCATCACCCTGGGAGAATCGGCCCAGTTGGTCGTCTTGGTGGTGCAGGTGATCGCTGCCGCCGCTGCCGACCATTTGACGGTGCGCCTGCGGCTCTATCCTGCCAGCAGCAAAGCCCTTCTGCCGCGCCAGATCAACGTTGTGGTACTCAATGATCTGGGGGACGTGCTGCTAGAAACCGAAACCCAGGCCGATGCGGTCTACACCGAACTGGTGCTAACAGACTGCCAACCCGGCGAGCAATTTAGCGTTCGCATCACCTATCGATCGGCCAGCGCCATCGAAGAGTTTATGGTTTAGCTAAACATCAGGGAGCGCATGAGGCTATGGCTACGGTTCGCTTAATCGTCAGGCGGCAGAGTGAAACAGATCCAGCGGCGGGCTTTCGGGTCACGTTGGATGCTAGCGATTTGAGGCGAGAAGACACAGAGGGTACCCTGCCGCCCCTGCCGCCCGACCTGCGCCAGGCTCTGAGCGATTGGAAGCTGGCCTACGCAGGCCAGGAGGGGGTGCGATCGCACTTTCGCATCATGGCCGTTGAGACCACCCAGCGTACTGTGCAAGAGACCAACGCCCTAGTCGAGGCGATCGAGCAGGGCTTTAGAAGCTGGCTGCGGCCCGTAGATGACGGTTGGCTGCGCATTCGCGAGGCCATGGCCGTCTTGCTCTATCAGCCGCCTCCAGACCTGCGACTGATTATTGATTTGGGCAGCAATACCGAACTCAAGCGCTTGCCCTGGCAAGATTGGGATCTGCTGTCGTCTCACTTTCGCGATGCCGATGCGGCCTTTCGGCTATTTAACGACAGCCGCCACCAGATCCTGACCACCACCTATCCCCGCAGTGCCAAAATTAGACTCTTGGTGGTGATTGGCGAAAGTACCGGCATCAACTCCTGCCAAGATCTCGCCAGCATTATTCAGCTGCAGCACAACGATCCCGAGCGGGTTGAGGTTGTACCACTGCTGCAACCGACGCCCGAGGTGCTGCAAAAAGCGCTGGAGGATCCCCAGGGGTACCACATCTTTATCTATGTCGGCCACAGCTACAGCCACGACGATGGCCAGCGAGGCTGGCTGATGCTCAACGAGCACGACGAACTGAGCATTCGCGATTTTCAGCGGGCGCTCAGGCGCGCCATTGAGAAGGGGCTACAGCTGATCATCCTCAACTCCTGCGATGGCCTGGGGCTAGCCCAGCAGATTGCCCGCCTCGATGCGCCCCGCTGCATCGTCATGAAAGAACCCATCCCCGACGATGCGGCGGTGGAGTTTATCGAGCGCTTCTTTCAGCAGTTTGTGGTCGAGGGGCGATCGCTCCAGGCGGCAGTACGCAAGGCTCGCCAGGGGCTAGAGGCCTTCAACAACCGCTATTCTGAGGTCACCTGGCTGCCGACTCTCTTTGTCAAGCAAAATACACCCCCCCTCACCTGGCAAACCCTGATCGACCACCTAGAACCATCCCCCAGCCTGCCTGCTGGCGTGGATGTCTCCCGATCCAGTGGGCGTCGGGAACCGCGTCATAGGTCGGCCCAACGCTGGCCAGGCTGGGCCACCGTTGGACTAGGCGCGGCGGGGGTGCTGGGGGGTGCGATCGCGGCTTTTGGCCTCCTGCGCGAGCCGCCGTCGCCAGAGCTGGGCAGCACTCCGTTACCAACCGAGAGTCGGCGCTTGATCAGCGCTGGCGGTAACTCGGCACTGGAGGGCAACCCTGAGCTAGCATCTCCCTACGCCGAGCTAAAGCAAGCCGGCATGAAAGCCTTTGCCGACCGTGAGTACGACGAGGCCCAAGCGAGCTTCGCCAGCATTCGCACCGAGGCAAAGCGCGATCGCGATCGCCTGCTGGCCCTACCCGAGGGCGATCGCACCGACGCCGACCGGGCGGCCTTAAATGCCGCTACCAGCGCTCTACTCGACCCCACCGTGCTGATTTTTCAAAACAATGCCGAGGTCAGACACCGCCAGGCGGAGACCGGCGCAATGATCTACACCATTGCCGCCGCCGTTCCCCTCGACGAACAGGCCGTCGACATCGGCCAAGAAATGCTGCGGGGTATCGCCCAAATCCAAGACCAGACGGTCAACGGTGGCGGTCCTGAGAGCCTACCCCGGGTCAACCTGGAGGTAATTATCGCCAACGATCGCAACAACCGGGAGCAAGCCCAGGCCACGGCCCGAGGCCTAACCCAGGTCGATATCGACGGGCGCAGCGTGCTCGCCGTCATTGGCCACTACCTCAGCGCGACCACCTGTGCCGCCCTCACCCAGGCCTACAACGACGCCAACCTGGTGGTCATTTCTCCCCTCAGCACCAAAACTGGCCTGCGCAGCGAGTGTGGCCCCTCCCCCAACAGCCCAGCCACCTTTTTCTTTCGAAACACCTCATCAACCGCCATCGAGACCCAAACGTTGGTGAACTATTTAGAAGAGCTGAGGCTAGCGGGGGCAGCCTCCACTGTGGCGATGTTCTACCGGGCTGGCGAGTCCTACAGTGCCGACATGCTGGCCGAGTTCGAGCAGGCACTGGGCTCTCTAGGGGTCGAGATTGTAGAGCGCTTCGACCTGGCCGCCAGCGACTTCGACGCCGCCACCGCCTTGGCCCAGGTGCCCAATGTCGGTGCCCTAATTGTGATTCCTGACGGGCGCAATGCCAATAACAGGGCCTTTGACAATGCGATCGCCGTGATCAAGCAAAATGCTGGCCAAAAAGTCATCTTGGGTTCTAATCCGCTGTACAACTCAGCGGTGATCGAACCAGCCGGTGGCCTTGCCAACCTCACCGATCGGGTCTTTATCGCCACCGATTGGCACAAGCAATGCGCTCCCCAAGCGTTCAAGCAAACGACCCAAACCTACTGGCCTGGCGGCGTCAACCGCACCACCACCCTGCCCTATGAGGCCGTGCAGGTGCTGCTGCCCTACCTGGAGGGCGAAACAACCTCTAGTCGTCTGCGGCATCAGCTAGAAGGCTTGGCAACAACCAGCAATAAGCCTGTCAGCCAAATCTTTGACCAGCCCACCACCATCAGCTTTGACGAAAATGGCGATCGCCGCGAGCTGACCCAGCGCATTCTCACCACTTTCGGCACCAACCCAGCCGATCCCTTGGTTGTAGAAGGCGATTGCCCCCCTCCAGCGACTTCCGGCTAGGTTCCAACGGACGAGTAAAACACTTGCAACAGGGCTGGCGGCCGGACTTCCGGCTGCCCTGCGACGGCTGCTCCAGGTTTACATCACAGCTAGCTGAGCCAAAAAACCATAATTCCGCTGGCTGTAGACGACATAGCACCAGGAGGCCGATCGCGCTTTTTCAGCCTTAACCCCAAAAACCATAACGGTGACTCAATCCACCGATAGGTTATTGGGACGCGCTAAACGCCTCCCCCATCGAGTGTCCATGGACGCTCGTTCGTTGCCCCATCACCTGAGAGGTCGCCATGTTTTTTATCGCTCAAGCGTCAGAAGAAACCTTTGCTCGACTGGTTAACGGTGTCGTCGACAGCCACGATGCCGATCAGCTCAGGGTCAGGGTCTTTGGCAGCTTTTGGAAGGCAGAACTTGCCCCCACGGCGGCACATTGCCCCGTGGCCCACGGGCAGAAAGTGCAGGTTTTAGGCCGTAAGGGTTTTAGCCTCGTCATTGCCCCCGCCTAAGCGCGAGCCCCATAGCCCCAGGGGCAGCGCTAATGGCCACTGTCCCTGGGTGCTGTCACCCGTGCAGCGCCAAGATTTCTTATTCGCGAGTCGTTGTTTAGTTCGCCCCCCTAAACTGGAGTGTCGATTATGGTTTGGAACGTTTTTAAGGCGCTTTTTCCCTCCCCCAAGTCAATTCCTGCGGCGATCGCCTGGGAAACCAAACTCAGCATTCGCCCCGTGCTACACAGCAAACGCACCCCCGAACTGCTGCAGCAAGCCACCCACGATTTGCAGCGCAAGCTGATGGACAAAGGATTTTTAGCCCACGACCAGATCAGCGGACAGTTTGACCAGCCTACCCAGGTCGCAGTTGAGGCGTTTCAGCGCAGTAACGGCCTCAAGGTTGACGGAGTGGTCGGCCCGCTCACCTGGGCCGCCCTCTGCTACCCCACCCTGGCGCTCAATACGGCTGGGGCTCAAGATCACAGCAGCGACATCCTGCGGCTGCAAAAAATTCTGGTCAAAGAGGGCTTTCAGGCTGAGATCACCGGAAAATTTGATCGAGCTACCGACAAAGCCCTGCGCCGATTTCAGCGCTACTACGGCCTGCGCGCCGACGGCGTGTGCGGCCCCGTCACCTGGACCATGATGCTGGGTCAGCGCCTGATGCCCCAGCCCAGCCTGTGGCCCTGGAGTCGCCTCAGCTACCAGGGCGAGCGGATCGCTGAGCAGCTGCTGATCATTGCGGCGGTCTGGGCCGGCATCAGGTGGAACCCGCTGGGCATTGATCAGCAGGAACTGTCGCTGCTGGCGGCCCTGGTGCTGGCCTACGGGCTTACCATGGTCGGCCCCCTCACCATTGAGAAGGTTTTACCCAATAGCCTCAGCCACGAGCATCACCCCCTTTTGCGCTACGCCCCCTACGTCATGGTGGGTTTACTGTGGAGCCCTATTCTTAAGGCAGTGACAGCGGCCCTGTCTTGAGCCAGGTTGAGAGCAGGCGGCGCTTATTCATTGAGGGCTGTCTCCGATCGCCGCTGCTCTCTCTGGTTTAGGTTGGCGAAAGCGATAAATATCGGTGAGCGCAGTGACCCAACCGGAGGCTAAAGACTCCAGCAGCTGATCTCCTTTTTCCAAAGTTGCTACGGTCGGGTCACCCAGTACTCCGCTGGCACTGAGATCGCGCGTTACCCAGGCAAAGGGCAGC
This sequence comes from Nodosilinea sp. LEGE 07298, assembly GCF_015207265.1. Classification (GTDB taxonomy): domain Bacteria; phylum Cyanobacteriota; class Cyanobacteriia; order Phormidesmidales; family Phormidesmidaceae; genus Nodosilinea. The sequence goes on along the minus strand of NZ_JADEXE010000025.1, from coordinate 10,497 downwards.
GCGCCCTCCATCGTCAGCCAGCTATCGGTGGGCAAATTTTGCGGAAACTCGGCTTTGGCCTGCTCTATGCGCACCTGGTCAGGCAGTATTGACAGCATCAGGCTGGTTTCGGCATCCCCCGCGTGAATGCCCAGCTCCATCTCTTTTGGAGTGAGCAAATCGCCAGCGCAGTTGGGCACCGCCCACACAAACAGTGGAAACACCATTAAGTCGGCGTGGGCCAGGTGCAGATCGCGGGCGGCGATTTCGAGCACCTGGGGCTGACCACCGTGGGCATTGAGCAGCACCAGCTTGCGAAATCCGGCCCGATAGATACTTTCAGCCACGTCGTGAATGACCCGCAGCAGAGTGTCTGCCGAGAGGGTAATAGTGCCAGGAAAGTGCCAGTGCTCGTTCGATTTGCCGTAGTAGAGCGGCGGCAAACTGTAGACCGGAATGGCCGCATCGAGCTGAGTCAGCGCCTCGCCCAGCACGGTTGTGCAAATAGCGCTGTCTACAACCAGCGGCAGGTGGGGGCCATGCTGCTCGATCGCCCCCATCGGCTGCACAATCACGACATGCTCGCGATCGGGCATCGCCTCAATATCGGTCCAGGTGAGGTAGGGAAAGTAGCGGTGGGGCGGGATAGGGCTATGCATGGTAAGTGAGTAGGTGGGCAAAGCAAATGTTATGATTCCCTGATGAGTCGACTTGACAACTCGGGGCTAAACGGTAACAATAAATACAGAAACAAATCGTTCATCTCTCTCAGAGAGACGGAAGTAGAGTTACAACTCGAAGGAACGCGCCTCTGTTTATACACACCTTCACTCATTTAAGGAGAGGCGAAAGATGTCCTTGACATATCGCGGCGTTGATTACGAACAAGTTACCCCTCAGGTAGCTATTTCTGAAGAAGTTATTGGCCGGTATCGTGGTGCGGTCGCCACCCGCCACGTCGCCAAGCAAGTTAAAGCCGACCATCCCCAAGGTCTTAAGTACCGTGGGGCCGTGGTTCGCTAAGCGAAGTTTGCCCGGTTAGGCTAGGCGCTGGCTCCAGCTGTGGGTTTTTGACCCCGCTGGAGCCAGCGTTTGTTAGAGGGGCAATGGAGATCCTGAATTTGGCTAAAGCACCTCTAATGGGGGTGCTTTTTTGTGCAGGAGGCTTAGACAATATTACTATTGTGTCTATGTCGTCCAGGAGAATCGTTGGCTATTTTTGCGTATCTGCTGGGGTTGGCTACAGGGGCACTGCTGCTAATCTGGCAGCAGCGGCGACAGCGTCGCCGTGAGCAGCGGCTGATGAAAACTCTAAAGACGACCGATTGGCCTACGGCCCTGGGGCAAGTTGAGCAGCTAGTTCAAACTCAACCCCAGCAGCAGAGGCAGCTGCGATCGCTCGGTACCAGCCGCGATACTCTGGAGCGCATTTTACAGACGGCTCCGATCGGCTATCTCCAGGTCGATGAAGAAAATCAGCTAATTTGGTGCAATGAGCAGGCCAATCGGCTGCTAAAAATGAATCAATCTATAGCCGGACCTGTCCAGCGGCGGCGACTGCTGCTAGAGGTGGCCCGCTCCTATGAACTCGATGCCCTGATCGAAGAAGCCCGCGAAAAGCAAACCTGTTGCCAGCGGGAGTGGATGCTGTACCAAATCTCTCCCGATCCGCTGCATCCTAAAGAAGAGCCGACCTATCCCCTGCGGGGCTACGCCCTTCCCCTCGACAACGGCGAAGTGGGCGTATTTTTGGAGAATCGCCAGGAGGCGGCCCTGCTGGTGCAGCAGCGCGATCGCTGGACTTCTGACGTGGCCCACGAACTCAAAACCCCCCTCACCTCGATTCGACTCGTGGCCGAAACCCTTCAGTCCCGCGTTGATGACGGCCAGCGGCGCTGGCTCGATCGGCTGATCAACGAAACCATTCGCCTCAGCAACCTGGTCGAAGATCTGCTTAATCTCAGTCGGATTCAGGGTGACCAGTTTCAGGGGCTCACCTTAGAGCCGGTCGATCTGCCCCAGCTAATTCAGCGAGCCTGGGTCAGCCTAGAGCCGCTGGCCCAGGTCAAAGGGCTATCCCTAACCTACGACGGCCCCTCCCACTGTTTGGTCAACCTCGACGAGACTCTGTTTCACCGGGTGCTGCTCAATCTGGTTGACAACGCCATCAAACACAGTCCCAGTCGCGCCACCATCTTTGTCCACTTAACTACGCCCGAATACGAGGCTAGGGTTAGCGATCGCCCATCCGACTCCATCATCCTTGAGGTGATGGATATGGGTTCAGGCTTTAGCGCCAAAGATTTGCCCCACATTTTCGATCGCTTTTACCGCGCCGACCCGTCTCGCAGCCGCAGTGACCCACTGATTGACCTGCCCCCTGTCGATCCTGGGGTGGCCACCGAGGTGAGCCGAGGTACTGGCCTGGGTCTAGCGATCGTGAGTCAAATTGTAGAGGCCCACAACGGCACCATTACCGCCGACAACCACCCCGATTTGGGCGGCGGTTGGCTGCAGCTACAGCTGCCAGCCACTGCCCAAATTAAGTAATTCCAAGTCCTATAAGAACCGAAATTTAACAGTAAAAACACCGAAATCTATGGTTAGAGACTAAGAATTTATACTCAGGCAGCCTAAATTGCTGGCATAATTGTTAAGTTAGTTACTTAATCCTGCTGGGCCACACCCCGCCCTATTGATCATCACGCCATGGCAGAGCGACTGCAGAAAATTTTGTCTCAGTATGGCCTGGCCTCCCGACGGCAGGCCGAACAGATGATCGAGTCTGGACAGGTGCGGGTTAATGGGGAAGTCGCTCATCTCGGCCAGCGGGCCGACCCAAACTGCGATCGCATTGAAATCAATCAACAACCCCTTCAGGCCCATCGCCGCCCTACCCATCACTACCTGCTGCTGCACAAGCCTTTAGGTATGGTGTCTACCTGCGCCGACCCCCAGGGGCGACCCACTGTGCTGACCGTGCTACCGCCCGACTTCCAAACCCTAGGTATTCATCCCGTCGGGCGGCTCGATGCTTATACCACTGGGGCGCTGCTGCTCACCAACGATGGCGACTTCACCTTTCGGCTCACCCATCCTCGCCACGATATTCCCAAAACCTATCATGTATGCGTAGAAGGGCAGGTGCAGCCAGATGCTCTTGAGGTATGGCGTCAGGGCATCTGGCTCGACCATCGGCCCACCCGCCCCGCTGAGGTAACGGTGATAGCCAGAGGCCAAAACCAAACTCAGCTCGAAGTCGTACTACAAGAAGGGCGCAACCGACAAATTCGACGAGTCGCCCAAGCCCTAGGCTACCGGGTGCTAGACTTACACCGAACTGCAGTGGGTTCAGTGGAGTTAGGCAACCTCAATGTGGGGTCTTACCGGGCTTTATCATCTGCCGAAATTGAGGCATTATTAGCAGAGTCATCGGTTCAATCACCTCCCCTTACAAAGCTGCCTCCTCCATCAGTAAGCCATTCGCCGTCTTGAGCTAGATTTTCCCTGTATGAAGACAAAAGAGTTGGTTGACCCTAATGCTGTTTATCGAGAGCAGCTTGTAGAACTGGGTACCCTACTGCGGGCGGCTCGCCAGCAGCAGGGGCAAACCCTAGAAGCTCTCGCTGAAACAACCCTAATTCGGCCTAGCCTAATGGCAGCCATTGAACAGGGTGACTTAGATGGACTGCCAGAGCCTGTCTATATTCGCGGGCTGATTCGCCGCTATGGTGACGCCCTTCAGCTCGATGGTGAGACCTTAGCCAGCCAATTTTTTGCCCCACCCCGCATCCAGCGCCGCTCTTGGAAAGAGACCCCAGCGGCTCAGCTGCGCCCCCTCCACCTTTACGGGGCCTACTTTATGCTGCTGATAGCGGCAATTAGTGGACTCTCCTACCTACTGCGGCAAACCGCCCCAGAGGTGACGGTGCTGCCGCCCCTAAATCCTCTCGATGGCGCACAAACCGGATCCGAAGTCAGCCCCAGTGCTGGCAATGTTCCTGCCGATCCGACTCCGCAGCCCGCAGCCCCCCAGTCTCCGATCCAGGTCAAAATGACCCTAACGGCTCAGTCTTGGTTACGCATCACGTCCGATGGTCAAACCGAGTTTGAAGGCATTATGCAGCCTGGCGATAGCCGACTGTGGACCGCAGATCAGGCGCTCACTATCCGGGCTGGCAATGCCGGTGCCGTGATGGTCAGCTACAACGATCGCCAGGCCGAAGCCCTCGGCCAGCCGGGCATGGTGCGAGAAATCACCTATTCGCCCGCAGAAGCGATTAGCTTGGCCTGGTAATTGGTTATCGTTCACGGTTAGTCTTCGAACTGGAGTTTTCGCACGGGTGGCCCAGAGCGTCCTTTCGTCAAAGCATACTTTGAGTTGAAGGTCAGACAGGCTCAACGTTTGAACCTGCCTGACCTTCGACTTGCTATTGATTCACCCCGTAGCAAACTGATAGCGCGGTGCCTGCTAGCTGGGTTGAGCGATCGCCACCTCGTCCTCTGCGGCCTGCTGCATATCCAGAATGAAGGGTATGTTGCTGCCTTGACCGACGACCAGTACTCGGGGTACTTGGGCACCGCCGTCTTTCCAGGCCTCGATCGCCTCTTTTTGTAGCACTAGAGCGCCGCCCTCGGCCTTCAAGGTTTCGGCAATTAGCCGCTGAGACTCGGCTCGGCCCTTAGCCCGGTTGATTTCGGCCTGGGCCTCTTGCTCGGCTTCCTGGGCAATATAGACGGCACGGCGGGCTCGCTGCTCGGCAATTTGCTTATCTTCTACAGCCTTGGCAAAATCGGTCGAGAAGGTGAGATCGACCACGCTGGTATCCAGCACTAAAATGCCGTACTTAGCCAAGCGCGTGGTCAGGGCGTCGTCAAAGTCTTGCTTTAGCTCAGCCCGCTGGGTAATCGCCTCTTCTACGGTGCGGCGTGCGGCGGCAATTTTGAAAGACTCCTGGGTTTGGGGAGCCACAATTTTAGACACCAAATTTTCTAGAGTGCCCTGGGTGCGGCGAATATTGACGACCTCAGTCGGGTCGAGGCGAAAGTTAATGGCAAAGCGACCCGATAGATCCTGCAGGTCTTTGGTTGAGCTTTGGGCCGGCACCTCAAACTTTTGCACGGTGACGTCATACACATCGACGTTTGAGACCAGGGGCGGCTTCAGGTGAATGCCTTCTAGCAGTGCCCCATCCTGGGATTTACCCAGTACGCTCAGCACGCCGGCCTGGCCGGGGTTGATGATCACAAAGCTACTGGTTACCAGGGCCAAACCTACGATGGCGAGAAAACTCAGCACGACTGGTGGCCAGTTTAAATTCGAAGATTTCAACGGAAGTTCCTAATTATGCTGCCCTTCTACGGTATCGGCTATTCAGCTGAGCGGGGAGGTTCTTCAGCAAGGCTTTGGATTAAGCGCTTCAGATCCACAGACGCAGTGCAGCCGAGGTACTGACTAGGCTAGTCGGCTAGCCCCATCACCTGGCCCGAACCAGCCACCACTTCGCCAATGGCGTAGGCGGCTACCTGGTGCTTGGCTAGCCAGGCCAGGGTCTGATCGACGTGGTTGGCGGGAACGACTAGCGCAAACCCAAGCCCCATGTTGAAGGTGTTGTAGAGAGCGCCCTCGGGTACCTCACCTGCCTCAGCCAGCCAGTTAAACACGGGAAGCACAGGCCAGCTGCCCGCTTGGAGATGAATGCTCTGGTCTGGCCCCAGGCAGCGGGGAAGGTTTTCGGGCAAGCCACCGCCAGTAATATGGGCCATGCCGTGGATAGCCAACCCCTCTTGGCAGGCCTTCAGCACAGGCTCTACGTAGATGCGGGTGGGAGTAAGCAGCACCTCGGCTAAGCTCAGGTCGCTGAGGGTGGGTACGACCTCGTCCCAGCGGTAGCCCGTGCCACCGTCAGGGCGCTGACCCTCGGCGACAACCTTGCGCACCAGGCTAAAGCCGTTGCTGTGCAAGCCACTGCTGGCTAGGCCAATGACGCGATCGCCCACCTCTACCTGGCTGCCGTCTAAAATCTGGGACTTTTCGACTACACCCACGCAAAAACCCGCCAGGTCGTACTCACCAGGGCCATAAAAACCGGGCATTTCAGCAGTTTCGCCGCCGAGCAGGGCACACCCCGCCTGGTGACACCCCGATACAATGCCCTCGACGACCTCCGCCAGGGCAGCGGGTTCGAGCTTACCTGTAGCTAGATAGTCGAGGAAAAACAGCGGTTCAGCCCCGCTGGTAAGAATGTCGTTGACGCACATGGCCACCAGATCAATGCCGACGGTGCTGTGGCGCTGGGTCACCTGAGCAATTTTGAGCTTGGTGCCGACCCCGTCGGTGCCCGACACCAGCACCGGTTCGCGGTAGCCAGTAGGGAGTTCGCAGAGGCCGCTAAACCCTCCTAAGCTACCCAGCACCTCGGGGCGACGGGTGCTGTCTACCAGGCTGCGGATGCGCTGCACAAAGCCACGCCCTGCCTCTACGTCTACACCGGCATCCCGATAGTCCATGGGGTTTAAAGATCCTTTTGTGTGGGCCAGTCTCTTACCTTAAAAACGGGGGTGAGCTTCGTCAATGGGGCAGGTCACTGGCAGCGGCGATCGCCGGGCTTTACCAATCTAATTTCCTGGATATTTTTCTCAGAACCGGATCCAAGTAGCGATACTTTTGGCAGATTCTTGCGGTCCTTAGAGCACTAGACTTTGTTCCCTCAATTTGCGATCGCCGAGAGAATTTGTATCGAAAAATACAGTTTGCGTCCCAAAAACTTCACCCTTTGCTGACAAAACCCAGCCCAAGTGACGGGCAGACTGATTATTTTTACATAACTCACTTGACTGAACTCATAAATAATTCGAAATTCAACCGAGCCTTGGTAGGGCTGATCAGCCCAGTCATGGCAGTCAGTTGAGCCATTCATGTAGGGTTAGCTACTTTTTTATTTTGCAGCGGAAGTATAAGTCATCGGGATCTCCCCGGATTCGCAAGCCTGGCTGAACGTGCTAAGTTACATTTCGTCAAAAAAAACCGAAGGCCAATTTGCAACGAGTACGGGCTTTAAGGCGATTCCTGTGTCGTCTGTTCTAGGTCATTTTTACTAACCCAGAATTTTATCCCCTGCTCTTTCTGTTGAATTCTTTTGGTGTACATGAAACATTCCGTATTGGGCGGACTGACGGTTGCCGTCGCTATGTCCGTCTTTGGAGCACCTCTGCCCAGCCACGCCCAGGACAGCAACAGCGGTCTTTCTTTGGATCCCGAAGCAGAGCATCATGCTGAAGCTCTGTCGCTCACTGACTACCCTGATGCAGGTCAACCTGCCGACTCTGACCCTTCAACTTTTGAGCCTGCCGAGCCTGCCGAACCTGAATCAGCCTTACTCATTCAGCCCTCTGACGAAGCATCCCAAACCTTAGATACGGCTACAGTATTTCCCCACGCCCTCGATGCTCGCCAGGCCGCTACGGTTTACATTCGATCGATACCTGTCATCACCCTAATTGGGGGTGAGCTGGAAACCCTAAGTGCCGGCAATGGGGCGGTTGCAACGCCTCCCGATGCCCAGGAGCCCCTGCGGCAGGCAAGCGGTATCGTGGCTCGGCTACAAACGCTTGCCGCCGATGGTGATGCCAATGCGATCGAAGCCCGTTGGGAAGACGAGTCGGAAGCGTTTGTGGTGGCCTGGGGTGACGAAACCCTACTCACCGTTAACGACAAAGTCATCCTGCCCGACACTACCGCTAACCCCGGCGAAGATGCGCTTCAAATGGCAAACCGGCTGCGGCGCTTGCTGGGCGATGCTCCTCCCTTAGCTCGGGTTGAAGGGTTGCCCGAACCAGCCGTTGAGGTCAACCGGGTGGGTGTGGTTGCCTCTAGCCTGACAGGCATGGCCTCCTGGTACGGCCCTGGGTTCCACGGTCGCCGGAGCGCTAGCGGTGAAGTGTTTGACCAAAACGCTCTAACGGCGGCCCATCGTACCTTGCCCTTTGGCACCCAGGTGCGCGTCACCAACTTATCTACTGGCCAGTCGGTGGTGGTGCGGATTAACGATCGCGGCCCCTTTGGCCATGGTCGAGTGATTGATCTATCGGCGGCGGCGGCAGGCCAAATTGGTTTGAGAGCCAGCGGTGTTGGTCGGGTGCAGGTAGACGTGCTCTCGACCCAGTAGCCTCTATCAAAAGCCTCGGCCAAATCTCTGCTGAGGCCCAAATCAACCCTCTCCATAGCCCCAAATGGAGAGGGTTTTTGGTGGGTTACCCTAGCTATAAGGCCTGTAAGGCTGTAGTGGGGGTGAGATAAAGGCATGGAAAAGCAGAGGCTGGGGCGATATGCTCCTGACTTTAAATCTGGTACGGTAAAACCTTTGAAAAGGGGTGGCCAGAAGTTTAGCTGTCACATAGGCTCATGCGGCAAAGGGTAGAACATTGTGCGGGTACTCAAGGCGGTTGAAGGCTTAACGCGCTACTTAGTCCAAGCGCGCCAGGGCCAGGGTAAAACGTGCACCAGCGGCACGGGGTTGGGGCCAGCTGACCGCATTGAAGTGGGGCTGGTGCCCACAATGGGGAACCTGCATCGGGGGCATCTGAGCCTAATTGAGCGAGCCCGGCGGGAAAATGCCCTGGTGGTGGTCAGTATTTTTGTTAATCCGCTCCAGTTTGGCCCTCAGGAAGACCTGGCCCGCTACCCCCATACCCCCAACCAAGACCTGCAGCTGTGTGAGCAGGCCGGGGTGGATGCTGTGTTTATGCCAACCCCGGCGGCGTTCTACGGCACCGCTGCCCCACAACCCAGCGACCTGACCCAGGTGGTGCCCCCCCAGGCCATGACGGCTGTACTCTGCGGTCCCCATCGTCCGGGCCACTTTGAGGGGGTAGCGACGGTAGTGACTAAGCTACTGAGCCTGATCGCCCCCGATCGCGCCTACTTTGGCTACAAAGACGCCCAGCAGCTAGCCATTCTGAAACGTCTGGCGCAAGATTTGAATCTGCCGGGCCGAATTGTGGGCTGCCCCATCGTGCGCGAAGCCAGTGGTTTGGCACTTAGCTCGCGCAACGCCTATCTGAGTGCAGCCGAACGTCAGCAGGCCGCTGCCCTCTACCGAGGCCTGGTGGCAGCCCAGAGCCGCTTTAAGGCGGGCGAGCGTCGCCGCACGGCCCTAGTTGCCGCTGTGCACCAGGAGCTAGCACAGGAGCCTAGCCTGCAGCCGCAGTACGTGGAGCTGGTGCACCCTGAAACTCTGCAACCGCTGGAGCGGGTAGAGACCCTGGGCATGGTCGCGATCGCGGCCTATCTGGGCACCACCCGGCTAATTGACAACCTGCTGCTGCGCGATCGCCAGCCCATTGTGGCCATTGACGGCCCAGCGGGGGCAGGCAAGTCGACGGTGGCACGACGGGTGGCCCAGCGGCTAAACCTGCTCTACCTCGACAGCGGGGCCATGTACCGGGCCATAACCTGGCTGGCCTTAGAGCGAGGGGTGGATCTGCACGACGAGGTGGCGATCGCAGAGTTGGTCAGCGACTGCGACATTCGCCTGGCCGCCTCGGGGGACGACCCCGCCTTCGCTGCGTTCCCCAGCCGAATTTGGGTGAATGGGCAGGAGGTAACTCAGCTAATTCGCAGCTCGGCGGTGACCGAGCAGGTTTCGCTCGTGTCGGCCCAGCCCACGGTGCGCCAAACCCTCCTGCGCCAGCAGCAGCAGTATGGCGTTACAGGCGGTGTGGTGATGGAAGGCCGCGACATCGGCACCCAGGTGTTTCCCCAGGCGGAGCTGAAAATCTTTCTGACCGCCTCAGTGGCAGAACGGGCTCGCCGCCGCCAGCGTGACCTGGCCGCCCAGCAGCAGCCAGCGGTATCCCTCAAAGAGCTAGAGCTGGCGATTGACGAGCGCGATCGCAAAGACAGCAGCCGGTCAGTGGCTCCCCTGCGGCAGGCCGACGATGCGATCGCCCTCATTACCGACAACCTCTCCATTGAAGACGTAGTTGAGAAGATCGTGCAGTTGTTTAATGAGAAAGTGATGGGCAAGTAATGTCATCCCTTGCTCATCACTCACTTTTGTTATGCCTATCACCGGATCCACTCAACTGCTTGGCGTTATCGGTGACCCGATTGCCCACTCGCTGTCGCCCGTTATGCACAATGCAGCTTTGAAAGAGCTGGGGGTTGATATTGTGTATGTGGCGTTTCCGGTCGCGGCGGAGGGGCTGGAGGCGGCGATCGCAGGGTTCGCGGCCACTGGGGTGCAGGGGTTTAGCGTCACCATTCCCCACAAGCAGGCGATCGTGCCGCTGCTGGCAGAGCTAACGCCCGAGGCTCAGGCGGTAGGGGCCGTCAATACTGTGTGGCGTACCGAGCAGGGCTGGGCGGGCACCAATACCGATGTGGCTGGGTTTGTCGCTCCCCTTAAGGAATGGCAAGACTGGTCTGGCAAGACGGCTCTGGTGTTGGGCAACGGCGGGGCGGCCCGAGCGGTGGTGGCAGGGTGTGGGCAGCTTGGCTTTGCCGTTGTCCAGGTC
>NZ_JADEXE010000256.1 GCF_015207265.1 Nodosilinea sp. LEGE 07298 | reverse complement strand
GTCTGCAATGGGAAGACAAATCGTTTTATCGCCTGCGGTTCCACGCTTCCGTCGTTGCTTGGCCATCACGTTGGCCTCCTAAGCGCTCTACCCCTATTTTACTCGACACAAACTTGGGTGGAACTAGACCTGGTTGATTTCCGCTGATACCTTTGACATGTTGCTCTCCTTTGGCGGCGTGGGCGGCGAAATTTACCTGTCGGCCCTGCTGATGGTGAGCTTTTACTTCCCACTGCCCGAGTATTTTCGCTGGGATTTTTACCGGTTTCCGGTGGTGCTAGGGGCGGCCTTTTGCTTTTGGGGCCAGGTGTGGCTGTGGCAGCAGGTGCCGCGTGGCAAAGCCTCCATCCCCTTTGGCAGCCTGTGGGGCGAGGCCGACCACGGCGATATGAACCAGCTGATCAACTTTCACGATTGGACGCCAGGGGACATCATTGGCACCTACAGCACCCTGACTCACCTCTGCCTGCTGGCGATTTTTGCGGTCTACGGCTACACCCTCTTTCGTCAGCACCGGGAACTATTTGTGGCCCTAGGACGCCAGTGGTTGCCCTAGTTAGGCTTCTAGAACTCGCTCAAACTCTCTTAAGGTATGACTTGAGCCGGTTTGCCAGGCCCGTTTGACGTAGACCGGCAGCAGGACTTGAACCGGGATTTCTGGAAAGATTGAGCTATTTTTCTGCTCCAGATAGCGGCCTGAGACAAAGCGATAAATTTCTAGACGGCCCGCTTTATAAATCCACACTTCAGGAATCTCGAAGGGCACATAGTCTTCAATGCGGGTAAAAGAGGTCAGATCGGTTTCAAGGGCCAAGTCAGGGGGTGGATCAACGTCGAGATCTAAGCGACGCTTTCCCAAAACAGCCCGCCAGTTTTGGATGTAAAAGCAGGCATCAGGTTCTACTCCAGGCACACCCCGCTTCCGTAAGGTCATAACACCATAGCCCTGCCAGTCTTGCTCGGTCTTACGCAACATTGCCTTGACCAGATCCGACAGAATATCGGCCTGATTGCCGTGTTCAGGTAGCGGAGCCATAAGCAAGATTTGATTGTCCCGAAACCGCATGCGCACGGCAGCGCGATCACCCAGTCGATCCAGCAGTGCCTCGTACTCAGCAAAGGTCGCCGGAAATTCAACCCGCGTGCCAGCCGGTAGATCGAGGATGTCGGGGGTAATGGTCGGCAGCATAAAGCAAGACCAAGGGCTGAGACCTCTATCTTGCCACGAAATTCTTTGAAGCTCAGGCTTACCGATGCCACTCGGTGATGCCACCGGGCTTGTCGATTAGGGTAATGCCTGCGGCCTGGAGCAGATCACGAATGCGATCGCCCTCCGCAAAATCCTTGGCCGCCCGCGCCTCCCGCCGCTGAGCCAGCAGCACCTCAATCTCACCATCCGACAGCCCGCCCTCGGTGGATTCCTCAGCTTCGGGCTGGGCTTCTAACCCTAGCACCTGGGCTAGGCAGACCAGGGTTTGCCAGCGCTGGCGCAGAGTGGCGCTATCGGTGTCGGCCTCGCCCGTGTGGGTGATAACATTGCCCGCCCGACGCAGATCCTTGGCCAGGTCAAACAGTACGGCTAGCCCGCCAGCGGTGTTGAAGTCGTCGTCCATAGCGGTTTGAAAGGCTTGTACTGGGGTGCTGTCGCGATCGATCCGCATCGCCGCCGGGTCCCCAAAGGCTGAATCTTCAACATCGGCCCAGCCCAGCTTGGCCCCGTAGTGGTAGCCAAACAGCAGCCCGTCCTTCACGGTGCCCCAGCTGGTTTGGGCGGCGGCGATCGCCTCATCGGTAAAATCGACCGGCTTGCGGTAGCTGCCCTGGAGCAAAAACAGTCGCACCGCCATGGGGTCGGGGGCGTTTGGCCCATCCAGCATGTCGCGAATGGTAGTGAAGTTGCCGAGAGATTTCGACATCTTCTCGCCGCCCACGTTGACCATGCCGTTGTGCATCCAGTAACGGGAGAGGGGATGACCCGTGGCGGCTTCTGACTGGGCAATCTCGTTCTCGTGGTGGGGGAAGACTAGGTCGCTGCCACCCACGTGAATGTCGATGGTCTCGCCCAGACGATCGCGGATCATGGCCGAGCACTCAATGTGCCAGCCGGGCCGCCCTGGCCCCCAGGGCGACTCCCAAAAGGGTTCGCCCGCTTTCGCTCCTTTCCACAGGGCAAAGTCGAAGGGGTCTTGCTTGATAGATTCTTCCCCCGTTACCCGTCCGCTGGCCCCAGCCTGCATATCGTCGAGCTTGCGGCCCGAGAGCTTGCCGTAGCCGTCAAACTTGCGCACAGAGTAGTACACGTCGCCCGCAGCGGGGTAGGCGTAGCCCTTCTGCTCTAGCTCACTAATCAACCGCTGAATGCCGTCCAGCGTCTTGGTGGCGTAGGTGTACTCGTCGGCCTCCATGACATTAAGCCGGACCATATCTTCGAGATACGCCTGGGTGTAGCGTTCCGCTACCGTCTGCATAGTGGAGTTTTCGGTTTTGGCCCGGTTGAGAATTTTGTCGTCAATATCGGTGAAATTCTGCACATAGCGCACATCGTAACCCCGCCACAGCAGGTAGCGCCGCACCGTATCCCACACGATTGAACTGCGGGCGTGGCCTAGGTGCGAGTAGTCGTATACCGTAACGCCGCAGCAGTACATCTTCACCTGGCCCGGCTCCAGGGTTTCGAGGGGTTCTTTCTTACGGCTCAGGGTGTTGTAGAGAACGACGCTCATGGCGGGGGCGCAAAATGCCCATTATAAAAGGACGCTAACAGAACGATTCAACACCGAAACCGGGCGCGGCGCAATGGCGGTACTCCGTTTGAGCGTAGTTTTAGTTAGCCCCAGGATGAACCCAGGTCATGGGCATTCCCCAGATTCCAAACTTGCAGAAGCGATCGCCGCTTTGCTGAAACCCTACTTTTTGGTAAAAGCCCACCGCAGCCTCAGCTGCGTTTACCGTAACGGTTTCTAAGTCGTGAGCACAATAGCTGAAGAGTTCTCTAGCAATCCCTTGCCCAGAGAATTCTTTTCGAACGAACAACAGAGATAGATGATTGCCTCGCTTAAAGGCGATAAATCCAACAACAACCCCATGCCATATAGCAATCAGCGTTTTCTCACGACTCAAAATTCGGTCTCTTAGTTCGTCTGGATGACACAACTGCAGCCATTCGGCGACACTTTCTGGTGTTCCGTCTGTAAGTTCCCAAAGATTTGCGGCAGCCCACATGCACCCGCTGATTTGATACTCGTCTCCAGAGTCTGGTGGTCTATAGATAATCGTATTCATACAACGCTGCTCTGGAAGCCGATGGCAGTCTGATTCGTTAACCTGGAACCAAGATAAAGTGATCTGACCCTAGCGTAAACCAACCGGCCTTGGAGCAATTTAGACTGTAGAGCCGTGTTGTAAGCAACGCCAATGTCCCTAGCTCCCACCCTCGATGCGGCTGACCTTGAGGCCTATTTTCACCGAATTGGTTATGAAGCCGTCGATGAAGCGTCTCGCGCCCCGACGTTAGCCACCCTGCAAGGCATTCACAAGCGGCATCCCCAGGCGATCGCCTTCGAAAACCTCAGCTCGTTTTTGGGTCAGCCGGTAGAGCTAGATCTGCCCTCGCTGGTGCAAAAGCTGGTCTACAGCGATCGCGGCGGCTACTGCTTTGAGCAAAACGGGCTGCTGCGATCGGTGCTCACTACCCTGGGGTTCAACGTCACCGGGTTGGGAGCACGGGTGCTGTGGAACCTGCCCCCAGATACCCTTACCCCCCGCAGCCACATGGTGCTGCTGCTGGATCTGGAGGATGAACCCTATATTGCCGACGTCGGCTTTGGCGGGCTGACCCTCACGTCCCCGCTGCGGCTGGTTCCCGACCTAGTGCAAACGACCCCCAACGAACCGTTTCGCCTGATTCAATCCGAGGGGTTCTGGATTCTACAGGCGCAGATCGCCGAAGACTGGAAACCTCTGTACCAGTTCGATTTGCAGGCACAGTACCCCTGCGACTATGGGGTTAGCAACTGGCATGTGTCTACCCATCCCAATTCGATCTTTGTTAACAACCTAATCGCGGCCCGAGTTGAGCGCGATCGCCGCTACGGCCTGCGAAATACCGAACTGGCCACCCACTTTCTGGCCGGAACAACTGAAAAACGCCACATTGCCGATGCCGCCGAGCTAGAAACGGTGCTGACCAATATCCTTAAGCTCAAGCTGCCCGAAGACAGCGATTTTAGCCGCCTATTTGGCGCTTAGTATTAAGGAGACAGTCACCAGTGAAAGTCCAAAGACCTATCGCTGGAATCTTTGGCTTAACCCAAGTCAACCTGTAAACTCAAGAATGTAGAATTTGAGCAGATTAGGAGCCATGGTTAGTCGATCCAGCCTGTGTCGGATGTTTGTAGCCACACTAGTGGTGCTAACCCTTTGCCTGAGCTGGGGCAGCCCGGCTATGGCCACCAGCTATGATCGCCAAAACCTGAGAATGAGCGACTGGTCTAACCAAGACCTGCGCGGCAACGACTACACCCGCGCCGACATGGCCGATGCCGACATGAGCCACACCAACCTGCGCGGCGTACGCCTGTTTGATACCACCCTGGCCCGTGCCAACATGGAAGGGGCCGACATGAGCGGAGCGACCCTCGACGGTGCCCGTTTCTATCAGGCCAATCTCACCGACGCCATTCTTGAAGGGGCCTACGCCTTTGGCACCGACTTTCGAGAGGTCACCATCGAAGGAGCCGACTTTACTGATGTGCTGCTTGACCCCAAGGTCAACAAAATGCTTTGCACCGTAGCCAAGGGCACCAATCCTGTCACCGGGCGAGACACGCGCGCTACGCTGTACTGCCCCTAATCAAGTTAAAGCAGGCAGGACCTAATCCACTAGACCGAGACAACTAGGTCAAGCTAGTTTGATCACATACCCTGCAAAAAGGCTGAACTAACCATCAACAACCAAAGCCCCCGCTAGAGATCTCTAGCGGGGGCTTTGGTTGAGTGATTCAGGCGCTAGCTAGCGGCAGCACCGCCACGGCTGTAGGTAGCCCAAAAGCTGGGGTGTACCTTGCCCTGAATGTGGTTCCAGTAGTGGGCAGCCTCTTCTGGCAGACCAGCTTCGGTAGCCAGGCGGGCCAACATCGACTGCTGACGCTGCTTCACCGAGCGATGACGGTTCATCATGCTCATGCGGGCTCTGTCTTCGGTGTTGAAGGTGGCAGCTACAGCAGGGGCAGCGGGAGCCTCTACGGAGACCACTTCAACCACAGGAGCCGCTTCGGCCACGGGAGCCATCTCAGGGGTACCGGCTTGGTAAGCCACACCGCGATAGACCAAGTCTAGGGTGGGTTGTTGAACCGGAGCTTTCTTAACAGTACGGAACCGAATATCTACGCCGCGGAATTTACCAGCGTCATCTGTGATGTCGGATTGTACGGTAGGGGGGGTGTAGTCGTAGCTAACACCGCGATAGGTAAGTTTCATGGGGTCGCCTCCAAAAGATCAAGGGTTTGATCAGAACATTGGGGCGCGTTCCTTCGGGGGCTATTAACCCCTACTTCCGTCCCACTTTGATCACTAAGGAAAAAGCGAGATGAACGAATTTCTGATTACTTTTGTATAGTAAGCTACGGTTTATGGAAATGTCAAGGGATTTGCTATTCTGTATAGGCTTCTACATAATCCTGAATTCCTTGTGAATTAAGGCGTTGAGGACTTTAGCGGGAAATCTGAAAAAATCTGCCAAACGTGGCCATCGTGGCGCAGCAGCGTGAGGGTTTGGGTCACAAACTCAGCCGCAAAGGGGCGAGGCTCAAACTCAGCCCAGGCCTGGCGAAAGGCGGCGGGGCTGAGGTCACGAAAGCCAACGGTAACGTGGGGAGTAAACGGGCGGGTTTTGCCGACGCGATCTACAATGCCACAGTTTTTTTCTAGATAGGCGGCGATCGCAGCCTGCACCGCCATCAACTGCGCCGTCTGCACCACGTCAATATAAATGACCCGTGGTGCAAAGGCGCTGTAGCCCTGTAGCTGGACTGGCACAGCGGGTTGAGTGCGAGCAAAGGCTTCCAGGTGGTGCTCCAACCTAGTCGCCTCAGACGGCGGCCACAAAAAAGGCGGTTGGAGGGTGATGTGCGGCGGCGACTTGAGGGCGGCTTTGCTGCCAAACCGCTGCCAAACCTCCTGCTTAATAGCCGTGATCTCATCCTGCAAAGGCTGAGGCGGCAGCAGAGCCACAAAAAAGCTATCGCCGGTAGCCTGAGCCATAGAACAGTCCTAAATCAATGTGGTCGGCCCACTTATCCACTCATCCACCCATCCACCCTTAAGGCCAACGATCACCGCGATCGCGCTCATAGAAACTCAGCCGTGCGTAGCCTAAAAAAGTGGGTTCCGCCGTATCGCCGACGGGGTAAGCATTGGCCCCAAACAGGTACACCCCACCAAAGCGCGGATTGCGAACGGGCCGCAGTGCCAGCGTAATCGGTACCCCAGGCTGAACGGGCGGGTCAAAGGTAATAGTTAGCGCTCGGTTGTCCCGGTCTTCGCTGACCTCACCCAAAGGCAAAGACGTGCGACCCTCAGGGGTGTTGGCAAAGGCTTCGGTGGCGTCTAGACGATAGCGAAAAATCGGGTCGTAGCCTTCGTTGAGGCTGACCACGACGCGATCGAGGGGTTCGACGGCGGCGGAAGGGAAGTCAAAGGTGAGGTAGTAAGTCACGCTACCTGCACTGACCAGACTGCGGGTGGCGTAGCTATCGGTCAGGCGGGGGGGGTAGGAAAACCCTATGGTGCCATCGGAGTACTGAATGGCTGGCGCAGGAGCCAAACCCCAGGCAGAGCCCAAAGCCAGTAAAGCGCCTGCCAGAGCAGCACCCATAGATCGCGAAAAAAGAAATTTCGGCATAGCTAGACCTGCGCGATACAACGCCTCAAATTCAGGAATTTAGAGTTGGGCACAGCAAGATGCCTAGATGCGCTGAGACACTTAAAGTCTAGCGCCGCCTACCACCGATAGGCAGCGATCGCTACACAGGTTGAGATCGCGATTAGTTTAATTGTCAAACAGAGTGAGCTGTAGTTCTGGCTTTACCCGCATGACCACCAGGGTCATATCGTCGTCGTTGCTGCGATCGCCCCCAATAAAGCGATCGAGCAGGTCAAAGGTGTAGTCTAAAATGGCCTCCGCCGATGTGCAGTTGCGGCAGGCCCACTGGAGGGCACGCTCCAGATTTTCTTCCTCAAAGCGATCGCCCCGAGGGTTAGCGGCCTCGGTAAAACCATCGGTGTAAAACACCACCGTATCACCGGGCTGCAGCTGCACCTCCGCCTCACAATACTGAGTATTCATATCCAGCCCCAGCAACATACCCGGCGTATCCAGACGTGTAATGGTATTGGTAGAGGCCTGCCACAGCAGCGGTGGGTTATGGGCCGCGTTTCCGTAGGCCAACCGCCGCGTTTTGGGGTTGTACTCAGCGTAAAACAGCGTCACAAAGCGGTTAGAGCTTTCTAAATCGCTGTGCATGACAAAGTTCAAATCTTGCAAAATGCGGGCGGGCGAATGGCCGTTGAGCACCTCCGTGCGCAGCATGCCCCGCATCATGGTCATGATCAAGCCAGCGGGCACGCCTTTGCCCATCACATCGCCAATGGCAAAGCTCCAGGGGGCCGTTGCCGACTGCTGCGAGTCGGCCTGTCGCAACTGGTCAAAAGTGGTAGGAATAAAATCGTAGTAGTCACCCCCCACCCGATGGGCCGTCTTGCAGCGGGCCGCCAAGTCCATCCCCTGAATGGCGGGACAATCGCGCGGCAGCAGTTGGAGCTGAATTTCAGCTCCAATTTCTAGCTCGCGATCTAACCTCTCTTTTTTACGCAGGGCCGCCGTTAGCTCGTTATTTTCGATCGCAACAGAAGTTTGGTCAGCCACCAGGCGCACTAGCTTTTGGCGGGTTTCTGTCCAGGCGTAGTCAGGGTCGCGGCTAAACACATACAGCCGCCCCCGCTCCACATTCTGAACAATGATGGCGGTGCCGAACAGCTGAAACTCGTCGCCCAAGTAGCGGTTTACCTGGCGATCGAGAGCCAGCATAGCGTTGCGCGCCATCGACATCATGCTGCTCTCAGGGGCCGTTTGAAAGCTGGCCGTCACCTGACGAGTTGCGGCCTCTAAGGCCGATCGCACATCTTGGCACTGGTCTTCGCTCTGACAGTGCAACCGCTCTAGGCGTACCTGCCCATCGGCGCGAAACAGCACCAGAGCACCGCCGCTGGCATCGGTCACCCGGCTGGCAATCATGGGAATCAGCTCTAGGAACTGATTCAGATTGTTGAGGCTGCGGAGGGCAAACCCCAACGAGCTGAGCAAGTCTTGAATTTTGTACTGCTCGCGCTGCAGCCGAGCCACCAGTTCCTTTAAAGCAAAGACTGGCGGTGTATCGGGCAAAGCGCTACTGCCAGCGCTCTCAAACGAAGGGGATGGCCCTGATGGCATAGGGAAAGCTGTCATGGACGACCTGGGCAAAACGCTTGCATGAAATTCAGCGAACGGAACGACCAACTAAATATAGGGGCTAAATCAAAATCTGGTGCAGGTGATTAATCTTGACCGTAAAAATCCCTATTTCTGGCGGTATACAGCGGCTTTTGCAAAGGCACTCCTAGCGGTAGCACTAGGGGATAGCCCATAGTAGCGCACAAATTGAAGGCTAAGGATAGCATTCCCTACAGGAGTTGACCACCTCTGGAGGAGGAGAAGATTTGGCGTTTTTTAGACAGTAAGGGGGAAGAGGATGGGTGGATGCGTGGATGCGTGGATGCGTGGATGAGGAGGTAGGGGAGGTGAAGGGATAAGGGAGGCGGGTTTTTGTATGGCTTTCAGGCAGGCCGTGCCAATGCATCAATAAATTTAGAGGGGAACGGAAAAGATGCGGGCGGCTTAGGGGTGGTCTAGGTGGGATGACCACCAGACCTCGCAGAGGGACAGTATTTCCTCCTGGCTATGGCAAACCACTGGATAATCGAGCTGAGGACGATTCAATACAAATAAAGGAATACCTAATTGCTCGGCTATGGCTCGTTTAGTATCTTCACCACCGGGTGCGCCAGAGGCTTTGGTAATCACTCGGGTAATGCGCCACTGCTGCCAGAGCGCTTTCTCTAGATCCCCACTAATAGGAGGGCGCAGGGCAATTAGGCGTTCTGGCATAAATCCGGCCTTCAGTGCTGCATCTAGAGCCACGGCCGAGGGCAGAATGCGGGCAAACAGCATGGCCTGCGTCTGCCAGGGGGCAAACTGCTGTAGCCAGCGGTAGCCGAGGGTCAGCAGTACTCGTTCCCCGCTCAAAACTTCTGGGGTTAAAATCGCCTCTAGCCCCGAAACAGGGTGAATTAATTGAGACGAGGGCGATTGCTCTAGGGCCGAACGCTCGTAGCGCCAGTAGGGAATGTTGAGGGCTTGGGCGGCGGCGATCGCCCCCCGCGAAATCTCCACAGCAAACGGGTGAGACGCATCTAACACCGCCCCCACCC
>NZ_JADEXE010000255.1 GCF_015207265.1 Nodosilinea sp. LEGE 07298 | reverse complement strand
GTCGAGAATTAGCCCATCGGGCAACACAAAGTTGGCCACCTTACCGGTAGCCACCAGATCCTTGAGGGTGTCATCTACCTCGTCGCCGGTTAGTTCCCTCAGCCCCAGCAGGTCGCCGTAGAACTGGCGCGAGGCCGCCATGTCTTTCACATTCAGCGCCAAATGATGGATACGGCGCAGCTGGCCGGGAGCTAACGCGGCGCGGGTTGATGGGGCAGGGCTAGGGCTCATGGGCATCGTCCGAGAACAGCACGGATTATGATTGATTATAGAGATCCTACCGCGCTCAACCCTTTAGCCATCGCCGACCAAACCCTCGAACTCACTGTTGACATTCCTGATCCAGAACGGCTCGATCGCTGGCTCACCGCCAACGTCAAAGAGCTCTCCCGCAACCGCGTACAAAAGCTGATCGACTGGGAATACGTGCAGATCAATGGACAACTCTGCACCAATAAAAAAGAAGCGGTGCGGCTGGGCGATCGCATTCACCTCACCATCCCCGAACCTCGCCCGCTCGAACTTACTCCCGAGGCCATTCCCCTCGACATTCTCTACGAAGACGAGCACCTGATCATTCTCAACAAGCCCGCTGGCCTCGTCGTACACCCCGCCCCCGGCAACATGAGCGGCACCCTGGTCAACGCCGTGCTGGCCCACTGCGGCGACCAGCTCCTGGGCATTGGCGGCGTGCAGCGCCCTGGCATTGTGCACCGGCTCGACAAAGACACCACCGGGGCAATTGTGGTAGCCAAAACCGACCTGGCCCACAGCGACCTACAGGCCCAGATGAAGGCTAAAACTGCCCGACGCGAATACTTGGGCGTGGTCTACGGTGCCCCCAAAGCCAGTTCCGGCACCATCGACGCGCCCCTAGGTCGCCACCCGGCAGACCGCAAAAAAAATGCCGTGGTGCCTCTGGAGAAAGGCCGCACTGCCGTCACCCACTGGCAGGTAGAAGAGCGCTTGGGCAACTTTTCGCTGCTGCGCTTTCGTCTGGAAACCGGGCGCACCCACCAGATCCGCGTTCACAGTACTCACATGGGCCACCCCATTGTGGGCGACCCCACCTACGGCTCGGGCCGCGATGTGGGGGTGAAGCTGCCGGGGCAAGCTCTCCACGCCGAGCGATTAGAGCTACGCCACCCGGCGACGGGGGAAATGGTGGTGGCGATCGCCCCTCTGCCCGACCATTTCCTCAAGCTGCTGACAGTTTTGAGAAGCCGGGCGGTTTAGAGTGGGGGTTTAGGTCTCGGCTAACAGCCATTCGATCAGCTCCTGCACGCCTGCGCCGCGATCGCCAGCTGTCACTCGGTCGGCCAGAGTCTTTAGCTCAGGTACCGCGTTAGCGACGGCTACCCCCAGACCGCAAGCTTCTAGCAGACTGCGATCGTTCTCGGCGTCGCCGATACCTACCACCTGCGCTGGCTCTACGCCTAATTCTGCCAGCGCCACGGCTAGCCCGCTGGCCTTGTTGACCCCTTGGGGCAGCACCATCACCGCTTTTTTATTGCGAATCACCGTCGCGGCCAGGGCCAGGGCTTGGACGGTGCGCTCTACGGTTTCGCCGTGGGGTTCCCAGGTGGCCACAACAATTTGTCCCTGGCTTATGGGGCCGACGCCCTGGGCTATTAAGGTGTCAATCAATACTGGCGGCAGTGGCTCAGCTAGGCGTCGCGCTATGCCTTCACCAGGCCGATACAACACCGCGCCATTTTCGGCCACAATGCCCTCAAACAGGCGATTGTGGGGAAACACCTGAAACAACTCATCGAGCTGCCGCCCGGTCACCAGCAGCAGGCGGCCTCCCTGTTGTCGGTAGCGCTCCAGGGCCGCTAGAGTGGCTTCGTCAACAAGGCCTTGGGTCGCCAGGGTACCGTCGTAGTCGGTGGCAAGGACAGCGTATTTCATCAGTAGAGGTGTCGCATCAGGCACAATATGGTTGGCGGAGGTTAGGGAAACCAAAGCCTCGCCAAGCATAGACTCGAAAAGCCATACTGACTAAAGCACGATCTAATCACGGTGGGGGCGGCCGTCTGGCCCAACTACATCCAAACCGCGATCGCAGTCGTACTGGCTAAATAATGTTGATGTTGCCCCTAGCAGTTGTCATGGTTAAGCGTACTCCTCTTCACTCCCCACTGCATCGGCTTTTTGGGTTTCTAGCAACCATCGGCGGCACAGGCGGACTGTTAGCCGCGTTGGTGCTTCTAAACCAGACTGAGGCGATCGCCCTGCCGAGGTCTGCCGCACCTCGTATTATCCCTGAGGCATCAGGTATAACAGATGCCCCTTTACTAACTTTTAGGGGCAAACAAGACCCTTCGCCTCCTGTTGTCCCCCCCCTGCCAAACCCCGTTCCAGACGCCATTGCCCCAGCAGAAGCTGGCATTCTGGGTCTTAACCCTAACCCCAATGACGATATTGGGGTCGGCCACCTGCGCCCCACCAGCCTGGCGGTTTCTAACGACTCTGCTCTGGGCGCTGAGTGGTTGCGGGGTGTAGCCTTGCCCATCTATCCCACTCCCGAGAGCGATCACTGGGGCTGGCTAATTAACGGCTGGCTAGTTCCTAATGACGCCGATCCCTTAGCCATTGGTCGCGATGCAGCCTTCTCGATGGTGCAAACCGAGCAGCAGATTTACACCTTTCCGGTGCTCGAAATTCGGCCTGACGGCTGGTTTCGCTTTCAGTACACGCCTGCTGGCACAGCCTGGGCTCATACCTCTCATCTCGGGCTGGGGGCCGTGCCCCTCACGGTAGAAACCTGGGATATCTCCATGCAAAGTGCGGCTCGCATTCAGTTTCGTCGCCCTGGGCTCTCGCAGCCCATGCGGCTAGCCCCTCGGGGCACTGCTCCGCTACAGGCGCTGGTGGGGCCAAACAGCATTATCCAGCCCCTCGACCTCGATGGCGATTGGTTACGGGTGCGCGTGACTCAGCCTGCCCAGGGCTGCACACCGCTGCCGGGTTCCAGTACCGCAGAAGGCTGGGTGCGCTGGCGCAGCGAAACCGATATGCCCCTGGTCTGGTTTTCTGGTGGCCCCGACTGCTAGACCAGTCGCCGCCCTTAACTCGGCAGGCTCCCTTAACTGGGCAGCCGATCGATTAGCCTTTGTAGCCGAATTTTGGTCATGACATAAAACGGAAACTGGTAGTGCTCAGCCACCAGCCAACCGACCATGGTGCCGTGAGCAACCAGGGTACCTACCGCCCAGGCCAGAGACCAGTTAATGCCCGCGCTTTCTTCCAGGGGAGGAAACACGTATCCACCCAGCGCCACAATACCGGCGGGAAAGATAACCAGGGCCAGGCCCACCAGCCATAGGGTGAGGGTAATGTCGCTACGGCTTTGGTAGAGCGGTTGCCAGCGCCACCCCTGCCAGCGCCAGCCCATGGGCTGCACGCTATCGACGACGTGTACCGTCTGCTGGTCTAGGTTGACATCAAAAATGTGGCGGCAAAAGCTACAGGCATAGGCATCCATGAGGGCCATTGGCTCCATTTGCCCATGTCGACAGACGGGGCAATCGTAGGTGTCGGCTCCATCAAGCCGCAGCAGCCGCTGTGTTCTTTGTTTGCTAGACGCTATCTTGCCACTGCCCATAGGCCACTCTCAACCCCATTTGCTAGCCATTTTGGGTCCAGCGCTGACCAGACAGCTAACGACCAAACCCAGCCAGATCTGGCTGAGTCTGTGGCTAAGTCTAGGAGGCGATCTGACCCGTAGCTTCACTCAAGTCTAATCGATGCAGCCGGGCCTGAGCGTGAGCCGCGATCGCGCACTCTGTTTATCTATCTTTAGAGCGACGCTACAGCGAGCTGACCATCGGTGCTCCTACGCTCCGGGTATAGTCTCTGCCGTCGTAGGTTAGCACCACTACGGGTTCTTGACCCGACATATCGACTGACTTGACCTTAATACGTCCGCCCGCCAGCA
The DNA here is from genome assembly GCF_015207265.1 of Nodosilinea sp. LEGE 07298. Lineage (GTDB taxonomy): Bacteria > Cyanobacteriota > Cyanobacteriia > Phormidesmidales > Phormidesmidaceae > Nodosilinea. The sequence goes on along the minus strand of NZ_JADEXE010000255.1, from coordinate 5,608 downwards.
TGTCGCCTTGGGTAACCCGACGGCTGACGGTACTGCCTGGCTCAGTGACGATTACGCTGACGCCGCTGCCCACCTGTACCACGCCGCTAACCACCACCTGGTCAACCAGATTTTGAAAGACAGGGCTACCGGTGGGGGCAACTGCTAGGTCTGTAGGGCTAGCGGGCACGTTACCCGGTAGAAAGGGGGCGGGCAGGTTGGGTAGCGCTACAGACTGAGCTGGAGCCTGGGGCAGTGGCGGTAGGCTCTGGGTGGCCGCTACAGGCACCGCTGGCAGACCCTGGGCCGCGATCGCCGGAGGAACCGGAGTGAGTACGGCGGCCGAAGGATTAGGTCGTGAGGCCTGGGGGCCGGGCAGCACCACCGAGGCAAAGGGATCGGGGCGACCGGCTGCAACGCTATCTACCCGAGCTTGCGGAGACGTAGAGCGCAGTAAACTGGGCTCGGCCAGCCGCAAGGGCGCTGAGGGCTGAAAGAAAGGTTTGGACTGAAACGGCGTAGCTGCTTCGTCGGTTTGTGGTACCAGCGCTCCGTCGGGGGTAGTGGAGTCTGCATCGGTAGCCACTAGGCCAGATGCCGGATCGACCTCAGCCACCTCGGTCGAGCTAGAGTTGCCCATGGTGAGCTTGAGAGCCGCGCCTGCCGCAATCGCTACCAGTAAACCACCCGAAATAGCCGAGTACAGCTTGCGCTTGGATAGGCCATTGAGCTTAGTTTCCTCAGCTGGCCTGGGCTTGGCAGAGTAGGTCATCGCAGCATCTCCCCACAATTTTCTCCTAACAGTAGCGAATTCTTGAAAAAGTGGCGCACTTTCGCTATGTCTATGCAGGCGCTAAGGTTTTTGTCTATGTCTTGCCTGTGGGCTAGCGAGCGATCGCAGAGCGCTAGGCCTAAGAATTGTTTATGACACAGGGCTAGCGCTTTGCCGCCGCTGATGTCTGGCCTGCAGCTGCAATAGCAGGGCCTCAGCCTCGGCCTGCAGATGCAGCAGCTCAACCTGCTGATCGGGAGGATAGGGAACCTGATGCACTTCAACCCAGCAAATTTTGTCATTGAGGGCAGGAGCCGTTTCGCGGGCCGAGGATGCAGTTGCTGGCTCTAGGGCCAACTCGCCGGATAGAGCAGCAGCCTGGACATCGGCGTGGTCTAGGGGGGCGTTCATGGGAGAAGTAATAAAATAGGAAATTGTACTCAGTCAGAAAGTTAAGGTATTTTAACCCTACTGTCTAGAGGGCAATCTTAAACCAAACCGTTCTAGCGATTGGTTTAACCTGGGCAGTTTGCGAACTGGGTAATGGCTTGCACATAGCCAACTGCTTCACCAGCGCGCCAAAACTACCGTACTTGATCGTTGAGGTCAAGGCTCACGGTAAACTAGAAAACACAACAGCAGGTATTTGGGTCGGGCGATCGCTCACCTGGGCCTTCAATTCCCGCTTACTTATTAGTACCGTCGACCTACCGTGACCCTAAGCATAAATCCTGCCACCGCTACCACCCCAGTCTCTCGGCCCCAGCCCACTGGGCTACAGTCCTGGCCAGGGCTGATCGAAGCCTACCGAGCCTACCTGCCCGTGACGGATCAAACCCCGGTGGTTACCCTATGCGAGGGCAATACCCCCCTGATCCCGATGCCGGCTCTGGCTCAGCACATTGGTAAAGATGTGAAGGTTTGGGTCAAGTACGACGGCCTCAACCCTACCGGCAGCTTCAAAGACCGGGGCATGACCATGGCCATTTCTAAGGCCAAAGAGGCCGGGGCCGAAGCGGTTATTTGCGCCAGTACCGGCAACACCTCTGCCGCCGCCGCTGCCTACGCCCGCCGGGGTGGTATGCGGGCCTTTGTGCTCATTCCCGATGGCTATGTGGCTCTGGGCAAGCTGGCCCAGGCCTTGCTCTACGGGGCCGAAGTGCTGGCTATCAACGGCAACTTTGACGACGCCCTGACTATGGTGCGCGAGTTGGCCAAAGATTACCCGATTACCCTGGTCAACTCGGTCAACCCCTACCGCCTAGAGGGGCAAAAAACCGGGGCCTTTGAGGTGGTCGATGCCCTGGGCGATGCTCCCGACTGGTTGTGCATTCCGGTCGGTAACGCGGGCAATATTACCGCCTACTGGATGGGGTTTTGCGAGTACCACCAGCAGCGCAAGTGCAGCCGCCTGCCCCGCATGATGGGGTTTCAGGCCGCTGGGGCAGCCCCTCTCGTCAGTGGTCATGTGGTGCGCGACCCGCAAACTTTGGCGACCGCCATTCGAATTGGTAACCCCGCCAGCTGGACTAAGGCTGAAGCGGTGCGTGACGCCAGCCAGGGCACGTTTAATGCCGTCACCGACGACGAAATTTTAGACGCCTATCGTCTGCTGGCCTTAGAAGGAGTGTTTTGTGAACCTGCCAGCGCTGCCTCGGTGGCAGGGCTATTAAAGGTCAAAGACCAGGTACCCGCTGGGGCCACCATTGTCTGTGTCCTCACCGGCAATGGTTTAAAGGATCCCGATACCGCGATCGCCCACAGCAATAACCAGGTCAAGGGTGATCTCAACCCCGATACCGATACCCTGGCTAAGGCCATGGGGTTCTAATTATTCTGGTTGGCCGCTATTTTCCATATCATCATTGTCGCCCAGGCTGCCTATGTGATTGGCTTCAAGGGTGGTAGATCGACCACAGCAGCGGTCGATGCCTAGGCTGTCGAACAGCAGGTCGCCGACGGCATTGGCGACGGTAAACTCGCCGTAGAAGCTGTCAGAAAAGTCAAAGGCTTGTAGCTCGGTCAAGATAGCCATTACCAGCGAGCCGACGTCGTTTTCACCCTCCATGCGATGGCGCACAAACACCTGAGCCACTCGCTCGGCGATCGCACGATTGGCGGGTTCGGGCAAATACTCAGCATTGAGCCAGGTGAGCAACGCTGACGCTAGCCACTGCCCTTCCTGTTGAGCATCATCCGGGGGCGGCAGCATAATTGGGTCGAGGGGGTCAGTCATCGGTGCGAGGGGTGAAGCAACCTAAGAAAACCTTTTGTACACTCAATACTACCGCTTTAACTTCTGATCCCAGGCCGACGGCGGCTGAGCGTAACGAATTATCAACTCGCCCCTTGCTGTATAAAATGCCGTGATCCCTATCAAATACGACCTGGACGCCATTATTCGAGGTTACTCCCAAGGGTATTTTTTGATGGCTGACGGTGAGGGCGACGATCTGGGCTGGTATTCGAGTCGCCAGCGTACCCTAATTCCGCTGGACGATCGCTTTCGCTACCCCAAGTCGCTGCGGCGATCGCTCAACCAAAACCGCTTTCGGGTGGCAATCAATCAGGCTTTTGAAGAGGTCGTCAACGGCTGTGCCGATCGCGACACCACCTGGATCTCGGCTGAACTTAGGCAGGTCTACAGTGAGCTTCACCGGGCAGGCTGGGCCTACAGCTTCGAAACCTGGCAGGGTAATGAGCTGGCCGGGGGAATTTTGGGCCTGGTAATCGGCGGCGCGTTTATTGGCGAGTCGATGTTTTTCCGCATTTCTGAGGGGTCTAAGGTGGCGATGGTAAAGCTGGTTGAGCACCTGCACCAGCGCCACTTTGCCCTTTTCGATGCCCAAATGATGAATCCGCATCTGGAGCGGTTTGGGGCGTATGTAATCGGCGATCGCGAGTACAAAAGCCTGCTAAAAGTGGCCCTGAAGCAAAACTGTAGCTTCCTCTAGCGCCTCTGGCTGGGCCTGGGGTGCCCCACAGCTGGGCGAATCTCCATACCAGCGCTGGGCCAGATCGTTGAGCTGATCGAGAATGACTACTAGTTCGCCTGCCCGCTCCGTCAGGCTATAGGTGACCTGGGGCGGCACTGTGGGCTCGTAGTGGCGGTCAACAATTTACCGCTGAGCTGTTTGGCCAGCGCGTTGTCCAGGCTGTAGAGCGGTGGAGCAAGGTGCCAGTCGCTGCATAGGAGGGGTGTTGGGTGTTGGGTGTCAGGTGTCAGGTGTTAGGTGTCAGATGTCAGGTGTCAGGTGTCAGGTGTCAGGTGTCAGGTGTCAGGTGTCAGGTGTCAGGCAAAACCGTAGAACTTAGACCTGAAACCCGAAACCCGATGCCTGACATCCCATTCCCCCATCCCCTAAATGCCGCTGACATAGTAGTCGCGGGTGCCCTTGGCATTGAGGGCATCACCCAGGCGCTCTAGGGCGTGTACGTAGGCAGCGGTGCGGGGGGAAATGGCTAGGTCTTGGGATATTTTCCAAATCTGTTCGCCCTCGGTCACCATCATCGACTTCAGTCGGGTGTTGACATCTTCGACCGACCAGTAGAGGCCGCTGCGGTTTTGCACCCATTCAAAGTAGCTGACCGTCACCCCACCCGCATTCACCAAAATGTCGGGAAAGACGTAGGTGCCTTTGGCTTCGAGAATGCGATCGGCCTCGGAGGTGATGGGGCCGTTGGCCACCTCAAAAATGTAGTGGGCCTTAACCGCATCGGCATTCTCTGCTGTGATTTGATTCTCCAGCGCCGCCGGAATCAAAATATCGACATCTAGGGCCAGCAGCTCTTCGTTGGTGATCACGGCGTGATCCTGCACGATGTTGCAGACGGTGCCTTCGCAGTACACCGCCTTGAGGCTGCGGGTCGAAGCCTTAAACTGCTGAATACTGGGAATATCGAGCCCAGATGGGGAATACACCCCACCCTGGGAATCGCTGACGGCCACGACCTTGTACCCGGCATCGAACAGCAGCCGAGCGATCACGCTGCCCGCGTTGCCAAACCCCTGCACCGCTACGGTGGTAGTCTGGGGCGACTGGCCAAACCTGGTCATCATCGCCTGGAGTACATAAAACGCGCCAGTGCCCGTGGCCGTGTCGCGACCCTGGCTACCGCCCATGCTGAGCGGCTTGCCGGTAATCACCGCCGGGCTCAGCTTGCGGCGAATGATGCTGTACTGGTCCATCATCCAGCCCATGATCATCGGGTTGGTGTAGACATCGGGGGCGGGAATGTCGACATCGGGGCCGATGAAGTTGGCGATCGCATCAATATAGCCCCGGCTCAGCCGCTCCAGCTCAAACTTCGACAACTCCTTGGGGTTCACCGTCACGCCGCCTTTGGCCCCGCCCAGGGGCAAATTCAGCGCCGCGCACTTAAACGTCATCCAAAACGCCAGCGACTGCACCTCGTCGAGGCTGACATCGGGGTGAAAACGAATGCCGCCCTTGGTAGGGCCACGGGTGTCGTCGTAGCGCACCCGATAGCCCTGAAACACCTTCAGGGCACCGTTATCCATCCGCACCGGAATCGACACGGTGAGACTGGCTTTGGGATAGCGCAACCGTTCGGACGCGTCCTCAGAAATTGAAACGTACTTGAGCGCTCGCTCCAGACGGCGGTTGGCATCAGACAAAATAGAGGTGGCCATAGACGAACACCAGAGATGAAGGGATTGGTGGAACAGCAAATTTTGCCGCTGTTATTAAGGTTCCGCCAGGTCGAATCGGCTCAGCCAAAAAGCAATATTTTGTATTGAAAGTTACCGTTTCACTCTCCCCCTCACCTCCCATCCCTTCGCTATCCCTAAAACGTCCCCTTCGACTACGCTCAGGGACCGCCACTCATCCACCC
>NZ_JADEXE010000254.1 GCF_015207265.1 Nodosilinea sp. LEGE 07298 | reverse complement strand
CTTTGCTGGAGGAGATGCGAGAGCTGTTGGGGAAGCGGGGGGATGAGGGGATGAAGACGCGCAGCGACTTGTCGAAGCGTGGGGATGGGTGAGTTGGGGGTAGGTAGTGGAGAGCGGGGTCGATGTTTTTATTTCTGTCTAAGCTGCTGCCGCTGCTGATCTATCCGCTGGGGCTGGCCTGTGTGCTGCTGGTGGTAGCGCTGGTGTTGATTAAGCGGCGGCCTCGGTGGGCGACGGGGGCGATCGCCCTCGCCTTACTGTTGCTGCTGGTGAGCAGCAATAACTGGGTATCTACTGGGGTAATGCGATCGCTGGAGTGGCGCTACCAAGACACTGTCGATTTGCCCGAAGCTGAGGCGATCGTGGTGCTGGGCGGGTCGATTAAGCCGCAGTTTCCGCCTCGGCCCTGGATTGACTTAGCTGAGGAGGGCGATCGCGTGCTGCACGGGGCGCGGCTATATTTGGCGGGCAAAGCACCACTGCTGGTGCTGAGCGGCGGGCGCATTACCTGGAGCCAGAGCCAGAGCCGTTCTGAAGCCGAAGATATGGCTGTGCTGGCGGAGGCGTTGGGCGTGCCTCCCAGCGCCATGCTGATGGAGCCAGACTCGCTCAACACGTTTGAGAATGCCGCCTACACTCAGGTTTTGCTGGCCGATCGCGGCATTGAGCGCATTCTGTTGGTGACCTCAGCGATGCACATGCCCAGGGCGCTGGCGATTTTCAAAAAGCAGGGCTTTGAGGCCATTCCGGCCCCCACCGATTTTCATGTCGCCCCAGACCCCCAAAAACCAGGCCAAACCACCTGGCAGGGCCGCGCCCTGAGCCTGATGCCGCAAACCGATAACCTGCACTACTTCACCCGCGCCCTGAAGGAATACCTGGGTATTGGCATTTACTGGCTGAAGGGCTGGCTGTAGATCGCTGCTAGGTCTGCCCCAGGGGAGTTGTCGTTTGGCGGCTGGGCTGGTACGGTTTGGCTGTTTGCTTAGCAGGTACAGTGGCTCTCTCTATGTCTTATGTTGCTCCTCCGTTACTGCACCAGCAGGTGTATTCTCTCGATCACGCCGCCTGGGTGGACCGGCTGGCCAGCACCGAAAACCTGCTGATTATTCAAGACCTGGATGGGGTATGCATGGGGCTGGTCAAAGACCCCCTCGATCGCGTGGTTGAGATTGGCTACCTAGAGGCTACCCAGCGCTTCGACGGCCACTTCTACGTGCTGACCAACGGCGAGCACACGGGCAAGCGGGGCATGAACGGCATTATCGAGCGATCGCTGGGGGGAGCAGAGCTAGCCCAAGTTGGGCGCTACTACCTGCCGGGGCTGGCGGCGGGGGGTGTGCAGTGGCAAACTCGCGCGGGCGACATTTCGCATCCGGGGGTGAGCGAGGCAGAGCTGGCTTTTTTGGCGGCGGTGCCCCAGAAGATGGGCGATCGCCTGCGTCATTTCTTTGAGCAGCATTCCAACGTTCTGGCTGGCCCTGCCCTAGATCAAGCTATTCAGGCGTCGGTGCTAGACAATATGGCCTCGCCCACCGCCAACCTCAACACCTTCTATAGCCTGTTGGGCGACCATCAGGCCCTCTACAGCGATCTTCAGTACGCCATGCAGACGCTGATGGAAGACCTGCTGCGCGATGCGGCCAACCAGGGGCTGGACGGCTCATTCTTTGTGCACTATGCCCCCAACCACGGACGCGGCCCCGACGGCACAGAAATTCTCTGGTTTGGCCAGGGTGGTGAGTCGGGTACCACCGACTTTCAGTTCATGCTGCGAGGGGCGATTAAAGAGGCGGGGGTGCTGGCATTATTGAACCGCTACTACGCCGCTAGAACGGGCAATTATCCCCTGGGCGAAGGCTTTAGCGTGCGTCAGGCTCCCCACAGCCACAGCGAACTGCTGGACTTAGTGATCCAAGCCTTTGACCCGGCTCTGATGCCGACCCTGGTGGGCGTGGGCGATACGGTGACCAGCGTGGTGGTTACGGAAGCTGGGCAGCCCGTGGCGAAGCGGGGCGGCAGCGATCGCAACTTTCTGCATCTCATCCAGGCGATCGGCCAGCACTTCGACACCGGCAACCTGGTCACCTACGTCGACAGCAGCGGCGGCGAACTCAAGAACCGCAAGGCCCTCAAGCTGGAGGATCGCGGCGGCACCAGCGTTGTCATTGAAGGCCCCGGCGACGCCCGCGACGAGGACGATCCGCTAGTGCTCAACGTGGTGTTTCCGGGCGGCTACCGGCAGTACTGCCAGGCCTTTCAAACCGCAGCGACCCAGCGACCCTAACGCTCAAACAATCTGAGACAATGACCCTGGCAAAGCATTCAAAAGGCTAGGGATCGGCGATGGCGACAGCAGCGCAGCAGGTGATTGGGGTAGATTTGGGCGGCACCGCGATTAAGCTGGGGCGCTTTACCCAGTCGGGGCAGTGCCTGGCCGATTTATCTGTACCGACCCCCCAGCCATCAACCCCCGAGGCGGTGATGGCGGTGATGGCTGAGGCGATCGCAGCCCTTGACCCCAACTGCGAAGCCGTCGCCATTGGTGTGGGCACTCCTGGCCCCGCCGATGCTGCTGGTCGCCTTGCCCGCGTCGCCATTAACTTAGCGGGGTGGACTGATGTGCCCATTGCCGATGCGCTCGAAGCGGCAACGGGTCGCCCCGTTATCGTCGCCAACGACGCCAACTGCGCCGGGCTGGGGGAAGCCTGGCTGGGAGCCGGGCGCAGCTTTAAAGACGTGCTGACGCTGACGCTGGGGACTGGCGTGGGCGGCGCGATTATTCTCGATGGTAGGCTGTTTGTCGGTCGCCAGGGCACCGCTGGAGAGCTGGGCTTGATTACGCTGAACCCCGATGGACCGCCCTGCAACAGCGGCAACCAGGGCTCGCTAGAGCAGCACTGCTCGGTGCAGGCGATTGAGCGAGAGACGGGGCTGACCCCAGCGGCGCTGTATGACAAAGCGAAAGCGGGCGATGAGGCGGCGATCGCGTTTTGGCAAATCTACGGTCGCTGGCTGGGCGCAGGTATCGCCAGTTTGGTCTACGTGCTCACCCCCGAAGCGGTGATTATCGGCGGCGGCATTAGCGCAGCGGCAGAGCTGTTTTTGCCCACGACGCAGGCTGAGTTAGCGCGTCGCGTGCTGCCCAGCTCTCGCGAAGGTATGCAGGTGCTGGTAGCCGAATTGGGCAACCAGGCGGGCATGGTTGGGGCGGCGCGTCTGGCGATGCAGCGATTGTTCCTTTGCTACCGCTAGGGCCAACGTCTAGCCTTTGGGGGACTTTTGTTTATGGCTAATGACCGAGGTGATCAGGCGCTGAATTCGCCATGATGTAAATAGGCAAGCGATGGTTTATGCCGTGAGTATTTACGCCATCAGCTCTGTCAGATGCAATCCTCACTGGAGGAAAATTTTATGAGAACGACCGATAACCAACCTATCCAAAAACGCCGCGCCGTTGGGCTGTTTTCGACTCGGCAAGAGGCCGAGCGTGCCATGCACCGCCTACGCGACACTGGCTTCGATATGAACAGCATTTCAGTTGTGGCCAAGTCGGGCGAAGGGTTGAGAGATCTAACGACCGATCGCGACTACGACCCCAATAAGTCTAATGCTGAACAAGCTAAAGGTGGTGCCGGTGCCGGTGCAACTGCCGGTGCAGCTACCGGTGGTGCCATTGGTTTGATTGGTAGCCTTGGTATTCTGGCTATCCCTGGTGTGGGGCCTATTGCAGAAGTTGGTTTCTTGCTGGCCAATACGCTACTGGGTGGCGGTATTGGTGCGGCCAGTGGTGGTCTACTTGGCGCATTGATCGGCTGGGGTGTACCCGAAGACCGGGCCAACTACTACAACGATCGCGTGTACAATAACGACGATTATCTGGTGCTGGTAGAAGGCACCGAGCAAGAGATTCGGGCGGCTGAGTCGGTACTGAGCGATAACGGTATTCGTGACTGGAATATCTATGGCTCGACTACAGCACCTACCCATGCGACTACGCACTAATACTAGTTGTTAAGCCAAAGCTTAACGTTGAGGGCGCAGCTAAGCTGTGCCCTCTTTTTCATGGGTCTTTTATCTTATTTGGGTGTTGCTGAATTGAAGTATAAATTTGGGTAGGGGCAAACGGTCGTTTTCCCTACGAGAGATGTTGCAGTTTTAATTCATACCTTTATCTAGCGACGGCCTTATTTGATTATGTGGTTTGGCGATCGCTGAAGCAAGTGAGGTAGGTGGTGAAGGAGTTGTTAGGTTTCCTTCGTCAACCTAACCTACGGGCGATCACTGCTAACGGTTCTGGTCAGCGGTTGTCGAAGTCTTTGCAACTCACCCAAGCGGCTTCGGTCAGTCCGCTGCACCAGAATTGTTAGACCGCGCCCAAAATGATAAACCTAAATTCACTTCGATTTACTCTGTCTCCGATTCGCAATGGCTCTCTACCGATTGCTCTTTATATTGTTTTAAACGGCTCTTCAGGGACTCTACCATTATGGGTGCTATATAAACATATTCAATCACGGTTCTAAAAAAATCATCTATTAAAGCTGCATCAAAAAAATATACTTCACCTTTTGAATGAACGCCTGCATTGCCAATTTTGCGTATCAAGCTAGCCATATCAGTCAAAGTGATAGGTAGTACCCCTTTATCACTAAGGTATTGAAGCTTGTGAAATAAATCGCGCCCTAAAGATTTTTTATCATCACAAAGCAATTCTAGTGCCTTACGTATCTGTCCTGCGAACGCATTTGGTGCTCGATGTCGAATTTTAGCACCCTCTGTATATACAGCACGGATATTTCTGGGGACGCTATCCGGCAACTCAATGGAGTTTGGATACAGTAGCGGATAATCATGCATTTTTTCTGGTAGTTCTGTTGCATAACCTCCAACCAAAGATATGTCTTTACAGGTACTACATTCAAGCACATAGTAGAGGATTGGTTCTATCTCTCTAAGTTTCTCTTCTTCTTCATACGGATCAGCAATGTGATCCCAAAGTGCTGGCGATGAGTAATGGAATACAACTTGATGCAAAGTGTGATTGCTGCAATGTCCGCAGTGGCGAACAGTCTTATCCTTCATTTGATCTCTATGATTTTGATGTTAACGGTTGATTCTCCAAAACTATATCAGCAATCAAATTTTATCGTGTGGTTCACCTGTAATCAATTCTCGCCACAAAACTCATTTATACAAGCTTGTAACGAAGTCAATAACTCAAAAAACAAACTAGCCTCAGCACCACACAAGATTGCAGAGATATCAAGAAATAAGAAGCTAACCGATAAGCTTCATGTACCGTCCTACCAACAATCTAGCGGTCTAACGTTCCCAACCAGCGGCGGTAGACACCCTTGACTTAGCACCAGCAGCTTTCGCCCGTCCGCTGCGTTGGGGTTGTTAGCCCTTCGCCAACTCAGAACTCATTTTCTGAAATTGAATGAGTTTGCATATTGCCACCATATACTTTATACAGAGTTAAAGTAACTTCACTAAATTCAATTCCTTCTAAAGTTTCAAATTCTCTGAGATCAAAGGGGTCTGTACGTGCAAGCGCCCCAGAATCAAGGTCACGATATCTAACATCATAGTTACCAGCCTTAATATCTTCGATTGTAAACTTTTCCTTGGCAAGGATAAAAAATACTCGTACTGGCGCTGGAGGGTTCGTGTCTAGAGTAAATAATTTGACGAATACGTCAGAATCATTCTGCGAATTATCTACAATCACATTGGAATAACCGTCCGTCGCCTGTATCGGGTAACCATCAATATAACTAGATGTAGAAGGGAATGGAACACCATTATCCGCTGTAGTTGGACGAACATATTCAGGTTCAGGTTGTGGCGGTGGTGGTGAACTTGTATCAGGTTGTGTAGACGGTGCGACTGGGCTAACTTGATTAGTTTCAGTTGGAACGTAAGCAACTGAACCGACAGATAGAGCGGCAACGGCAATTAATATACTCCCCTGTACATAAAAAGCCCGATTAGGGATCGACCAAACATTTTTCAGTCGTTTAATCGGTGTTTTTGTATCTAAAGCAGAAAGGATTTCTTCTGCTAAGCTGAGGACTTTTCTTCCATCATCGTTTTTGGTCTTTTTTGCAAAGTCTTGAGCATCTGCTGCAACGGCACGTGCAAGCTCAAACTTATTTTGGGTTGTAAATACCCATGCTTGGTATGTTAATAGGCGCGCATTTATTTCATTTGGCTTACTTCCACCAAGAAGATTTTGGAATATTGTTGACACTGAATAAATCAAGCCCCAAGGCAGTCCCCACCAACCTAGAAGCCAAGTAGTTATCGTGCTTTGTATTGCTTTACCTTCAGCGCATTTTGGACAGAAAATTCCCTGAACTGGAGTGCGAATAGTTAAAAGAATAAAGCTCGTAACTTGGAAAAATATAATATATCTTGGTTGAGCAGTGACCTTTTTACAGCATGAACAAACAACAGGTTCTGGTGCTACTTGGTGGTGAGATGCTGTCTTGGCCTGAGGGATTTGAGTATATAAAGTATCGTATCGCGCACGGGTATCAGGATTGCTTAAAACTTCATAAGCCTCATTAAGATGCTGAAACTCTCTCGCCGCATCAGGTGATGAATTTCGATCTGGATGAAGATCTTTCGCTTTCCGCCGAAATGCAGACTTAATTTCAGGAGCCGATGCAGTATTGGGGACACCCAGCAAGGTGTAATATCCCGTCGGGTCTTTTCTGTTCACGTTTCTTTAGATTTGTCGAATAAATATACATGCAAGTCCAATTGGTAGAGTACCCACAGATAGCCTTAAAACTGAAGTCCCATCGACAACTTAAAGGGCTAACAATATTATTAGAGAGAACGTTTCCGCATATTGCTCTTGTCAGGGTGGATAGGCAGAAAGTTTCCGCATATCAACTTGAATTGGGTAGATCGCAAGAAACTTTCCGCATATTAGTCTGATTTAGGACGATCGCAAGAAACCTTCCGCATATCTCAACAAAGCTGGCTAGCCCGCAACTTGATCAACCAGCCTCAGCGACCACTCCGTACACCAAAGCCGTCACCAGACCTTGATATATCGGTCAGCCAATACGGTTGAACTTATGGCGTACTTGAAGTACGTTATTTTTGCGGGGAATGATTTCAGTCGGGAACTTGGGGAGGTGCAACTCCTCAAGCCCCCTAATCGTCCCAACTTAATACCGGTAAGCTGCGACGACTGGGTTCATTCTAGATCCGGTCTCTCGCTTTGCCGAAACGAGGGATCTGGATAGTTCCCCGTTTTCTTTACCGAAAACGGAGACAACCCGAATGTTTTTAGACAACACCCCCGAGGGCACCGGCCCCGACAGCTTTGCCTTGCCCACCTACCGGCAAGAGACCATGCGCCATATTTTGCTGGGTGACTACGGTGCGCTCATCGATGGCATTAACCATTTGGTCTCATTGGGCTACTGCGACAGAGTTGCCTGGTCAGAACCCATCCCCACCGGGCGCAGTGGCGAATATATCAGCGTTATGACCCGCAGGCGAGGGGTCACCAGGCCCTGAGTGCTGGCGCTGTAGGTCGGTCAGAGCGCTTAGCGGAACCCAGCAGGCTCACGGCGGTTGGGTTTCGCTTTGCTTGAGCCGGTCTGCGGCCTCCGTAGAGCCGTAGCTCTAGGGTTAAGGCCATTGCTTGGCTCGGCAACAGCGTTGTCGTGATCGCAAACCCAGCGCGATCGCCCCACAACGCTGTTGCCACCCACCACAACCCAGTTCTCATCTCCTGCAATGCCATTGTCAGCGGTCACAACGGCGTTTTCATAGGCTGCAATAGCGTTGCCATCGCCCCCCGAGCTATTCTCAGCAACCACAACTCGGTTTGCGCCTGAGCGAAGCCTCTATCAGCTGGGCATTGTGAACTTAGGCGAGACAGCACCAGGCCAGCGGGGTGCGTTTTGCCGCATTCCCACCCACCAAGCCAAGCCGCCATGACCGATACGACCCGCCGCCTCGCGCCCAAGCGCATTGCCCAAGATGTTCAAGCCCTAAACAGCCTGGTAACGATTGCCAACTATGCGCCCATGCGGCCAGAGGCGTCGCATCAGACCTTGCAGCAGGCTTACCAGACCATGCGGCAGAGCCAGCAAAACGAAGTTGTGATGGAGGCCACCCTAAAAGCTGCCCGCGACCATGCCCGCCGGGCCGAGTGGGCTTTTCACAACGCCGTTTTGGCCATGAAGCAGTCGATCTTGGGTCAGTTTGGGCCAAACAGCAACGAAATTCAGGCGATTGGCTACACCAAAGCGATCAAGCGCAAGCGATCGTCCCGGCAAAAGCCTCCTATGATGGAGGACGGCGATTTTCGTTAATGTGAGAGGCGATAGCGGCAATGTCAACTCCTTCCGATGCTCGTCGCTATGCTCCTGCCACTGAGCGCAACCGCGAGCCCATCTTAGCGGTGCTTCAGCGAGTGCTGCCCTCCACCGGCACCGTGCTCGAAATTTCGAGCGGCACCGGAGAGCATGCCGTATTTTTTGCGCCGCGTTTAGCGCCTCGGCAGTGGTTGCCCTCCGACCTCGACCCCTTCGCCCGCGATAGCATTGTCGCCTGGCAAGCGGCTGCCCCTGCCGACAACTTGCACCCACCTCTGGCGCTAGATGCCGCTGCTCCCCTATGGCCAATCGAATCTGAGAACCTTCAAGATGCGCTGCCAGGGCTAGATTTGCAGCGCTACCCGATCACCGCCCTGGTCAACATCAATATGATTCACATTTCGCCCTGGGCGGCCTGCCTGGGGCTGCTGGCGGGGGCGGGGCGAATTTTGCCGCCGGGCGGCATTTTGTACCTCTATGGCCCTTACCAGCAAAACGGGCAGCACACCGCCCCCAGCAACGCGGCCTTTGACGCCAGCTTGCAGGCCCAAAACCCGGAGTGGGGCGTGCGCGATTTGGAAGCGGTGGTCGACGCCGCCAAAGCTCACGAACTGGCGCTAGTCGAAACCCTAGCTATGCCTGCCAACAATCTTTCGGTGGTGTTTAGGGCGATCGGTTAGTGCCGTAACCGCTTCGTTGGGGCTGTTTCGTTAGACTGTGGCTAACCTGTGTTCTGAGGTCGCCATGATTGTCAGCAGCCTTCAGTTTTTAACCAGCGATGCCACCTATCACGATCTGGCCCTGCGCTGCCAGGAGTATCTGCACTATCAGCAGCGGGGCTGGGCCGACCAGCGCGAGCTAGCGGAAGACATGCTGTTTAACCTACTGGTGGAATACTTGGTGGAGGCGGCAGTGCCCCGACCCCAGGCCGAGCAATTTTGCACCGATCGCGACAACCTGACCGAGCTGGCCATGCGCATTTCATCGACCCTTGGCCCCGTTGTTGCCTAATGTTCTAGCCCTGCTGTTCCGGTACCACAGATCAGGGCACAGACGACTTCGCCAGGCTGCGGCTGATACTGGCCGGTCATCAGGGCGGCGATCGCCGCGCCTCCGCTCAGCTCTGCCGCAATGCCCAGCTCAAACCACAGCCAGCGGCAGGCGTCGGTCATGGCCTCATCGCTGACCAGCACAAACGAGTCTACGGTGTGGCGAATAATCTCAAAGTTGAGGGGTTCTGTCCTGCGGGGGGCGAGGGTATTGGCCAGGGT
>NZ_JADEXE010000253.1 GCF_015207265.1 Nodosilinea sp. LEGE 07298 | reverse complement strand
AAATTGTCTGGGGCAATCTCGGCGATTGGAAAGCGGCTGAGGGTGTTGGTAGTCTCAAACTGCCAACTCTGAGCGATCGCTGGCGATAGGCCAAGCGCCCGACTGGGCTCAGGCTGACCGGCGATCGCTGCGGGAACATTCGACCAGGCTATTAACGCAATGCCGAAAGCAAAACAGGAAGGATGATGGCGCATAGGGTCAAGGTACAGGGTATTGCTGGTTTAATCTATGGCCAGCGCTATTAATTCGCTGAACCAATAGCGCATTTGGATGCCGGTTTTCCTACTTTGCCCAAGGGGTGAGACCCCTTGAGCTACCGTAAAAAATTCATGTATTAGGCCCTGCCGTGTAAGGAATCAAATAAAGCTCCGGAAAACAGAATCTTTTCGCTGGCATCGACCATCCTAGCTATCAGGTGTGCAATCTACATTTCGGTAGTCAACGTATATGAGTAGTGCCAGATCTATTTTTATCTCGTACCGTCGACGCACTAGCATCGACATCACTGGGCGGCTTTACGACCGTTTAGTAGGGCATTTTGGCGAAAATAGCGTATTTAAAGATGTCGATTCGATTCCCTTTGGGGTGAATTTTCGCCACCACTTGGAGCAGGAGGTGAGCCACTGCCCGGTGCTGCTAGCCATTATTGACCCCGACTGGCTTGGGGTTGCCGACGATCGCGGTCGGCCCAAGCTAGCCAACCCCGCCGACTGGGTGCGAATCGAAATTGAAACCGCTCTACAGCGCGATCGCCTCGTCATTCCGGTACTGGTGGGTGGGGCGGCCCTGCCCGAAGAAAGCGCCCTGCCTGAGGGGCTAAAGGCCCTCGCCTACCGTCAGAGCGCTCAGGTGCGCTGCGACCCCGACTTTCACCGCGATCTCGATCGGCTAATTCACCGGATTGAGGGAGTGTTCAGTAGCTTAGCCGTAGGCGTGGGGTCGTCTGCAATAGGCCAAGATCGGTCGGGAACCACAGCTCTAGCCAGCCCCCCGGTCAATCTTATTGATGAACTGGCCGCTGCTTTAGCTACCGCCAACCAAACGGCCCAGGCCCCCGTGCCTCGCATGGGGCGACGGCGCTGGCTGCGCATGATGGGACTGGGCATCCTGGGTGGCGGCTCGGCGCTGGCCATCCATCAGCGCGTGCCAGCCCTGCAAACCCTGGCTACGGGCGAGATTCCACCCATTCCCGACCTCTCGACCCTGCCCGATCGCATTCAAACGGCCCTAGAGCAGGCGGAAGCTGCCGTTTTATCTCCTGGCGCAGAGTCTTCTCCCTTGACGCCAGCTTCGGAGCCTCCCGAACCGGCCCCGCTGGAGCCCAGCCTGGGAACGACTAATTCAAGCGAGCTGTACAGCTATGAATCGGTGAATGTCGATGAGTTTGGTATGGGGCGATCGCAAATTAAGTTTGCGACTCCTTCGCACCAAGCCCTGCGGCTAGAGACCCCAATTGGCCCGGTGACGCTGCGGCTGGTCGCCGTTGTGGGGGGTCAGTTTGTGCTGGGGGCTCCCGACAGCGAGCCGGGCTATGACCCATCACAGCCCGCGCAGGCGATCGCCGCCGTAGACTCGTTTTGGATGAGCGTTCACCCCATCACCCAGGCCCAGTGGCGGGCGGTGGCGCAGCTGCCTGAGGTAAACCTGGTCCTCAACCCTAACCCCGCCTACTTTACCGGCAACGATCGCCCCGTAGAGCAAGTTTCCTGGGCCGAAGCGGTGGAGTTTTGTGAGCGACTCAACCAGCTTGCTCAAACGTATCCCTCTGCCTCTGGTCTAAAGCGCTACCGCCTGCCCACCGAAGCCGAGTGGGAATACGCCTGCCGCGCCAAAACCACCACCCCCTTCCACACCGGCCAAACCATTACTACCGACCTGGCCAACTACAACGGCACCCAGCCCTACCGCCAAGAGCCGATCGGTCAGTTTCGCGGCACCACCACAGCAGTAGGGGCCTTTGGCAAAGCCAACGACTTTGGCCTCTACGACATGCACGGCAACGTGCTGGAATGGTGCTCGGCTCAACCCAACCCATCCGCTAGCGATCCCTGGCGAGTGGTGCGGGGCGGCTCGTGGCAAAGCCCACCTCAGCAGTGCCGCTCGGCGTTTCGATCGGGCCGCAAAGCCGACACCCGCAGCAACGAAGTGGGCTTTCGCATTGTGGGCGAGGGGTGAGCAACGGACAGCTGACGTAGGGGCAAACGGCGTTTGCCCTGCCCAGTAGAATTCGGAATTAAACCCCAAACCCTACTGAGGCAAATACTTGTTCAGCAGCAGGCTCAGCTTATCGAGCGTAGCCGCCGGAGCCTTGTCGAGCGGCGTAATGATGGCGTACTTGAGGGCCGAATGGGCCTCCGACTCGAGCGGATTGGCGGCAAGCCGGTTGACCACCTCGCGAATCACCCGCTGGGCGTTGACGGCATTCTTTTGCAGATTGCCGATCACCATCTCCACGGTGACGCTGTCGTGGTCGGGGTGCCAGCAGTCGTAGTCGGTAACCAGGGCCAGGGTGGCGTAGGCGATTTCGGCCTCGCGGGCCAGCTTGGCCTCGGGCAGGTTGGTCATGCCAATGATCGTCGCCCCCCAGCTGCGGTACAGCTCCGACTCGGCTTTGGTCGAAAAGGCTGGCCCCTCCATGCAGACGTAGGTGCCGCCCCGGTGCAGGTCTACATCGGGCAGTTCAAGGCTTTCGACGGCATCAGCCAGTACCTTGGCCAGGGCATTGCAAACCGGGTCGCCAAAGGTAATGTGGGCCACCAGCCCTTCGCCAAAGAAGGTGTTGACGCGGCTGCGGGTGCGATCGATAAACTGGTCGGGCACCACCATATCCAAGGGCTTGGCGGCCTCTTTGAGCGAACCGACGGCGGAGGCGGAGATTAGGTACTCCACCCCGAGCGATTTCATGGCGTAGATGTTGGCGCGAAAGGGCAGCTCGGTAGGCATCAGGGTGTGGCCGCGCCCGTGGCGAGCCAAAAAGGCGACGCGAGTACCGTCCAGCGTGCCTAGAATGATGGCATCGGAGGGTGAGCCGAAGGGGGTATCAATGCGAATTTCTTCAATATCGGTGAGGGCTTCCATTTGATAGAGGCCGCTGCCGCCGATGATGCCAATCTGTGCCTGTGCCGCCATGGTAGTTACTGTCGAGAGCTGGACTGCCCTATCATAGCCAACAGTTCTGTAGGCGAACCCAGGCGTTGCAAAAGGTGGGCCGCCAGTTGGCCAAATCGATTTTTTTCGGCCTTGGGACTAAGACCAAAATTGCAAAACTCTACAGTCACGCCCTTCAGCCGTAGCGCTGCCAGAGTTAGACAAAAGTGCCCAAACTTTCTCAGGCTCTTACCGTAGTTGTAACCGCTAATCGGCACGTCACAATACACAACCCGTTCACCGACAGATAATGTCAGCGGATCGCAGGGCACTAGAAGGTGATTGTGAGCCAGGAGGTGGTCTATTTCCTGATGGCGATCGCGCACAAATCGTTCGCTGGTGTAGCAAGAAAAAATTGGCGTTAAGGCACATTCAAGCGGGCGATAGTTAAAGTCTTTAATGATTTCGTGGCAGACAGTGCTAATGGCTTTTAGGTTGGTGTCGGGCGATGGTCCAAGACCGGCCCTTTGGGGCGATCGCATTTGCCAGGCCAAACAACGGGATGAATCCAGCGCCTGGGCAACCTGATCTTTCCAGGTTTCGTGGGCAGGAGCCGTGTATTGAGCGGCGGCTTCAGTGTTCAACATAGCAGGTTCAAAAGGTGCTTGCAGAAAGCGGCACAGCTGTTGCAGCGTATCGGTCGGTTGCGTCACTAACGTTTCGTATTGCAGGGTGTAGGCCAGCCGATCGCGTTCAAAAAAAGGCTTGCTTTGGCGATACCAGCGCTCTATTAAATAAGCGCTGTCGAGGGGGGCATGACTGGTCCAGGGCAGCTTTGCCGCCATCGATAGGGCCACATCGCGGGGATCGCGCACAATGCGCACTACCTTTGCAGTGGGAAACAGCCGCCGCAAAGTGGCGAGATGCAGAATATGGTTGGGAGTTTTTTCGGCCCAGCGGCGTTTGCCCAGGGCTATTCTGTGCTGCTCGGTCAAGCTTTCGAGTAAGGCTTGCAGCGAAGGTTTGCGAGCGGCCAGATAGCGATAGATCTCCTGGGTTGTAACGCCAAACAGTTCGGCGATGGGGTGATTTTCAACGGCGATCGCACCCACAAATTCAGTCGCTTTCGTCGGCCAGTCTACATCCCCAAGCACCGCAGCAATATGCTGATAGTTCGCTTCTAAATATGGGAAAAAATGAGTTTCTGGCCCACAGCTAATCTGGCTATGACTGGCCAATATTGTCGCCAGCAGGGTTGTGCCCGATCGCGGCGCACCGACAATAAAAATAGGCGCTTGCGAGGTGTCCACCATAGCTTTAGGCCTGCTGCTGAGGATGCTTTAGAACCGCGATCAGAGCTTTTTCATCGTTAGTGAGGTCAAACTCGCTGGGGGCTTGGGCTGCCTCGCGCCAGACATCTAGCAGCCAGCCTTCCTCATAGGCCTTAGTCACGGTGGGATGCACATAAAATTTGCGGCAGGTGGCGACCCGATTGCCCAAGCGCTGAGCCGCCCCTTTGATCGCTTCGCGAATATTGGCCTGGGCGTTGGTGGCCGAGGTCGATTCTCCCAGGTCGTTAAGAATTTGAGCGGTGCGGGCAGTACCGGCCCAGGTGCGAAAATCTTTGGAGGTAAACTCTTCGCCGGTAATGGTTTGTAGATACTGGTTAACATCGTCAGAGTCGATGGCGCGGCGATCGCCGTCCTCATCGACATACTGAAACAACTGCTGACCGGGGAGTTCTTGGCAGCGCTTGATCGCTCGGGCCAGGCGGCGATCGCTCAGATCAATCTCGTGCTCAACTCCACTTTTGCCAATGAAGTGAAAGCTAATCGTGGTTGACCCCACATCCACATGCTCCTGTTGCAGGGTGGTCAGCCCAAAGGACTGGTTTTGCTCGCGGTACTCGTCGTTGCCAATGCGAATGACGGTGGCTTCCAGCAGTCGCACCACGATCGCCAGCAGCTTTTCGCGGGTTAGATTGCGCTGGCGTAGATCGCGATCGGTGACCTCGCGAATCAGCGGGCGGGCATAGCCAAAGGGAATCAGGCGGTCAAACTTGGTCTTATTGCGGACTTCGCGCCAGTCGGGATGGTAGCGATACACCTTGCGCCCCTTAGCGTCTCGCCCGGTGGCCAGCAGATGACCTTTGGGGTAAGGGCAAATCCACACCTCTTCCCAGGCGGGCGGAATCGCCAGCGCTTTCAGCCGTTCTAGCTCGTCGGGGTCAGAGATGCGATCGCCCTTCCGGTCCAAATACATAAACCCCCGCCCACACCGCCGCCGCCCAAAACCAGGGCGATCGTCGCTAACGTAGCGTAGCCCAGCCGATTTAGCCGCCTGGGCCGGTGCCTCAATCATTACCGATGGCAAGGCCAACTCGGAATCTGCACTATCTGCACGCTGATGCGAAACGGTAACCATTCAGGTTTTAGGCCAAACAAATCCAGATATTGCCTACCAGCAGTGAACGCACTGGTCCGGCAATTCGTTCAGCTTAGAAGGGGTGAGCGAATGGTTGGCTCTAGCCTGAGTATGGTTCTGAGAATGACTTGATTGAGTAAATCGGCTATTGGGTTTGATGCCGAACAGTATAGTTTCTGTACTGACATACACAAAGAGGCCAAAGCATTTGCTTTAGCCTCCTTGTGTTTTTGCTCAAAACGCCTTAGTTAGGAGCCTACTTAACGTTCTCTAGCAATCGTAGTAGAGAGCTAGCTCGTAGGGGTGAGGCCGCAGGCGCATGGGGTTGACCTCGTTGTCGAGCTTGTACTCGATCCAGTTGCTGATGAAGTCTTCGGTGAAGACGCCAGTACTGGTCAAGAAGCTGTGGTCGGCTTCTAGAGCTTTGAGGGCATCGAGCAGAGAGCCGGGGGTAGACGGAATTTTCGCCAGTTCTTCGGGGCTGAGGTCGTAGATATCTACATCTAGCGGATCGCCAGGGTCAATCTGGTTTTTGATGCCATCGATACCGGCGCAGAGCATGGCGGCAAAGGCCAGGTAGGGGTTAGAGGTGGCATCGGGACAGCGGAACTCCAGACGCTTGGCCTTGGGGTTGTCGCCCGATAGGGGAATCCGCACCGAAGCCGAGCGGTTGCCCTGGGAATAGGCCAAGTTTACCGGCGCTTCAAAACCAGGTACCAGACGCTTGTAGGAGTTGGTGGTGGGGTTGGTTAGCGCCAGCAGGGCGGGAGCGTGCTTGAGAATGCCGCCGATGTAGTACAGGGCATTCTGGCTTAGTCCGGCGTAGCGATCGCCTGCAAAGGTAGGTTCGCCGTTGTTCCAGATTGACTGGTGGGTGTGCATACCAGAGCCGTTGTCGTTAAACAGCGGCTTGGGCATAAAGGTGACGGTTTTGCCCCACTTCTTGGCGACGTTTTTAATGCAGTACTTATAGATCATTAGCCAGTCGGCCGCTTCGATTAACTCACCGAAGCGAATGCCCAGTTCGCACTGGCCGCCAGTCGCCACTTCGTGGTGGTGCTTCTCGATGGGTACACCCAGCCGGGCCATGGTCAGCAGCATTTCGCTGCGCATGTCCTGGGAGGTATCGGTGGGGGCAACGGGGAAGTAGCCCTCCTTGTAGCGGGGCTTGTAGCCCAGGTTGCGGCTGACACCCATGGCGTCTTTTTCTTCTTTGCCGGTGTTCCAGCGACCCTCGACGCTGTCTACGTAGTAATAAGCGGAGTGCTCGTTTTGGTCGAAGCGCACATCGTCAAAGATGAAGAACTCGGCTTCGGGGCCAAAGAAGGCCGTATCGCCAATGCCGGTAGACTTGAGATACTCGATCGCTTTGGTTGCGATCGCGCGCGGGCAGCGAGAATATAGCTCGCCGGTGCGGGGCTCTTTAATGGTGCAGATCATGCTCAGAGTTGGCTCGGCCATGAAGGGGTCGAGCCAGGCGGTGGCGGGGTCGGGCACCATCATCATGTCCGACTCGTTAATCGCCTTCCAGCCACGAATACTAGAGCCGTCGAAAGCTACCCCATCGGTAAAGCTGCTTTCATCAATCTGGCTTTTGTGTAGGGTTAAGTGCTGCCAGATGCCCGGCATATCAATAAATTTGAGGTCAATTAACTCAATGCCTTCATCCTCAATGCGTTTCAGGATGTCTGCTGGGGTTGCCATGAACTACTCCTTAGCCTCGTTTAGCGTTGAAATCTTCGGGAAAACCGATTTAACTGGTCGTGGATGACGCCTTGGCCCTGGCCCTGGATCGACCGACCTCACTGCTGTGGGCAAAGCTTGGTTGCCTAGGCCACAACTAGAACTGCTTTACCGGCACGGACACACGGCCCCTGCGAGTATCACAAGCATCAACTCATCTGAATCATCCTAGGGAGAGGGGTTGGCGTATTTTGTATCGATCAATACTTTTTGTCAGGGAAAGCCAACAAAAGCCCCGTGACGTACCATGATGTTTTGTAACAATTCACTCATAAAGCCTGGGCTCTGGCCGGGCTTGGCCGTTCAGGGGCCAAGCCCCCGTGGTAAACTCTTTCGAGAATAAAACCTGGTCACTGTAGAGGTTAGAGCCTCTAGCCAGGGGTGGGCGAACCACGCCTGCAACCGTTTATTAAAATGCTGTTTGCCAAGTGAGAGTTGGAGAAACCACCTATGCGGGACGCTGTCACCACGCTGATCAGGAACTACGACAACACCGGGCGCTACCTCGATAGCAGCGCCCTCGACTCGATTAAGTCTTACTTTGACAGCGGCCTCGATCGCATCAAAGCAGCGGCAGTTATTAGCGCCAACGCCGCTGGCATCGTTAAAGAGGCTGGCGTTACGCTGTTTGCCCAAGTACCCGAGCTCATTCGCCCCGGTGGCAATGCCTACACCACCCGCCGCTATGCCGCCTGCCTGCGCGATATGGATTACTACCTGCGCTACGGCAGCTACGCCCTAGTGGCTGGCAACCCCGATGTGCTCGACGAGCGCGTACTGACGGGGCTGCGCGAAACCTACAATTCCCTGGGTGTGCCCATTGCCCCCACGGTAATCGGCATCAATATCATGAAAGATATTGTCAAGGTCAAGGTGCAGGAGGCCGGTGTTACCGATCCTTCCGTCGTCGATTATCCCTTCGACTACATGACCCGCTCCATCAGCGAGGTTAGCATCTAGGCAAGGCTTGGGGGATGGCGCGGCCCGTAGCGCCCTAGCGATATGGTTGCTTTGTGATGAACCTTCCCCTAGCTCTAGGCATAGACTTTGGTACCTCTGGGGTACGTGCCGCTGTGGTCGATCCGCAGCGGCATCTTTGTTGGCACCATCGCCAGGGTTACCCCGACTTGCCCGCTCCCGAGAGCTGGCAACAGGCGCTGTTTAGCCTGCTAGGGGCGTTGCCCGAGGCGATCGCCCCGCAAATTGGCCGCATCGCCATCGACGGCACCTCTGGCACCGTGATTCTGTGCGATCGCAGCGGCTCTGCCCTCACTCCGCCACTGCTCTACAACCACCCCTGCCCAGAAAGCTTAGCCACGGTTAACGCGATCGCCCCGGCCCATAGCCCCGCCGCCAGCGCTACCTCTAGCCTGGCCAAGCTGGTGTGGTGGCACCAGTCACTACCGCTTGATATTTGGCAGCGAGCCGTTTACCTGCTGCACCAGGCCGACTGGCTCAGCGCCCAGCTCCACGGCCAGTGGGGGCTGAGCGATTACCACAACAGCCTCAAGCTCGGTTATGACGTGGGCAATTTGGCCTATCCCCCATCGATGCTGGGGCAGCCCTGGAGTGCCGTACTGCCTCGGGTGCTGGCCCCAGGCGATGTGGTAGGGCGAGTGACGAGTGCGATCGCCCAGCAGTTTGGCCTATCGCCCCAGTGCCAGGTGGTCGCTGGCACCACCGACAGCATTGCGGCTTTTCTAGCCAGCGGGGCCAGCGCTCCAGGCGATGCCGTGACCTCGCTCGGGTCTACTCTGGTGATTAAGCTACTCAGCGATCGCCGCATCGATGCGACAGAGTACGGCATCTACAGCCATCGTTTGGGCCACCTCTGGCTGGTGGGCGGCGCTTCAAATACCGGCGGTGCCGTACTCGAAAAATTCTTTGACCGAGATACTCTAGCTGCCCTGAGCCAGCGAATTGACCCGGCTGCTCCAACCGACCTAAACTACTACCCCCTAGCCCAATCGGGGGAACGGTTCCCGATCAACGACCCGGAGTTAGCCCCTCGCCTTACCCCTCGTCCAGAGGATGATGCAGAGTTTTTACACGGTCTGCTCCTGGGCATTGCTCGCATCGAACAGCGAGGCTACACCCTGCTGACTGAGCTAGGAACTTCGCCACTACGGCAGATCTATACCGCCGGGGGCGGTGCCGCCAACGAAACCTGGCGACAGCTGCGGGCCGGGCTGATGTCAGTGCCCATTAAAAACGCCGCCTCGGCTGAGGCGGCGGTAGGTAGTGCCTATCTGGCGCTGGGCTAGTCCACTACAGGTCGAACTGGTTGCCCCGACGATACTGCATGTAGGCGGCCACAAATAGCCCAGCCAGGGTAACCGGAATAAACCCTAGAACAATGCCACTAAGCAACGGCTCAACCACAGTTAGACTCCTAGATTTCAACAAAATATATGGCTTTAACCATAGCACTAATCAGGGCCTGGCATAGGGCTTTCGG
>NZ_JADEXE010000252.1 GCF_015207265.1 Nodosilinea sp. LEGE 07298 | reverse complement strand
TTGACTCAATTGGTCTTGCAGTTGACGATACAAGAGGGGTGTTTCCATGAGACTGGCCTTGAGTTGGGGAATTCAAGCCTCTCATGAAATGCCCCTTCCCATCTACCCTGTCTCATTTGGGACTCCTTTCACAACAACCCTTTCAGGACTTTTCTGCACCACCAAGCAGGTCTCCTATGAACGTTCAAACGTTTGAACGTTCATAGGGTTTCTGGATGTCCTAACCAACGTGACTATGGCTATAGTAAACAGCGGCATAAGTGTGGTGACTAATGCCAATCGCGAGGGAGCAGGGGAGCTAGGGAGCCAAGCGAGCCGGAATAGTGGACTTATTTCAGCCTTCGAGTACTAGATGAGTCAGTGCTGGCAAACCTTTGTGGCCTCTGTCGGCAGGAGCCAGGATCTACCTATGGCTTGGTCGTCCCTTCATCACTTCTTAAATAATCGCTAATCGGCTATTAAAGCGTTCCTTACCTGGGCCTCATATTATTCTCTGGAAACCTACAGGGCTTACTAGCTGGCTTGGCTATGACCAAAAAACAAGATTTCCGTACCATTCTCAACAAAGTCATTAACACCGAGGATGAAAGTCATAACACCTCCAGCAACGACTCATTTGATCAGGTTATGGCCCGCGCTCGCCTGGGTCGACGGGGTTTTTTAAAGGGTAGTTCGTCTCTGGCTGCCGCCGCCATGCTGGGGACAAGTTTGGCGTTTGTAGCCGATTCGGCTAAGCAAACTGGGAAAACCGCCCAAGCCGCGACCAACCTGCGCCTCAGCTTTAACCCGGTGGCCAAGAGCATTGCCGATACTTTGACCGTGCCAGAGGGCTACACCGCTCGCGTGCTGCTGGCCACAGGTGACCCACTCAAGAGCAATGTTACCCCCTACAAAAACGACGGCACCGACAACGATTTTGAGGTGCGGGCAGGCGACCACCACGACGCTATGCACTATTTCGGCATGAATCGGGCTGGCAATGGCTGGGATGCTAGCGGCAGCGATCGCGCCCTGCTCGCCATCAACCATGAAGTCTGTGAAGACCTGGGCTTTGTACACCCCAACGGACCAACCAACTACGGCTCTGAGAGCACCGAAGCTCGCCCCGCGATCGAGATCGACAAAGAAGTAGCCGCCCACGGCGTCACCATTGTGGAAGTGGTTAAGCAAGGCTCGACCTACCAAATCAACCGCGACTCCCGCTACAACCGCCGCGTTACCGCTACCACTCCCTGCCAAATTAGCGGTCCGGCCCGGCGCAGCCCCCTGCTGGCCACGGCCTTTTCGCCCAGCGGTGAGCGCACCCGTGGCACCCTGAACAACTGCGCTAATGGCTACACCCCCTGGGGCACCTATCTCACCTGTGAAGAAAACTGGGCCGGCTACTTTAATCGGCGCGAAGACGATGCCGTGCGCACGGCCCAGGAAGTAGCCGCCTTCAAACGCTACGGCATTGGCAACGAAACTTCAGGTCGCTACAACTGGTCGCGGGCCGATGCAGCGGGCAACACCGACCTCTACCAGCGCTGGGATGTCAGCAAAACGGGTAGCCGCCCCCAGCAAGACTTCCGCAACGCCGCCAACACCTTTGGCTGGGTGGTTGAAATTGACCCCTTTAACGCCAGCGCCACGCCACAAAAGCGCACCGCGATCGGCCGCTTTGCCCACGAGGGATGCTGGCCCGCCGCCGCCGTAGCCGGGCAGCCGCTGGTGTTTTACTCTGGCGACGATGCCCGCAACGAGTACACCTATAAGTTTGTCTCCGCCGCCAGGTGGGATCCGCGCGATGCCAACCGGGGTATGGCCGCCGGAGACAAGTACCTGGATGCTGGTACCCTCTACGCCGCCAAATTCAACGATGACGGCACGGGCGAATGGCTGCCGCTGACCCTGGACAACCCGGCGATCGCCAACTACGCCGACTACGCCTTTGCCGACCAGGCCGATGTGTTGATCAACGCCCGCATCGCCGCCGATGCCGCTGGGGCGACCAAGATGGACCGGCCCGAGTGGGGTGGCGTCAACCCGGTGAATGGCGATGTCTACCTGACCCTGACCAACAACGTGTCGAGCAGCAGTGGTCGGGGCGTCAAAACCCCACTCAACGCCGCCAACCCCCGCTACTATGCCGACGCCAAGGGCGAAACCATCAACAAGGGCAATGTCAACGGCCACGTGATTCGCTGGCGCGAGGCCGAGGGCAACCACGCCGCTACCAGCTTTAACTGGGATGTCTACCTGTTTGGGGCTAAAGCCAGCGCCGAGGCCGATGTCAACCTATCGGGTCTGACCGATGAGAATGACTTCTCCAGCCCCGATGGTCTGTGGTTTAGCGAGGCGGTGCCTGGTCTGCTGTGGGTTCAAACCGACGATGGCTACTACACCGATACCACCAACTGCATGATGCTGGCCGCCCTGCCGGGAACCGTAGGCGATGGCGAGGCCAAGATGGTGACCAACAAAGCTGTGCCCATCAATAGCGATGCCGACCAGCAGGTCAAAACCTACATGGGCCAGGCGGCTAGCCCCACAGTGCTGAGCCGATTCCTAGTTGGCCCCCGCGACTGCGAGATCACCGGCATTACCGAATCGCCCGATGGCACGGTAATTTTCGTCAATGTTCAGCATCCCGGCGAAAACAGCGGCTCAGCCACTGACCCTACCCAGTTCACCAGCCACTGGCCCGACGGCGGCAACGCTCGCCCCCGCTCTGCCACGGTGGTGATTACCCGCAACGACGGCGGCAAAATCGCCATTTAGAAAACGTTTGTCGGATTGAAGAGAGCCTGAGCTAAGCTCAGGCTCTTTTTTTGTGATTAAGGATTTAGTACCGTAGAACAGCCGTCTCGGCTGTCTACAGTCGGGCAAAATGCCTAACCGACAAAGCGTAGATTTAATTACACCCCATGCTTAGGCCATTTGCACAACTGCCTCTTCCCAAAGCACTACAGTCAACGCCTCGCCTAGGGTTGACGCAGCCGCTTTTACTGGGGCAGCGGAGGAACAGAGCCTAAGGTGATCCTACCTCTCAGATATACAAATTTTGAGATTAATAACTTCTTTCAAACTGCTAAAGTAAATTAACAAGGCATAGATAAACGTTGCAGTTCCTACCATTTCCAACAATTCTTCGATCACTATAGCAATTGTTGTGCTCGCGCTGAGCTGGCCGAAATGTACTCTTAAAAGCCCACTCGTCATTTCCATGCCCAAAGCTCCACTCAGATATAAAGTTGCGGCAAGCAGGAACAAATATCGAGTCGTTTTGGGCAAATCCAATAAAAACCTTAAATACTTAAATGCAAAAAAGATAACCGCAGGAATTCCAAATATAACCCAGGTGTGAAAAAATATTGGCAGCAAATTAAATGTTTCTCTGAGCGCTGGAATAATCAAGATTTCGTGGAAGCTGAAGGCTTCGTCTAAGCTGAGGAAAAGAAAAATTAAAGACAGATTTTTCCAATATCTAAAATATTTGTCTGTCTTTTTGATCGTAGTAATTACTGCTAACAATGCCGAAGCCGACAATAACATGAACGATGAATACCAAGCAGGAATATTTAACTCTTCATCAAGGCTAAAGAGGCCATAAAACCATTCTGAGCTTGGAAATGAAAACTCAATAAGCCAAAAGTAGGCACTGATAGCGCCAGTTAGGGCCAAGCATGAAATTATAGTAATTAGACATTGTATGGTTTTTTGGGCAGAGATATGAATCGATAAATCTACATCACTAGTAGATGGCTGTAGCTTACAATTTTCGCTTGCCAACATTATTAAGGGTACCTGGATTAATTGCCCTATTGCGAACTTTTAGAGCCGTAAGCTTTTGAAACCTCGTTGCCTTTCTCAATAAGGTTTGTGATTTTTGAGTCGCCCTTAACGATAAAATAATGTTCTTAACCTAAAAACTATCTTTAGATAGAGGTATATTGAGCTATAAGTTGACTCACTCCGGTCTATCGCTCAGCTATTAGGCTCCTAGTATGTCCTTATACGAAATCCGAATCGTATAATTCTGGTTCCAAACAGGCGGATTGCGTAGGGGGAAACGGTGTTTGCCCAGCTCCACCGGGGCTAGCCAGGTCGGATTCAGTGTAAGCCTGTAGGATAGCTGTCTTGACTGTCCACGGTCAGACCGGATGCCAGACCGACAAAACGTGGTTTTAATCACACCCATGCTTAGGGCATTTGCACAACTGTCTCTTCCCCCAGCACTGCAATCGATTCCTCATCTAAGGTTGACGCAGTCGCCTGTATTGAGGAGTCAAACCATGAGTTCTATTCAGCCGCCATCTAGCCACAGCCAAGCCTGGGTTGTACAGACCTGGGCTGCCTTTGTGCTGTCGGTTGGCAGCCTGTCGCTGGGCATTTTTTGTCTGCCCGTCGATGCCTGGGTCAAGGGCTATATGGGCATGGGTACGCTGTTTGCCCTAGGGTCTACCGCCAGCCTGTCTAAAACGGTGCGCGACCTGCACGAGGCTAAGCAGGTCAGCGCCCGCATCGACGAGGCTAAGGTCGAAAAGCTTTTGGCCGAGCATCACCCGCTGCGGTAGCGCGATCGCCTCTCGCCCAGCCTCTAGATCACTAACATTCCACTAGACCGACGGTGGCTTGGGCAAACCGTTGGGAATCTCAAAGCGATCGCCTGTGTGACAGTACTCATAACCCGCCATACGCCCAATTGCCCCCAGTTTGTCAGCGTCGATGCGATTGTTCTCGCTCAGCACATCGTCGCGCACAAACAGATGCACCACCTGACCAATCACCATCGAAAACTCGCCCACCGGCACAATTTGCAGGGTGCGGCATTCAAAGGCAACCGGAGACTCCGCCACACGCGGCGGTTTGATCACGCGGCTGGGGGCCGTGGATAGATTGACGTAGTCAAACTCTGACTCGCCGTAGGGCAAGGGCTCGGCACACTCGGCCACCTGGTGAGCATAGGATGCGATCGCCAAATTAATCACGTATTCTCCGGTGCCGCCCTCGCTAGGCGGGCGCACGTTGCGCAGGGTGTCTTTGTCGCTGCCGTCGGGCTTGCGGCTGACGCTAAACATCAGCGCCAGGGGCTTGTGGCCCACGGCATTGAAATAGGAGAAGGGGGCCAGGTTGACCACACCCTCGGGCGACAGGCTAGAGACAAAGGCGATCGGGCGGGGCACAACGCTGCCAATCAGCAGCTTGTAGCGCGTTGAGGGGTCTAAAAGCTCGGGGTCAATTTCCATGGGATTGTTAGGGGTGGCGTAGGCAATTCCACGAATTTTGCCATGATTTGGGCGATCAACGGCTTTAGTTAGCCGAGTTTTGGCTTTAGCGGGTAAGCGTTATCACCGCTTGCACTAATCGTTCTGGCTCCAGTGGCTTGGTAACGTGCTGCTGAAAACCACTGGCGATCGCCCGCCGATGATCATCCTCGTGGGCATAGGCGGTCAGCGCCACCGCTGGCGTTTGCCCCCCCTGGGTAGGCGGCAAGGCCCGAATCTGGCGCAGCAGGCTATAGCCATCGACGTTGGGCATGCCAATGTCGCTGACCAATACATCCGGCTGAAAGGAGGCCAGATTTTCCAGCACCGCCGCCGCCGAGGGCACGGCCAGCACCTCTGCGCCGTACTGGGTCAAGATCATGTTCAATAGCTCACGGCTGTCAGGGTCATCATCCACGGCCAGCACTCGAATACCAGTGAGATCGAGCGCTGGGGCTGGCACCTCATCAGTGGATGTCGTGGCCGGTGCAGTATTGAGCGACGGCAACCGCACCGTAAACGTAGCCCCCAGTTGTTCCCCAGGGCTTTCTGCTGTGACAGTGCCATTGTGAGCTTCCACCAACTCGCGCACAATGGCCAGCCCCAAACCCAAGCCCCCGTAGGTGCGCGTAGTCGACCCATCCTCCTGGCGGAAGGATTCAAAAATGTAGGGCAAAAAGTCGGGGGCAATGCCCTTGCCGCGATCGCTGACCGTGATTTCGGCCCAACCGTCCATCTGAGCCAGCCGAATGTCTACTGGGCGGTTGGCTGGCGAGAATTTGACGGCATTTGACAGCAGGTTCCAAACCACCTGCTGAAGTCGGGCCGCATCCCCCGAGACCTGACCAATATTGGGCAGTACCGCATTCAGCGCGATCGCTTTAGCAGCGGCAGCTGTGCTAACGGTATCGATCGCCGCTTCCACCACGGTAGCCAAATTGACCGCCGTCATCGTCAGGCTAAGTTTGCCGCGTAAGATTTTGGCGACATCGAGCAGATCGTCGATGAGCTGAGCCTGGAGTTTGGCATTGCGCTCGATGGTGGCCAGGGCGGCGGCCGTTTTGGCCTCATCCAGCTGGCGCACCTGCAGTAGCTTGGCCCAGCCCAAAATTGGGTTGAGGGGCGACCTGAGCTCGTGGGAGAGAACGGCCAAAAATTCATCCTTGATGCGGTTGGCGCGCTCGGCGGCTTGTCGAGCGGATTGCTCTTGCCGGAGCAAACGATCGCGATCGTGTTCTAGCTGCTTTTGGGCTTCGATATCGGTATTGGTACCAAACCAGCGAAACACGTTGCCCTGCTCATCGCGCACCGGAATCGCGCGGGAGAGAAACCAGCGATAGGCCCCGTCCTGGCCTCTGAGCGGAAAGATATCCTCCCAAATTTCGCCGGTTTGAAAGCACTGGTTGATTTTCGCAGCCACTCGCTCAACATGGTCAGGGTGGTGTACCGCTCGCCAGCCATCGCCCTGCATGGCCTCTAGCGTTGTGCCCGTATAGTCGAACCAGCGCTGGTTGTACCAAAAAATCCAGCCCGTCTCATTGGCCATCCAGGCGAGGGGGGCAATGTTGTCGGCCAGGGTGCGAAATCGGGCTTCACTTTCTTGCAGCCTGCGCTCAGCCTGTTTGCGTTCACTGACCTCTTTAAACAAAATGGCGATGGTCCGGCTTTCGGGGAGGCCAATCCGAAAGGCCGAGACCTCAAACCACCGCCTCATCGCGTCAGAGCCGTTTTCAAACCGGGCTGGTTCCCCAGTTAGGGCAACTCGACCATAAATTTCAAACCAGTGGGGCTCTAAACCGGGAAGCAGTTGCCGGGCGGTTTGGCCAACAGCATTGACCAGCCCCGTCTGGTGTTCAAAGACTGAATTGACTTCTAAAAAGCGGTAGTCGATGGGCGTATTGTGCTGATCAAACAGCATTTCCGCCACGCAGAAGCCTTCATTCATCGACTCAAATAGTGTGCGATAGCGCTCTTCAGACAGGCAGAGGGCGGCTTCTACGGCCTTGCGTTCTGAAATATCTCGATCCACCCCTGCCATCATCAGCGGCCTGCCCGTGGCATCATAAAACACTTTTCCGATACTCAGCGCCCAGCGTATCGCACCATCGGGCTTGATAAAGCGAAACTCAATGGTGTAATCGTCTTGCCCATAAACAGCGCGGTCGATCGCCTGCTCCACCAAGGGCAAATCGTCGGGGTAAATCATGGCCTTGACGCTTTCAATCCGACCATCAAAGCTGCCCGCCGCCATGCCAAACAGGTGCTCTAGATTGGTGGACCAGTGCACCTGCCCCGTCTGAATATTCCAGTCCCAGCTCCCCATTTTGGCCGCTTTCATAGCCAGGTGTAGCCGACTCTGCTGCTGTTGCAGCGCAATTTCGGCCTGTTTTTGGGGGTCGATATCGGTAATCGTGCCAATCCAGCCCGTGATCTGGCCCTGGCCATTGGTAGGTACGGCGCGGTTGATAAACCAGCGATACTCGCCCCCTTGACTCCGAATCCGGTGCTCAATTTCAAACGGTTCACCCCTGGCGATCGCCTGACTCCAGCGATCTAAGGTGCGCTGCCGCTCGTCGGGATGCACAACCTGAATACCCATCTGGCCAAAGGACTCAGCTTCTTCTAGCCCGGTGTAGTCGTACCACTTTTGATTCCAGTAATTGATCGCCCCTGCTGCATCCGCCGTCCAGACAATTTGAGGCATCGCCTCGGCCAAATCGCGGCGCTGCTGCTGGCTGGCCTGCAAAGCCGCGAGGGCACGCTGCAAGTCTTGCTCGGTCTGCCGGCGCTCGGTGACATCCCGCCAGGAAGCCACAAAACCATCGTTCAGCCGGGTGGCTCGAATATCAAAGGCTCGAATCAAGCGGCGATCGCCATAGGCATCGTCATAGATGAGCGAGTCTTTGATCAACGGCTCGCCCGTCTCCACGACCCGACAATAGTCCCCAAATAGCTCGGTCTCTCGATGGCCGGGCAGCACCTCACATAGCCCCCGCCCAATTTGCATCTCCCTCGACATTTGGTTGCTGGCGCACGCCGCCCCATTCAAGTAATCAATCCGAAAATCAACAATTTGCCCCTCCCCATCTCGCAGGGTTGAAAAAATGCCGAAACAGTCCAGCATATTCTCAACTGAGGTTTGAAATTGCTCTTGACTACGGCGCAGAGCCTGCCGCAGTTCGGCATTTTCGATGGCGCTTCGCATCGCCAGTCGCAAGTCGTCGGGCGTGGTCTGGCCACTGACCAGATAGTCGGCAGCACCGTGTTTAAGGGCCTGAACAGCGGTCTTGGTGTTGCCACTATCAACGATGACAATAGGCGGGCAGCGATCGCCCATCTGCTCTTTCAACTGCCGCAGCAGCGCCATGCTACTGGACTGAGGCTGGCTAAGCCCCAGGAGAATGCCGTCGATCGCCGGGGTTTGAGACAACAATGACGCAGCGCCGTCGTAGGGCTCCAGCAAAATGTTGTAAGCTACGCTCCCATCTTGCTGCAACTGCTGGCTGTAGGGGTTGCCCAGGTCTTGCGAGTCAGCAACGACCAGAACCGTCCAGGGAATTGACATAAGCAAACCCTAACCTGAGAACAAAGAAATACTACCAAACGGTACAGCCATAGAGGCCAGTATATTACCACCCTCCCCTTGATTCCATTTATCAATCAAACTGAGCTAAATGCATGATGGGTCATCGTAGTTGTAAGCGTCCCTAGGCCTACGACGACTGAGCGAAGTCGTTCTTGCAACGTCTCCCAAGGGGAGAAAGCCAACACTCACATTAAATGTCCTCTTCGACTCCGCTCAGGGGACGGTTACCTGATTAACAAATAGGCAAACATAATTAAATTTAAGCTGATATAGGTTAGCTAGAGCGTTCGCGGAACCAAGCAAATCCAAGCCTAAACCCGATTGGCGTAGCGATTCACTGGCGGTATCAAGGCCAATCAAACCCAAAAATAGCAAGAATGACATAAGCCTAAATTTTCAATAATCTTTTTCTCTCTATCAAAGGGTTTTTCCTCGAATCAGAAAAAGACTAAATCTTGACGATTCGCAAACACTTCAAAACGGTTCTACGTTACAAAACACAGACATAACAAGGGTGAAAATATAGTGGTACTTTGGCCCAGCTTCTGGCAAAATACCACTGCGAAAATGGAGGCCATCCACCACCTGGCCTCGCTAGACTACTGCGATCGCATTGCCTGGTCAACCCCCATACCCACAGGCCGCAGTGGCGAATACATCAGCGTGATGACCCGCAGGCAAGGCGCAACGACTGGAGGTTAACGGCAACCTAGACAGAACCCCGAGTTTTTAAAAAACTCGGGGTTCTTAGAGAGCTTTACAGCAGGCAATAGACAGTGCATCATGTGCGATCGCGATCCAGGGGCAATCAGGGCTGAATAACGCTGGGGCGCTTGCTCAAGTTAGCCATTTTGAGCGCTCTCATGAATAATGCAGGTTAGTAACTTCAGGTCGCTGTACTATGAACCGGGTTTCTCAACGAGTTTGCCTCTCTGTTGCCGCTTTGAGCCTGCTGGCCGCCCCCGCCCTGGCTACAGC
>NZ_JADEXE010000251.1 GCF_015207265.1 Nodosilinea sp. LEGE 07298 | reverse complement strand
AACAAGCGTTTCGCAACCGCCGAAAGCCTTGATTTACCGTAGGGTGGGCACTGCCCACCAGGCCGTAGGGTGCATTAGGCCACAGGTATTTCTGCGGATTGCCGTTAACTTAGGCACTGGCCGTAATGCACCATCCAGGGATTTCGCCATTCCAAAATCCCAAAATCCAAAATCAATAATGATTACTCGCTTTTCGGTGGTGCACCGCCGTCAGCCCGTCCGGTTTCGCCACCCGTCCGGCCTTGGTGGTGCAGTAGACCACCCAGTGGTCTCCCGCCTCGATCCGGCGGTTGACGGTGCATTCCAGGTAGGCCAGAGCTTCGGCCAAAATAGGGGAGCCATTGGCGGCAGCATAGGTGGCCACGCCTTCAAAGCGATCGCCACCGGGCGGAAACCGCTTCAGAAAATGCTTCATCAGTCGCTGGTAGTGGCCTTCTTCCAGCACGTTGAGCACAAAGGTGTCGCCCCCGTGCAACAGCGACTCAATAGCGCGATCTTTAGAGACGGCCATGGCAATACCGGGGGGCTGCACACTGGCCTGAATCACCCAAGACGCTAGCATGGCGCTGCTAACGGCTCCCTTTTTGGTGGTCACAATATAGAGCCCGGTGCTGAGTCGACCAAGCGCTTGGTCGAGACCGGTGTTGAGCGCTGGGCCGGGCTTTTGGCTGCGATCGCGGTTGACCCACTGGCCCAGGTCGGTGCCCGCTTCTTCGCAGAGCTGGTCAGTGGCCTCGGTGGGGGCAGATTTAATCAAAATTGGTTCAAAGGCGGCTTTGAGGCCCAGTTCTTGAAAGCGGTTGCGCAGGGGAAAAATCGGTTCATCTTGGCCGCCGCCGGTTTCAAACAGGCCAATCGACTGCTTCGGGTGAGCCGCTGCGAGGATGGTGCTCAGGATGGGCTCTAGATCGGGAGCGGTTTGGGGCGGCATGCCCAGCACTAGCCCGGCAGCGGTCATGGTCAGTTCGCGCACGGCGTGAACATCGGTATCGAGCAAATCCACCAGTTCTACGGCGGTGCCGGTTTTGAGCAGCCCCTGCCCCAGGCGATGAACAATGCGATCGCTGAACCCGTACTCCCCCGCGTAAAAGATCGCCACAAAGGGCTCGGCCTTAGCCTGGGTCTCGCTCCAGGTGCGGTAGCGCCCGGTCCAGTCGGCCAGATGATGGCGCAGCAAAGGGCCGTGTCCAGTGGCAATTTGACTGATGGGAAAGGGTTCCATCCGTTTGAGGGCCGCCAGCACCGAGCGAGCGTTCGGCCCCATCAGACAGTCGTAGTAGAGCTGAAAATCGGCCTCTAGTAAAGACGGCATTTCGTCGTAGAGGGTGTCGTCGCAGTAGTGCAGGCCAAAGACATCGCAGGTGTAGAGCACCTCGGTACCGCTGTCGTAGGTGAGCATGGTATCGGGCCAGTGCAGGTTGGGAGCCGAGATAAAGGCCAACTCGTGACCCAAGCCCAGGTCAAGGCGATCGCCGCTTTTTACCACCTGACAACCAAACGGACGGTGAATCTGGTTTTGCAAAAACTGGATCGCCACCTTGGAAGCCACCACCGTAATCTGGGGAGCGAGGGCCAGCAGGTCACCGATTAGCCCGCTGTGGTCGGGTTCGGTGTGGTTGACGATTAGATAATCAATGGTTTTTGGGTCAACGATCGCCTCAAGTTGATCCAGGTACAGCGACTTGAACTTACCGTGGGAGGTGTCGATCAGCGCTGTCTTTTCGCCCTCGATGAGAAACGAGTTGTAAGTGGTACCGTTTTGCAGCTCAAATTCAATGTCAAAGCGATCGCGGTCCCAGTCGAGGCAGCGAAGAACGGTTGAATCGGATGCGATCGCTGCTGTTTGTAGGGTCAGCCGCCCAGCGGCAGCGGGCGCTTGACGCAAATCTGTAAGGGCAACCATGGAGATTCTCTATCCTCATTGAGACTTGACTCGGTATGTCTCAATGGTCAACCACAGGGCAAGATTTGTAAAATGTCAATCTCAAAACAAATCTATAAGCAATTTATATGAACTTGAAGGCATTGCATTTACTAAGTAAATGTATTGATTTGGGGTTAAGGGTGGTGACGCTACCCTGAAATGCGCGGCAGCAAATCCCAAGACAGCATCCAAACTCTTGCCCATGGCTGCTCTAGCAACAGCGCTGCTTTAAAGACCCGCTCCCTGGTATGGGTATACCAGGGAGCGGGGTGACTCAACTTTAACTTTGCCAAAGTGGGCTACAAAGTGGACGGCAACTATTCCGTAAAAACATTCCTTTATTTCCGAATGAATACAGCAGCGTTACCGGGCTATAGAGATAGAGAGAATGGCCTGATGGAGCCGAGAACTTGCTCAAGCTGATTGTGACAAGCGCTAACGGCCTAAGGTTCAGGGTTTGAGGTGTGCAGGCCTTGAACCTGAACCCTTATACCCTGAACCCTTGTACCCTGAACCCCCACTAACTTGTCACCTTTGGTTTGGCAGATTACTGGGCCTCGTTTGCTTTGTCGAGGTTTTCCTGGCGCAGCTTATCGAAGTCAGCTTTGTCGAGGTTTTCCTGGCGCAGCTTATCGAAGTCAGCTTTGTCGAGGTTTTCCTGGCGCAGCTTATCGAAGTCAGCTTTGTCGAGGTTTTCCTGGCGCAGCTTGTCGAAGTCAGCTTTGTCGAGGTTTTCCTGGCGTAGCTTATCGAAGTCAGCTTTGTCGAGGTTTTCTTGGTGCAGCTTGTCGAAGTCGACTTTGTCGAGATTTTCCTGGCGCAGTTCGCGGAAGTTGGCTGCGGCAAAAGCGGGGGAAACAGTCACAGTGGCGATCGCGGCGGTCAGGATAAAGAGGGCGGTGCGTTTCATAATTTCAGCTCCTTTAAGACATAAGAGGTGTGTGAATCAATCAACTTGAGTCCTATAGTGCTGGGCGCAACTGAGAGGGGGCTGACCCCCATCTGAGCCATCCTTAAACGTTGTCTGAGAAATCTGAGTGTCCCTTGATGGCATCCTGAGAACGCTTTTGAAAGCCGGTACCCATTGAAGAGAAAGCTAAGGAGACAGCTGCGCCAACAGCGGCACCATCACCACCAGGTAGAGCGGAATTGCCACCGAAATAAAGCTGACTGCAAAGCGCGTATCGAGGCCATTTTCTTGGGTAAAAAACAGCGTCAGCATACTGGGGGGCAACGCGGCCCCCACCAGCACCGCCGCCCGCTCTACCCCAGCCAAGCCAAAAACCGTTACGGCCACCCAGCCCAGGCCCAGGCCACCGCCAATCTTGGCGATCGCTACCACCAGGTACACCCAGCCGCCTGCCATCTGCACCTCAAACTCCATGCCTACGACCAGCAGCACCAGCAGCAAAAAGCTGCTGCCTACAATATCCAGCAGGTTCAGCACTACCCCATGGTTAATGCCCAGCGCATTCATGATCAGACCCAACAAAATGGCCCAAAAAAACGGCGTCTTCGTTAGCTTGGTCGTCACCGCCCGCGCCGTTACCCCCGCCTGGCCAAACCAGGCCGAGAGGCAATACACCACCGTCAATAAATAGATCGCCTGAGCTAGGTCAAACAGCACAATGCGGCTCAGCCCCACCTCGCCAAAGGTGATCAGCATGAGCGGGTAGCCCACGGCACCACCCTCAAAGGTTGGGAAAGTAGTCATTAAGGCTCCGGCCTTTGCCCGCTCCCAACCCAGCCAGCGCAGGCTCAAAAAGCCCATCAGGGTAAGGCCCAGCACCACTACTAGCGCCGACAACGGCAAATAAACCAGGTCGGGGGTGAGCGTAGCGGTCGCTAGAGCCTTGAGAATAACCGCAGGTAGCGCCAGATGCGTGAGCAATAGACCAATGGTTTTGGCCTCGCCCGACCCTAGCACCCCAGCCCGCTTTAGCCCATAGCCGATGCAGCAGACCAAAACCATCGGCAAAAGTTGAACCAGCATAGTGTCTGTGGCCTGAGGGACACCCCATATCATGACTCAGGTGTACTGATAGTCACTAGCTAACGCCTGCTGTTGGCCAATTTTTCAAGTGTGGCCGTGAGAGCGATCGCTGCCGCCGATCGGTTGGCAGTGCTGACTAATGGGCATTCAACGTAAAACCCCCGGCCAAAGGTAGCCAGGGGTGCTGATTCGCTGATATTACGACTGCCGGGGTTGGCCCACTCGCAAAGTCAACGCTTTAGGGAAAGTATTTGAGCAGAAAGGTGTTGTTCGTTAGCGCGATCGCAGAACTCGATCGCATTGATCTAACCCTTATTCCTCGCCCTCATCCTCGCCATCCTCGCCAATTTTGACCAAGTGAATGTGCTTATAGCCAAGCTTAATCTGAAACTCATCTCCTGTCTTAAGGCCCATAGCCTGGGTGTAGGCAGCCCCAATCACAATCTGACCATTCTTGTGAACAGTAACGGTGTAAGAGGCTTCTCGACCTCTGCCATCCTTACTTTTTTCGGGCTCAAGCTGAATACCCTTGGCCGATAGCAGAGCATCATAGAACTCAGCCAAGTTGACGCGAGTTTGCCCCTCTTTACCAGTGGTGTAGTAACCGCATTCTTTGGCGAGTTCCCGCTTCGTTA
This sequence comes from Nodosilinea sp. LEGE 07298, assembly GCF_015207265.1. Taxonomy (GTDB): domain Bacteria; phylum Cyanobacteriota; class Cyanobacteriia; order Phormidesmidales; family Phormidesmidaceae; genus Nodosilinea. Next base: position 5,350 of record NZ_JADEXE010000251.1, on the reverse strand, counting down.
GGCCATCATTATCTTTGACCTTAGCTAGAAGCTCTTTGCCAGTCAAGGGGTCTGCGCTTTTTACTGCCATAGTTCAAATATCCATAGTGCAAACATCAAAATTCACAGTAACCACCAAAAAACGTTCTTGGTAGTCATTTAGTTCCCTTATCCTTCCACGCCATCGAGTAGCCTGACGGAAGAAACAGAACTATTTTACGGTCTAAATTAATTATAGTTATCACCAGGTCTCAATGGTCTCTGTATTTAAGATTGATAGTTGAGTTAAATCCTATAGCTAGATTTATCCGCTTCAAGTTGATACCCTCGCTCCTCAGCTAGCCGCTATGGGCAAAGCAAGAGGCTTTTGGGGATGTGCCCTCCACGGTGGAGACATTTAATCATACACAGAGATAGGCTGCATGAAGCAATGACTTGATCACGATAAAGACAGCCTCCCTACAGAAAAGTTGTATTTTCTCGGGTGCGGGGTGAGTCGAGCCCAATTGCGTTCTTGAGCCAGTGGTTTAGGCAAAAGGAGACTTAGGAACGTGTATATCCAGCTGAATTAACCAAAATGCAACGAAAGGATACACCATGAGTAGCCACCCGGTAGTCAAGTGCATCCTAAAATTTGTCAATTCATCATTTTGACGGCTAGCTGATCCGTCATTATCGTGCAGGCGGGCAGCTTGCTTCTAAACGTATTCCCACTTGCGCAGTAATGCGACGCCATGGTAGAGGCCGTACATCAGTGAAGGCCCCTAACCAAACTTTTAAGCCCACCCGGACAGCGCCACAGCAGCCCGCCAAACTAAGCCAAGCAACACAGAATCGGCAGATTTTAGATCAGCTACAGTGGCCTTGTCGGTGAGCGATCGCGGCTAGGACAGGCAGTTTTTCTCCGGCTAGTCACTAGCGATCGCCATGATGCTCTGCGATAATCTACGGCGACAAGCCCACGCTCCGATCACGCAGCGATCGGCCTACTTTGCCTCTCAATCTGAAATGGGGCTAGGTGCCAAACTGATAGCCATACTCATTTTGATTGAGCAATCCATCCCCATCGGCATCCCAAGCATCGTAGACGCCGCTGTCGTCTAACCCAGTTTCAAATTCACTGCGATCTAGATAGCCGCTGCCGTCTAAATCCCAGTAGTTATAGGTTCCATCGGACAGCTCACTATTGTCTAATACGCCGTCGTTATCTAAATCCCAAAGGTCGTAGTAGCTCTGATACTCATAGCCTTCGATCGCGCCGCTACCGTCGGTATCCCAAGCGCTAAAGTAGCTGTTATCGTTAATGCCGATACCAAATTCGTTGGCATCCAGGTAAGTATCCTGATTAGTATCCCAGGCGTCATAGAGTCCTGTTTCCCCTAGGCCGCCATAAAGCTCAGTGTCGTAGAGATAGCCGTCCCTATCGGTATCCCAGGTATCGTAGGCACTAGTGTAAGTCTCGTTGCGGTCTAAATAACCGTCATCGTCAGCATCCCAGGTCGTGTAGGGTTCGTAGGCGGTGCAGCTGACTAAACCAAAACCAATTAATCCAAGGGCGGCAAGTAGCTTCCTCATCTAATTGTCCTCCGCAAATGTGATTGTTTGTACCGTCACATTGCCTTGACCCAATTAGTTTCCAACGCCCGTTTAGTAAGCCGTCCGATCTACCATCTTTCTCAATGAGCTTAAGGGCAAAGACAATGCATGCAGTCTCAAACTAAGCTTTGGCGACAGGAGTCGGGTCGGTCAGACGAAGGATATAGCGACAAAACCAAAGGCATAAAGGATTTAGACGACTGGTGGGAAAGCCCTGTGCACCCAACAATCCTAACGCTGCTTTGAAAATCTTCCCCAAAGCTCAATCATCATCAGCGCGCCACCGCTAGCAAAAGCACCACCAATCATGCCTTCAGCTATCTCAACCTTGGGCGCTTCGGTGAGGCAATACCCCGTTAGTGTTTCTGATTTGCTGCAGGCTTGGTTTTCAACCCGCGCCGCGCCGCCGCCCAAGAGAACCCCCGCCCCGATCGCCAGGGTGATTCCCCATACCATGCTATTTTTTTCGCGTTGGATAAACATTTCGGTAGTTGACAAAAGTTGGATTTAGAATACCCAACTCCATCAACTCTCATAACGTGCGATCGGCTTCTCCAGATTGGGTCATTTTTTCCCAAAAATTGTAAGATGCCACAGCCACGTTTCGCCTTACAGCTTGGCTCGAATGGTAAATGAGTAGTCGCCGCCAGGTTCGAGCTGGTAATCGAAGCGTTCTAGAAAGCGACTGAGAGGTTCGCAGATCAGCGCCCGCCCTAGCGATGGCTCTACCCTAAGCTGGCCCTGGCGAAAACGCCACTGAAACTGCCACTCGTAGGTGCTGGCCCGCACTTCCCCTTCGATGCGACCTTGGCTCCACGACTGGTGGGTAATGCGAACGTAGGCGGTGGTTTCAGATTGGCGACGGGTCACAGCGATAAAAGCAAGCAATGCAAAATGTGGGCAGTTGGTAGGGCAAGGTCACCCCCTCACAGGTACGATAACCGTAGCGTAGGCTGTGGTCTACCCCAATAGTGTGGGCAACGATACGACCTGAGGCCTTAAATGCGTAGGAAAATGTGCGGGACTAACTGGGTAATTCAATCATGGGCTGTTTAACCCTAGACGAAAAAACGGTAGCCTAGGGAGAAGGTAAACTACGATCCCCAGCAGCGTGTTCGGCATCTTAGCGGGTGTAGAGCACGTTTTGTTTACCCTATCTTCACCGATTGTAAGGTTGGACCCTGCCTGTGCCCAAGGTTGGCATTATCTACAACGACGTTAAGCCTGTAGCTTGCCAGGCCGCTCTCGAATGGGAGGAAAAGCTGACTCGCCTGGGCTACACCGTCAGGCTGGCCACGGGTATGGGCGGCATTTTGGGGTACTCTCAGCCCGAGCGCCCCGTTTGTCATACCCCACTCGATAGTCTGGTGCCGCCCCACTTTGACTCTGATATGAGCTTTGCGGTAGTGCTAGGGGGCGATGGCACGGTGCTGTCGGCCTTTCGTCAGCTGGCCCCGATTGGGGTGCCTCTGCTAACGGTCAATACTGGCCACATGGGCTTTTTGACCGAAGCGTACATGAATCAGCTACCCCAAGCCATGGATCAGGTGCTGGCGGGCGATTACGAAATCGAAGAGCGAGGAATGCTGGCCGTCAAGCTTTCTCACGGTGCTGACCTGGTCTGGGAGGCGCTGTGCCTGAATGAAATGGTGCTACACCGCGAACCGTTAACCAGCATGTGCCACTTTGAGGTGGCGATCGGCCACCACGCCCCGGTCGATATTGCCGCTGACGGTATTATTGTCTCTACGCCTACAGGGTCTACGGCCTATTCGCTCTCGGCGGGCGGGCCGGTGATTACCCCAGGGGTATCGGTCACGCAGCTAATTCCTATTTGTCCGCACTCGCTGGCATCGCGGGGGCTGGTGTTCCCCGATCGCGAGCAGGTCACCATCCATTCCGCCAACCCCGACCCCCTGGTCTTAATCGTGGACGGCAATGCGGGCTGCTACGTGATGCCCAAAGACCTAGTGAGCACCTGCCGCGCCCCCTACCCCGCCCGGTTTATTCGCCTGAAGTCGCCAGAGTTTTTTACCGTGCTGCGGGAGAAACTGGGCTGGGGGTTGCCCCACATTGCCAAACCAACCTCGGTGGAGTTGCCCTAGCTGTTCCTCGTCGGCACAATGGCCCCAACCTGCTCCTTGAGCGACGTCGAAAGGAGCAGAACCGAAAGGAAGTGGAGTAGCCCGAACCGTTCCTTGAGCGATGTCGAAAGGAGCGGAACCGAAAGGAAGTGGAGTAGCCCGAACCGTTCCTTGAGCGGAGTCGAAAGGAGCGGAGTCGAAAAGAGCAGAATCGACAGGTACGCCAATTCAGTCACACCCATAGGTTGTCCTGAGCGCAGCTCGGTGGGAATACTGCTGTCAGCCCTTACCCCCTGTCACTATGGATTGGCCTACTATTGCTGTAATCATCCCCACCTATCAGCGGGAGGCAGTGCTGTGCGACACACTGCGCAGCGTGCTGGCCCAAGACTATCCGGCTTATCAAGTGGTGGTGGTGGACCAAACCCAGACCCACCAGCCCGCCACCCAGCACCAGCTAGAGACCTGGGCTGAGGCAGGGGAGATTACCTGGTACCAGGTACCCTGGGCTAGCTTGCCAGCGGCGCGTAATGTAGGGATTGAGCGATCGCATTCTGACCTCGTCCTCTTCATCGACGACGATGTGGTGCTGCCCCCCGGCTACCTCTACGCCCACGCCCGTACCTTTATAGAGCGGCCTGAAGTGGGGGCGGTGGCAGGGCGAGTGTTTGACCGCATGAAGCTGGCGGAGCAGGAGGATCTCGAAATCGACTACCTGCCACCGGAGGCCATGGATCCCGGCATTGCCTGGTACCACCTTGACCTGGTGCATACCACCCAGCCCCAGCAAGTGCTGACAGCGCGGGGGTGCAATATGTCGTTCCGGCGAGAATTATTTGACAAGCACGGGCTGCGGTTTGACGAGCGCTTCTCGGGGAGTGCGGTGCGCGAAGAGTCTGATTTTTGCCTGCACATTCGGTCGACCGGCTACATCATTTGGTACAGCCCTGAGGCCCACCTGGTGCACCTGGGCGAGGAGACTGGCGGCTGCCACGACATTACAACGCGATCGCTCAACTACCAGATGAACTTCTACCACAACCACTTTTTGCTGGCGCTCAAAAACCTCACCCTGAGCCAAAATCTGCGGCTCTACGGTCGCCTGTTCGACTGCCACGTGCTGGGGCACCCCCCCTGCAACAAAGACGGCAACCCGCTAAAGGTGGTCAGCCGGGGGATATTTTTTGTGGCGGGGTGGCTCTACACGGTGTATACCCTGGTCACCACACTGGGTAAGCGCGGGCGGCTTTATGCCGATGTGAAGCCAGAAGCGTTGTAGTCCTTTGAAGTTAAGAATTTGGGGTTTAGAAAACTGCCTCGCCGCCCAGCGATCATAATTCTAAAACCATTTCCCAAGGCAGCTATGGCTGACGATCGAGACGTCACTATTCGATTACAGCTAGACCTATCGCCTGACCAGCCAGGGCTGCTCGAAGGGCTAGATACCTGGCTGCGACTGGGGCTGATGTCTGAGCAGCAGGTGCGAGAGCTGGGCCAGACTCACCTGAGCTGTGAGCTACGGCCCGAATTAAGCTCGGTAGCGTCGTCAGAAATGGCCTTAGCTGATGCGGTGAATCCTTTTGTAGAAGCGACTGAGGAAGCTGCAGTTGCTGGGGATGCCCCCATTACCGATTTTGTATCTGCCGCACCTGCCACTCGCCGCCGTCGCCAACAATTGACCCGCCCGGCCC
>NZ_JADEXE010000250.1 GCF_015207265.1 Nodosilinea sp. LEGE 07298 | reverse complement strand
GGATGGGTTTGGGAACTCTAAATGTCTTAACAGATGCTACATAGATCAAAATATATAGATCAAATAGATATCAAACATTTTTGGGCCTGCCAGCTACAATCTGAGGGTCGATAGAGTCCCTGGTTTAGTGCTGTAACGGCTCATATCGTAAGTACGACACACTCAGGTTTAGTTCAATGAGCCAGGGTGTAGTGCGTTGGCGGAGCCTCCCTAGAAGGGAATTGCTGCTATGGCTAAAAAAAGCGCGGGGCTGCTCATGTATCGCACCCAGAATCACCACCTGGAGGTGCTGTTGGTGCACTCGGGCGGTCCCTACTGGGTCAATCGCCGCTGGCAAGCCTGGACCATTCCCAAGGGCGAAATTGACCCTGGGGAAGATACCTTTGAGGCCGCTAAACGCGAATTTTTTGAGGAAACCGGGCAGGCCCCAACGGGAGTCTTTCGCCCCCTGCAACCGGTGCGCCAGGCTGGAGGCAAACTGGTCTATGCCTGGGCTTTTGAAGGCAACTTTAACCCCGACACCCTACACAGCAATACCTTTGTGCTAGAGTGGCCGCCCCATTCAGGTGTACTAAAGGAGTTCCCTGAGGTTGATCAGGCCGCCTGGTTTGAACTAGAAGAGGCCAAGAAACGCATTATTAAAGCCCAGGGTCAGTTCTTGGATGAACTGGTGCACGTGCTGGGCCAGGTGCACCTATCTTAAACGTCTATAAGTCTAGGAGCCGGAGGGTCTAGAAGATTGGTAGCTAGGTTGTAGGCTGATGCAAAAATTGCCGCAGGCGCGCGATCGCTAGGCTTTGGCCCAGATTTAGGGGCAAAGCCGAAACTCCCTCCAGCCGTGACTGCACCCACTGCTCGCCCCAGTACCACTCGTGAAACCCGTCAATACCTCCAGACAGCACCATATAAAGGCTGTGATCGTTAACCTGCTTGACTTCGTGGTGAATTTCAACCGGGCCGAGATAGCTATTAAAACTGAGGCCGCTGTGCAACTCGTTGGGTAGCCCCTGACTAAATCGCTGCGGCCAGAGCCATTGGCTAAATTTGCTGGGCTGCACCAAACTGGCCTGAATTTGTCCCTGGTTAGCCTCAACTTCAATGCGAAGGCGGCTGTGCTGAAATGTGCCTAGCATAGGGTGGTGATGTGCCCGCAAACAACACCTCCCAGTATGCCAAAAGAAAACCAACCAGATAGGGGTTATGAGCGCGATTCGCAGAGCGTATAGCCTGCGGCATTGCACAAGCGAGAACTGACTCGGAACGAGTATCCGTCCCGGAATCGTGCCCTAGCGCCAGGGTCGGTAAACCCTCTCAAAACCGCATCCCCAAACCTTCTACAATTATTACTAAGCAATATTAAGGGAAGACTGGGGCAACGCATGGTAGATCAACTGATTCGGGCTACCGCCGCTGATGGCGGCATTCGGGTGGTCGGCGTTATCACCACAAAACTGACCGAAGTGGCCCGGCAGCGCCACAACTTATCCTACGTGGCCACGGCGGCTCTAGGTCGTACCATCTCGGCGGGGCTGCTGCTGGCCTCCAGTATGAAACAGCCCCAGGGCCGGGTCAATATTCGGGTTCGCGGTGATGGCCCCCTAGGCGGCATCTTGGTAGATGCCGGGATGGATGGCACCGCCCGTGGCTATGTGGACAATCCATCGATTGAACTGCCCCCTAATGCCCAGGGCAAACTGGATGTGGGCGGTGCCGTAGGCCGCAACGGCTACGTGTACGTCGTGCGCGATATGGGCTATGGCTACCCCTACTCCAGCACGGTAGAGCTGGTCTCTGGAGAAATTGGCGACGACCTCACCCACTACCTAGTGAACTCAGAGCAAACGCCTTCGGCTCTGGTACTGGGTGTATTTGTGGGGGCCAATGGGGTAGAAGCCGCTGGGGGGCTGCTGCTACAAATTTTGCCCCGAGCCGCTGAAGACGCCGAAATGGTAGACCTGATCGAAAGCCGTTTGGCTGGCCTGACGGGCTTTACCCCCCTGCTGCGGGCCAACAAAACCCTACCCCAAATTTTTGGCGACTTGGTTGGGGACCTAGGCCTGGAAATCTTGCCCGAAACTCAAATGGTGCAGTTTAGCTGCCCTTGTTCCTTCGATCGCATGCTGCGGGCGCTCAAAATGCTGGGCGAAGATGAGCTCCAGGACATGATCGAAAAAGACGAGGGGGCCGAAGCCATCTGCCACTTTTGCAATGAGGTCTACCACACCGACAGCGACCAACTGGCCCAGCTGATCGAAGATCTGCGAGAAGAGCGACAGGAAGCAAGCCGTTAGATTTGAGTGTAGAGACGCGACCAATCGCGTCTCTACGCCATTTTTAGCGGTTCATCAGACGTCGATAGGCGATCGCTAGCGCCATATCATCCCCCACATTGCCGGGGAACAGCACCACGGGCAAGTCGGGAAACTGAGAATGATCAGCAGGGGTGCGGACCACAGAAACTCCTGGCAAAATCTGACCCAGCAGGCGGGCCGTCCGTAGCGCTAACCCAGTGCTAAGCGTGTCATTGGAGGTGATGCCTCCTTTGCTGATCAAAAAGCCGATGTCGGCGGGCAGGCCTTTAATCACATCCATCAGCAGGGAGGAGACCTCGACACCAAAGTCGAGGCGGGCCTGTACGGTGTCAAAGGTGAGTTCGCTGCGGCTGGTGTAGACGGCGGGCACCTGGTCGCTGCTGTAGGCGGTTTTGACCTGCGCCAAGATATCCGTGAGCAGTTCCTGGCGGGCCGTGGGGCCACCATCTCGCAGCTGGGTCACATTTACTTCAATGCCGGTTACCCCTGGCTCTTGCAGCAATTGGTCTAGCTGTTGGGTCGTTTTCTTCACGTGGGAGCCGACGATGATAACGCCGGGCTGTCCACCGCGTACGTAGGTGCCCATGTGGTCAGCATCGATGGGCTGGGCAGGGAGAGCCGCCAGTGCCGTAAGAATACTGGCGGCGCTGCGAAACAAAAAGCGCTTGCCCTGGGCAGCGGCGGTGAGCAGGTCTTGGGCAAACTGGTCAAGGTCAGTCTGGGTTTCGCCATCGACAGCGCAGCAGACGTTGTTTTCTAGGGTCATGAGCCGCTCTAGGGATCCGGCGCGAATATCGGCCAGGGTAAAGCGCTCGACCGCCTGAGACGGGATGCGTCCGGCAGTTTTTTCGGCTGCATAGTCGGGCAGATAACTGGTGCTGTAGCCAAACACCGAATCTTTGGCAAACTCGGTCTCGTGGACAGGGACAGGTTCGCCATTAACGATCAAATAGTGAGTGCTGTCGCGGGTGATGCGACCTCCCTCAAAAAAGGCGGGCACCAGAAAGTGAGCGTCGAAGGGGCCAAGCTCATCTGCGATCGCATCGGTTTCCACCGGGTAGTGGCCCCGCAGGGTTGAGTCAGAGCGGCTGACCACAAGAAAGTCTTGAATGCCGACCAGGGCGATCGCCTGCTTCAGATTTTGGCAAACCTCTCGGGTGACCGCCTCAGCGGCGGCGGCGGTGAGCGCGCGGGTATTGGTCAGCACAAAGAAAATCGGCGCGGCATCTTGCAACCCTTGGCACAGCGTTTCTACGTCCCACTGCATTAGCAGTAGGCAGCTGTGCACTGTTTGAGATCCAGTGGGGTCGTCATCTAAAACAATAATCTTGGGCTGAGCCATGGGTGCTGCTCTCGACGGGGTCAACAACAATCGCGATTGCCTAAGCACTATAGCGCTGGCCAATGCGCTTAGGACACAGAGGTCATTACCATTGGCAAAAACTGGACGGCGCACTGGCTATATTGCCCATTAGCAGGCCGTTAGCCCAGCTAGGCCAAACAAAAAGGGTTCCCAGAATACTTCTAGGAACCCTTTTTGATTTAGTTGGTGGCGGGGCATGGATTTGAACCATGGACCTTCGGGTTATGAGCCCGACGAGCTACCAGACTGCTCTACCCCGCGTCGACTTATTCAGTATAGCGATAAATGTTCTCAGTTAACAATCTAATTTTCTCTAAAGACAGTCTTTTTTTCGACAAATGGGCTGTAATCCTTTGAGGACAGTACTTACAGCTCATCAAATTTAATACATCATGGGCAGATCGCCGACCACATCGAGCCGCTTGTAGTTGCCAATTTCCATATAGGTTTCAGCCAGGGTGTCGGCCACCGTGGGTGAAATCCAGCCGAGCTGACGGAGGGTAAAGATGGCGGTGGCGTATTTGGCCCGCTTGGCTCCGTCAATCACCTTAATGGCTACACCAAGCCCCTCACCCACTCGGCCAATGCACTGAATGCCTTCGGCTCCCGATTTACTAACTAAGGCCCCGCTGGTTAAGGTCATCAGCGTGGTGTCAAAGGAGTCGGGGCCGCCCACCATATCAGGGTGACTGGTCATGGCCCGCACAATGCGTTCCATATCCAGACTGCTGCCCGATGAAAGCATGGCGTAGAGCGTCGCCATCTGGCTGAGCTGCATGAAGTAGGTGGGGGCACCGCAGTCGTCGTGGGCACAGATAAACTCGTCGGAGGGCATACCCAACAGTTCTGAAATTCGCGACACAATCAGCTTTTGCACCGGGTGATTGCGATCGAGGTAGCTCTCTAAGGGCCAGTTGCGCTGCTGAGAAACAGCCAGCATGCCGGCGTGCTTGCCCGAGCAGTTGTGCTCTAAGGGGCTTTTTTTGCCCGCTGGGATAGGACAACGTAGGGCGGTAGTATCGAGATCAGCCTGCCAAAGAATGTGAAAGACCTGGCGCACCTGCTCGATGGTGCCTTGATGGGAGCCGCACATAATCGCTAAATCACGATCGTCGAGGCTGTAGCGCTCTAGTGCACCCGCCGCCGTTACTGCCAAAGCTTGAAAGGGCTTGAGCGCCGAGCGCATGAAAGTCCCCAACTCGCCGTTGCCAGCCACTGATAGGGTGCGGCCCCGGTTATCGCACACTGCCACGTGGGCGATGTGGTTAGACTCTACAATGCCCTCCCTCAGCAGCTGTATCTGTAGCTCTTTGGTTTGGTGTCGATTAACCCGACTGCTGGTCATAATAGAGGCTCTGCGGTGATGAACAAGAGTGTGCGACTGGTGCAGCCACTGGAAAGACGGCCCGTTACACCAGGAGAGGCCAGGTAATTAGACCGAGGGCCAGCAGCAGGGCTATCACCCCCAGAGTGCGGCGAATGCGCTGAAGCACAGGCTGCACTTGGTAGTCTACGATGAGGCGATCGCGGTTTGATACTTCTTCTGGCTTAATCCAAAGTTGGCCATCGTACCAGCCCGACTCTTCGTAGGGCACAGTGGTCTGCCGGAGTCGCCCCCCCACGTGGGCCCAGCCCACGTAGAGCTGTAGCAGCGCCAGCAAGGGCAGCACCAGTGCCCCCATGGCAGCGCTAAGGCCGAAAGGCATTGGATGCTTAGCTGGTACAAAGCTGGCCGCTGCCATAGGCCCGGCCACTGCCCAGCCGACGATCCAAAGCACAACTACCGGCTTGAGGTACCCCGTTAAGTTGCGGCTACCCCAGCCGTAAAACCAAGAATCTCGTACATCCTGGTATTCGTTGATAGGCTGCTGCTCAGCCGGTACAGGACATCTTTGAGGCATTGCCACCGACACTACGCAAATCTAGCTCTAGCCTAAACGAATTGCCTACCAATAGGAACTCTACAGGGCAATTCATTGGTCGCCACCACGGCCACAAAGCCTTTGGCTTGGCTGCGCCTACGCCCTCACCCAAATTCACACCACCGGTCAGCAGCGCCTGACTACATCACTGTTTACTGCTCGGCAAGCAGATGGCAGGGGAAAATTCTAGTCTAGTGATTAAAACTGAGACGGGCTAAAGTGCTGGCTAGAGGATGGGTAGACAATCTGGTTGGCGTGGCCCCAAAAGGCTTCTAAATCGTAGTAGTCTCTAGCCTCGGGCATGAAGATGTGGGCAATCACTTCGCCATAGTCCATCACAATCCAACTGCCCTCGCCCTGGCCTTCAACCCTTAAGGGACGACGGTTGTGGTCAGTTTCAAGGGCTGCTTCGATCGATCGGGTAATGGCGCGCACTTGAACCGCCGAAAACCCGGTCGCCACCACAAAATAGTCGGCCAGATACGATACATCTCCCACCTGCAAGATCGTAATGTTACCTGCTTTGCGCTCATCGGCAGCGGCAGCAATGGCATAGGCCAGCTTGAGAGCATCATCTTCAGCTGGGCTGGGCTGGGAGGCGCTGGCGCTTTCCGGCTGAACCGCGTCGCTAACGGCAGGCTGACGGTGGGGAGAATGGGTCATAAGCAATAGGGTAATGGGGTAAAGCTAAGCAGGGTTACCTAGAGCACGGGCGTAACATGGCCCGCCACCTGAATCAGGCGTTGTAACTTCATTGTAGAGGATGAGTCTAAGTGCCCGCAGGGTTAACGCCGAGCATAGACATAATCTGTTATCGAACGGTTAGCGCCAGAAAAGTGGTTGTCGGTCTCTGGTCTGGGTACCTTAAAGGTTCTGTGGGGACAAAGTTCGAGATCCTAAACGGGGCGCAGCGTATATCATTGATCGTCAATATTTATTAGTAGCTGCTAAGGCGGGAGAGGTGTTGCCTTTTTGCCTTTCAGGCGTAAATGCTCTGCGGCTCGGCTTTATTTTTTACAGGGGAAAATACGATGCCTCAACTTACGCAAGGTCTTATTGTTGCTGTTTTAATTGGCCTACTACTGGCCATTATTGTGGGATATTACCTTCGCCAGAGTCAGGTGAATGAGTTGAGTGAGGCGTTGCACCAAAGTCAGCAGCGGCAGGATGATCTGGCCAAAGAGCATGAGCAGAGGCTGCGCGAAGCCACCCTGCAACTACAACAAGACTACGAAGCGCAGCTAACTGAGCGCATGGAGCGCTACCAGGCTCAGTATGATGAGCAGCGTAGCCAGATGGAGGTCGAGTACCAAGCTCGCCAGAGCATGATGGGCGGTGTCTCGAACGAGGTAGATAGCACCATTGAGCAACGTATTCGCAAGCAGTACGAGGCTCGTCTTAAAGAAGCCGCCACCAAAATTCAGCAGGCCTACGAGCAGCACCTGCAGGAGAAGCTGGTTGAAGCGCGATCGCAGGCCCAGCAAGACTATGACCAACGCCTGGCCGAGGCGATCGCTCACTACCAGGACGAGACTCAGGCTCGCCTAGCCCAAGACACGGGTAATATTCCCCTGGGTGCCCTGGTGCCGGAGCCGTCAACAGTAGATAGTGCAGAATCCACCGACTTGGCCGAGGTCGAAGCTAGACTTCAAGCTGAGTATGAGCAGCGGCTAGCTGAACGCATTTCCGAGTATCAAGACGACACAGCCCAGCGTCTGGCTCAAATGGCACAAGACTACGAGGTCCGTTTGCAAATGGCCCAGGCTAGTTCCCCAGGAGCCGGATCGATCGCAACCGAGCCCTCCGCTGAAGAACTGGAGCTGAACCTGCGGCGAGAGCTAGAAGCCAGCTTGCGCGAAGAGTATGAGCAGCAGCTAGCCGAAAAAATTGAGCACTACCAGAATGAACTCACCCAGCGCACCCAGGAGCTAGAGCAAAGCTATGAGGCCAGGCTGCAGCTACAGCAGTCTTTGCCGTCTGAGGCCCCTGCCCCCATAGCTGACCCAGGCGAGTTTGATTTGGATACTGCGATCGCCGCCGCCAATGCCGCTACCCTGGCCGCTGGCCTAGAAGCCGGCCTAGATCTAGGCGGCGCTTTTCCCCCTGATCCTGCTGCCCCACCCGCCGCAGACGCTGATATAGATTTTGATGCCACCTTTCTAGACAACGATCTAGAGAGCCCTGAGGGCAACGAGTTTGCTCTAGACCCCGGCTTCGATACCGAAAACCTGGAATCTACCGGCTTCGATAGCGATCTAGACCTTGAGAGCGATCTCTCCTTTGAGTCTGCTGCCCCGCCTGCCGCAGACGCTGATATGGATTTTGATGCCGCCCTTCTAGACAACAATCTAGAGAACTCTCAGAGCGATGAGTTTGCTCTAGACTCCAGCTTTGATACCGGAAACCCAGAAGCTATAAGCTTCGACAGCGATCTAAACCTTGAGAGCGATCTCTCCTCCGAACCCGCTGCCCCGCCCGCGATAGACGCTGATAGGGGTTTTGATGCCTTCTTAGAGACCGATCTAGAGAGCGCTCAGGGAGATGATTTCGCTCTAAGCCCTGACTTTGAGGCCGAAAGCCTTCTCGATCTAGACGCTCTGCTCAATGCCCCAGACCAAAACAACGCCTCCGACGATCTGCTGAATAGCCTGGACGACCTTAGCGATTTAAGCTGATGAAAAAGGGGGAATCATAGCTGATCAGAAATATCCGTAATCAAAACGCCGTAATTTCCTACGACAGAATAGGGCTCATAGCATTTGATCAAGGTGTTGACTAAATGCTTACCTTGTATGCCCTCCAATGATTCATGAAGGCAATCCGGAAAACATACCTCTAGGCACTACCTGTAGCGCTTGGCTAATTCATAGAACGCCAGAAAAATCAGCGAACCGTGAGTCAGCTATTAGGATGATACGGCAGGTATATTGACTCTCTGTGTAACAGAATTTTGATATCCCTCAAAGACCTTGAAACCAGAGGCAGAGGATGCTCAACAGGCTATAAAAATGGCCTAATTCATTCTAAACTTTGTCACTCGAAAATTGCCCTAGTTCTCTATGTTTCAGGCGACTCGGCAGCGGCTTGCGCTCTGGTATACGGCGGTAACGGCGGTGCTGCTGCTGCTATTTGCCAGTGGGTTTTACCTCTACGTGCGCACCACCCTGGTGGAGCGGGTAGATGACACCCTGAACCATGTTGTGGAAATTGTGGAGCGATCGCTGGTGATCGAACCCGATGCCGCCGGGGATCACATCTTCGCCTCTATCGATACCAGTGGCCCGCCGCTGCGAGTCAACGTAGAAGCCAGCTTTCGTGACAATGCCCGCGCCGTCGAAGACGACCACATCGACCTGGAGTGGTTTGGCCCCGATGGGCAACTGCTGTGGTCTACCTTTACAGACCTCCAGCCCGTGCCCCTGCACGTGAACCCAGCGGGCGAAACGGTGCGCGTAGGGCAAGAGACCTTCTTTCGCCAAATTACCGAGCGGGTGCAGGCTGACGGCCAAGTGTTGGGCTACCTGCGGGTTAGCCACCCCTGGTTTGAGGTGACAAAGCCCAGCCGTCGGCTGATTGTCGATCTCGCCCTAGGCACCAGCCTAATGGTGGGGGCGGTGGCGGCGATTGGCTGGCTGCTGTCGGGGATCGCGATCGCCCCCGTGCGTGAATCTTATCAACAGCTGAAGCAGTTTACCGCCGATGCCTCCCACGAGTTGCGCAACCCGATCGCGGTGATTCAGACCAATGCCCAGGTAGCGCTGTCGGATCCCGATCCCGACGTCGAAATTCAGCAAAAGCAGTTTCAGGTGATTGAGCGGCTGACCCGGCGGCTGGGGCGACTGGTGGATGACCTGCTGTTTTTAGCCCGTCAGGAGAGCGGCTTGATTGCCCTAACCCCAGCTTCGCTTAGCCTGGAGGGGCTGCTGGAGGATGTGGTGGAAGAGCAGCAGGTGATGGCCGCCGAGCGGCAGATTACTCTGCGGGTAGAGGCGTTCCACGGGGATCAAGGGAAGCATCGTTCTGGCACTCAAAAAACCCTCGCAGCACCTCCCACCGCCAGCTCCACGATTTTGGGCGATCCCAGCCAGCTCATCCGGCTATTTACCAACCTGATCAGCAATGCGGTGCAGTACACCCCCCAGGGCGGTAACGTGACGGTGCAAGTCAAGCCCACTAAGCACCAGGGACAGCCGGGGGTACAGGTCACGGTAAAGGATACCGGCATTGGGATGGATGAGGAAGCTGTGGCCCACGCATTCGATCGCTTCTACCGAGCTGATCCCTCCCGCTTACGCAGCGGCGAACAGGGGACCGGGCTGGGGCTGGCGATCGCTAGGGTGATTGTCGAGACCCATCGGGGCCACATTCACCTAGAGAGCCAGCGGGGCAAGGGCACTAGGGTGACGG
>NZ_JADEXE010000249.1 GCF_015207265.1 Nodosilinea sp. LEGE 07298 | reverse complement strand
ATCCGCCCAGCCCACCTGTTGTGCCCACTGCCGTTTGGATCAATCCACCGCTGGCGGCTCCTAACAGCCCGGCGGTTCCACACTAATCTCTTTTTAGTTTTTGTCTCATTTTTGTTGACACATTCCGTCCTGGGAGCACGAGATTTTGGTTGAGAAAGTGCTGCCCGCTGACCCTGAGGCCAGCTATCCGGTTTGCATCAAAGCCAAACGCGCCTGCCCCCCCGAAGACTGTGGCGGCGTTTGGGGCTATCAGAATTTTCTAGACGCGATCCGATCCGTCGACCATCCAGAACATGAGGAAATGCTCAAATGGGTGGGTGGCTCTTTTGACCCAGAAGACGCTGAACTCGAGGAGGTCAATCATTTGCTCAAGACAATTCCCCACGACACCACTGGGTTTGAAGGCAGTTTCCCCATGTAACGAGCCCACGCTTGACGCCAAATGACATTGGCAAAACTGAGATGCACCCGGTGGTGGGGCGCTTCGGGTTTATTTTGAAGATTGCAGGACGAGCTTTTTAATCAGTGCTGCTGTCAGTGCGCCATTGTCAGCAGCGGTCATGGTTGTGCGATCGCATCTTCGGACTCAGTTCCCCCATCACCTGCTTGAACTGATCCGCCGTCCAAATTTCCGCTTGGCCGTGGCGATCGCGATATTAGAGGCCAGCCGCTTTAAAGATGTCAGCCGCCGTCACAGCCAACTCTGGAAATGTCATTGAGAGAATGCGCTCGCCCCCACGAAATTGCTGGAGCTGATATTCGCCATTGATCAGGGTGTACACCGAAACTGTCGGCGTCTTAGGTGAGCCAATGTAGCGGATAGCCCCTACCGCTAGGTAATCTACAATCCAGTATTCCAGGATCCCCAGGGCCTCGTACTCAGCCAGCTTATAGAGATAGTCGTCGCGCCAGTTGGTTGAGCTCACCTCTACCGCCAGCTGAATAGGATCCTCTAGCGCTGCATAGGCCTTTGGGTCAGCCGCCCAAACGTCTTTGTCAATCACGCTGACATCGGGAGTGCGGCCCTGCACCAGGCCATCATCGCGCCGGGTTTTAACCGAGGCAAAGCGCGAGACCTTGTAGTTCAGCCGATCGCGCTTGACCTGATCGCGAAAGGCGTCGTAGATAAAATCAGCCACGTCGTCATGGGCACGGGTCGCCATCAGCTGAACCCGCTCCCCGTTGACCAATTCATAGCGATTGCCATCGTCAGGCGTCGTCTCCAGAAAATCTAGAAAGCTGAGCGGTGGAGCAATGGCTTGAGTCATGGTGACGAACAGCCCCAGCTAGGCAATGAGCAACGACACAGAGTGCTTTAAGTGTAGCGCTCGGCGAAATCAGCAAAACCTTTGGATGAGGTATCAGCCAGGCAGAGGCGCTAAGCCACCGGCAACGAAAACGAAAACCTACTCCCCTCTCCCAGCTGGCTTTCCACGGCAACGGCACCCCCCTGCAACTCCACCAGGTCTTTGACAATCGTCAGCCCCAACCCCTTGCCACCTGGATTGCACCGCTGCGCCGCCTCAGAGCGCTGGTGCAGCTTAAACACCTCCTGGAGGTCAGCCGCCGCAATCCCCAGTCCAGTGTCGACAACCGCCGTCCAGACGAAATTGCGCTTCACCTCAACCTCAACCGCAATGCTGCCCTGCGGCGTATACAACACCGCATTCCTCAGCAGATTCTCTAGAATCTCATAGACCTGGTCAGGATCAGCCCATACCGAAGGCAGGGCATCAGGACATCGAACCGGAATCGTCCGGCCTTGGGCGCTGGGCAGCGACGACACCAGCTCCACCACCTCACCGATGATGGCGGACAGCGCACACACCTGACAGCGGGTCGGCAGATAATCATCCATCCGCTTTGAATAGTTTGAGATCGCCTCCGCCAGACGGTTCACCCGCTCAACCTGCCGCAGCTGCTTCTCCAGCAAGGGAGCCGTCAATGGTCTAACCCCCTGATGAACCAACTCCAAATCCCCCTTGAGTACCGTCAGGGGCGTGTTGATCTCATGCATCAGCACTGCCAGTCGCTGTCGCCGCCGCTGCTCCACCGTCTGTAGATTCATCGCCAAGCGGTTAAAGTCAACCGCCAACCGCCGCAGCTCCGGCACATCGCTCAGGGGAGCTCGCGCCTCTAAATCCCCCGCCATAAACGCCGCCATTGCCTGCCGCAACGCCTTGAGCGGCCTGACAATGATTTCTCCCGATGACAGACTCAGAAAAACGACCATAGCGATCACCGCCAGGCCGACTTCTAATCCCCCCTCCGCCAGCGAGGGATAGATCGCCGTCAGGCTCAGCGCAATCAGCACCCCCAGCCCCAACGTCACGATGTGGGAGGTCAGCAGCTGTATCTGCAACGGCGCAGAGCGCCAGGCCTGCCTAATCGATTGCATCTTCAAACTTGTATCCCACCCTTCTTACCGTTTTGACCAACGGGTTCACCCCCTCCGGCACCCGCAGTTTCGAGCGAATTTCTTTGCGCAGCCTAAAAATGCAAGAGTCGACCGTACTGTGGTCATCCCCAGGGTGGTCGAGACCCCAGATATCGTCCAATAACTGCGACCTGGGGTAAACCTGACCCGGCTGCTGGGCCAGTTTCGCCAGCAGGTCAAACTCCAATGCCGATAGCACCAGGTCAACCCAATCGCCGGTCAGCGACGCCCGGACGCTGCACCGCCTGTGCGTCTGATGCAGCCGCAGATGCTGATGCCGAATCAACGCCGCATCGGCCCCGACCGCGTGGTCTTCATGGTATAACTCGCGCCGCAGCAGCGCTTGCAGCCGAGCGATTAACAGATCGGTGTCAAAGGGCTTAGTTATGTAGTCATCGGCCCCGGTAGCAAGGCCCGAAAGTTCATCGGTCTTCCCCCGCCGCGCCGTCAGCATCAAAATGTAGGGTTCTGGCCTCAGTGCCAGCCGCCGGACACGGGTACAGACTTCAAGGCCATTCATACCGGGCAGCATCAAATCCAGAACGATGACATCGGGCTGGAGCTGCTGGCATAGCTCCAGCCCCCGCTCGCCCGTCTCGGCCCAGTAGCTGGTGTAGCCCGCCGCCTGAATGCAGGCCTGAATGGTATCGGCCACATCCGCGTCATCTTCAATGATGAGTACAACCGCCATAGCAATCGTCAGAGTAAGGGACAGACAGCACCGCCGGTACCAGCGGTGCCCTACCTAGACTAGAGACGGAGGTGTGGCCGAGCCGGTTCTCCGAACGAGGCTAAAAATCATCCAGGCCTGCCGCCGCCAGATCCATATCGACATCAATAAACGGGTCAGGGTCAGCCCGCACCGGCGACAGCGACTCCGCCGCTCTCGGCACCGCAGACAGTGGCTGAGGCCCAGGAACCTGAGCCATAACGAGCACCGGCGATGCCCCAGAGATCGCCAAAAACCGGTTCTGGATCTGTAGACTGCGCAGCTGCATATCCTCCAGCAGGGTTTGAGCCAGAGCCTGAAGCTCCGACTGGCTCAGCTCTGGTTCCAACGCCCAGGGCAGGTAAAACACATTCAGCGCCCTGAGCACCGCTTCCCGCAGCGATATCGCCGGGTTCGTTTTCAGATAGGTGAAGAGCCGCCCCGCATCCGAATCCACTTCCACATCCAGGCGCAAGATCACCCGCTGCCGACGGCTCATGCCCGCACCTCCTGGAGTGCCCTGGTGCGGGCATGAGCCCTGGTGGCCAACCACTTCACCCCGCCATAGCAGTCAGCAAAGCGCACCTGGTCGATTGCAGAGGTTACCTCCTGAAGCCGGTACGCCATTTCTTGAGCCAGATCGGGCAGCCAGTTGGGCGTCGCACCGGGCAACGTCGCCAGGTAGTCCGTCAGATGAGGCCGCAAGAGCGTCGAAGCGGTACCACCACCAATTAGCACCTCATACTCCGTCAAATCGAGGGCAGCAAAATGCTCGCTCAGGTGGTGCCGCACCTGCTCCCAGTAAAACGCCTCCGCCTCCTGCCTGCGCTGGGCCAGCGGAAACACCTTGCCCGGCTGGTCGGGAAACTGCACCGCCTCCTGCTGCCTCAACAACGCCTGCACCAGGTAGGGATTCTCCGGCTCACAGAGCGTTTGAGCCACCGCTTCAAGGAAAGCGACATAGCCCAACTTTTCAGAGTCACTGGGCTTCCCTGTTGGGGGCTTACCCTGGCGAAACACCAAAAAGCTCAAATCTCGATGGCCAATCATCAGCACGACATAGTTTTGGCGGCTGGCCTGCTGCTGCTGGGCCAGGTGCTGCTGCTTGCGCCAGAGCACCAGCCCCGCCGCCTCCGGCAGCACCTTAACGCTATCGATCTGGAGATCGTAGGCTTGCCCGCGATAGAGAAAGTGCCCCGTTTCTTGCAGCCGCTGGGTTAGCTCTTCGGCCTCAGATAAGTACTCCTCAAAGGGCAGCGCGATGCCGATATCTAGATGCAGGGTTTCTAGGTGATGGGTGTGGGCCATTTCCCCCACCGCACCCAGGCTGCGGAGATGGGCCAGGGTGCTCTTGCGCAGGGTGGCCGTAGATTTGTTGGGACGCCCCTCGGCATCATCAGCCAGGGCATAGGCCTGATTGTTCCACTGGAGATAGGCTCCAGCCCCCAGCCCACCGCCGTACTCCTGGCCCTGGTGACGCAGCACCTCCAGCTCCGAGGGCGGCAAATCCGCCACCTTGGGTGGACAGGCATAGCCGTAGCAGCGGTTGCCGTCGGTCAAACAGGCCTTGGTGCCCGACATCCCAAGGTCGATAAAGAGTTGATGGGTAGCCATAGATGGTTCCTCCAGCGAAATGGGCGATCAGCGTTAGACGCGAACCCCATGTGACCAGGCTGGGGCAGAGGCGTCAGACGTCGTTAGATGGTTTCTTCAGCGGAATGGGCAATCAGCGTTAGACGTGAGCCCCAGATGACCAGGCTGGGGTAGAGGCGTCAGACGTCGGTGATTGGCGTGCGATCTGTCCCGACTATAGAGACCAACTTTCACCGAGTCCGTGCAGCCCGTGCACGGATTCTGCGAGATTCCTTTCTTACGGTGATGGTTACACCCAGGAGGAGGACGACTCCGACGGTCTGACACGATGCCACCAAACCCTCCTGAACCCCATCTACTCAATGGTTGAGGGACTTTAAGCCCCATGCTCTCGATGTGCTCGGTCTCTGCTGCCCAGGCCGAAACCTACTACGAAAAAGACGACTACTACACCGAAGGCACCGACGCGGCTCGCTCAACTGCCCGCTGGTATGGCCAGGGGGCGAGCACCCTCGGGCTCCAAGGCGAGGTCAATCCAGAGGACTTCAAAGCCCTGCTCCACGGCAGTGGCCCCAACGGTGAATGCCTTCATGCCCGCGCCATCGACCCCACCCGTCACCGGGCCGCCACCGACTACACCTTTTCAGCCCCTAAGAGCGTCTCCATAGCTGGGCTGGTGCAAGGGGATGCGCGAGCGATCGCCGCCCATAACCAGGCCGTCGATACTGCCCTAGGCGTTTTGCAAGAACGCTTTGCCCAAGCCCGAATCAGCACCGCCGAAGGACGGCAGCGGGTTGTGACCGGCAACATCGTCGCGGCGGTTTTTCAACACGACAGCAGCCGCGAACTCGACCCGCAGCTCCACAGCCACTGCGTGGTGATGAATACTACCCAGCTACCGGATGGAACCTGGCGCAGCCTCAGCAACGAAGAGATTTTGGCCAACCAGATCCTGCTGGGAGAGATCTATCAAAACGAGCTTGCCTACCAACTGCGGCAGAGCGGCTACGATATCGACCCCCAAGGCAAAGGGCAATTTGAGCTGAGCAACTACAGCCAGCCCCTGCTCGGCACCTTCTCCACCCGCACCCGCCAGATTGAAAATTACCTCCAGCAATGGCAGAAGAGCCTGGATGAAACCCAGGGTACCCCGCTCCATGCCAGCCAGAAAAAACAGGCGACCTTGCGCACCCGCAAACGAAAACAAGCGGTGCCCCGCGAGGTGCTGATGGCAGCCTGGCAGCAGCAGATTGGCGACCAGAACCTGACCCTGCCCGAGGTGCCCCACCAGGAGCGAGATCTTTCCACTGCCGCCCACCATCAGGCAGACCAGATGGCCCGCGCGGGCACCGCCCACGCCTCAGAGCGAGAGTCAGTCTTTCGCCGGGGAAAGGTAGAGCGCTTTGCTCTAGAACATGCCCTGGGTGAAATGCCGTTCGCCACTCTATCTCAGGCGATCTCAACCCAGGGCGAGCTGCTGCCCGTCGAGGCTGTAAAGGACAAGTACACCACCACCGCAGCCCTGCACCGGGAGCGAGACACCATTCAACTCATGCACCAGGGGCAGCACCAGTGGGCACCGATTCTGAGCGAGGCCGAACTCCAAGATCAGCTGCATCAGTGGCCGACCCTAAGTGCCGGTCAGCAACGGGCACTCACCCTGGCCTTGACGAGTAGCGATCAGATGTTGGCCTGGCAGGGTCTGCCGGGCAGCGGCAAAACCTTTGTGTTGCAGGCCTTCAAGCAATCGGCTGAAGTCCAGGGCTTTTCAGTGCGAGGGTTTGCCCCCAGTGCCGAAGCGGCCAACGTACTGGGCAAAGAAGCCGGACTGCCGACCGACACCGTAGCCAGCCTGCTGCACGCTCCAGCGCCTGCTCAAGCACCTAGGCCAGCACCGGAACAGCGAGAAATCTGGGTGATTGACGAGGCCGGGCTGCTCTCCGCCAAAGATGCCCACGGACTGCTGAACCTGGCCGTAGAGCGACAGGCTCGCGTCATTCTGGTGGGCGACACCCGCCAGCTCTCGGCGGTGGAGGCAGGCAACCCGTTCAAGAGCTTGCAGGCCGGGGGCATTCAAACCGCCTTCCTTGATGAGTCTCGACGCCAGAAGACAGCGGCCCTGAAGCAAGCGGTTAACCTGCTAGCCATCGACCAGACGGAAGCCGCCTTTCAAACCCTGGTCGGGGCGGGCTCGATTCAAACGATCAAATCCCCGACAGCACGCCTCCAGCAGGTGGCCACCGACTACCTGGCCCTCGATGAGGCAGAGCGCGACAAAACCCTGCTGCTCGCCGGAACCAATCAAGAGCGCCTAGCCCTCACCGCCCTGATTCGCACAGGGCTTCAGTCTCAGGAGCAGTTAGGCTCCGACGGCTTTACCCTGGCCTCCTTGCGGCGCAAAGACATGACCCAGGCCCAAGCAGGCTATGCCGCCCACTACGCCAGCGGTGACATCGTTACCCTGAACCAGCAGTACAAACGCCAGGGCCTGGCGAAGCAGCAGCTCTACCAGGTGCTCCAGGTAGATGCCAGACGCAACCGGCTGACCCTGGCCGATGAAGCTGGTCAAACGTTGGAGATTGACCCAACAGCCTGTCCTAACAAAACGGTCTACACCCGCCAGGCGATCCCCGTTGCTGTGGGCGATCGCCTGCGCTGGACGCGCAACGACCGGGATCAAAGCATCCGCAATGGGCAGGCCTTTACCCTGACGGCCATTGATGCCCAGGGCCAGGCCGAGATCCGCTACCCCGATGGCCGCTGTGATGCGGTGGACTTAACCGGCTTGCAGTACGTCGATTACAGCCTGGTGAGCACCACCTACAGCGCCCAGGGCAAAACCGCCGACCGGGTGATGGCGCTGATGGATGCCACCACCAGCCAAGAATCGTTTTATGTGGCCGTGTCTCGGGCCAAATACCAGCTCTCGCTCTACACCGCCGACCCGGATGAGCTGCTGCGTCAGGCGCAGCGATCCTCAGCCAAGGAGAACGTCAGCGACTATGTCCCGCTCTTTAATTTGGTGAATAGCCATGCCCAGACCTCGGAAAGTACCCCCGCCGCCACCCCCTCAGCAGTGGGCGATCGAGATGCCGCCAGGGATCTTGGCCGACGCGCTGGTGAGCGCGTTGCAGCAGGCCTTGCTACCGCTCCAGCAACAGATCGCGGGACTCCAGCAGGACAACGCCCAGCTGCGATCTCAGATCGAGACCTTAGTGCGCCACCAGGCCCAATCGGAGCAGGCGCAGAGGCAGATGACCACCGACCACAGCCACCTCCAGCAGAGCTTGAACGCATTGCTGAAAGGGCTAGAAACTGGCAGCAGCAGCGACAGCTCCAAACAATTGCAGGTACTCTTATCGGTCTTAGTGACACAGCTGAACGAGTTAAATCAGCGAGTGAGCAGCAATCTCGATGGGCAGGAGCGATCTCTCGCCTTGCTCATGAATTCGCTCGCAGCCTTGAACGACGACGCCAGCAGCGGGAGCAGCGACAGCAGATCAGCGCCGAGCAGATGATGTGGGCTGAACGCCTGGTGCCGGAGGTGAGAGGTATCTTGACGCTAGCCAGGCGGGCAGGCGAGACCGAGCAAACTGGGCCTGACACTTGGGTGCTCAAGGGCCGACACTACACGCTGTCGTTTTGCCAAGCGACCGACACGATATCCCTGGTGGCCCAGGATGGTCGCGGCGAGCTGCTCCGACTTCAGCGGCCCCAGGGGGCCTGGCAACCGCAGCTGGCCCAGGGCATCACGGTAGAAGATGTTGGCCAGATCCAAAAGGCTCATCGGTGGCTGCATCAGGCAATGCAGCCACCCCAGCGCTCTCGTCAGGTTGAGATGGAACGCTAAGTAGAGCTCGTAACCTATCGTCTGGCTGTCCTCTCTTCCTCTAAAGAAGCGGTTCTAAGAGGGTGACCGGAATAACTGGGGGGAAGGGTTCCAAACCTTTATTCTGAAGTACTTTGAGGGTGACCCAAATCAGGAGGGATTAGCGGCTCAACCGAGTTCACGGTCAAAGGTTAGGTTAGGCTCGGGACTTATGCACCCTAAGCAAATGTGCTCTGTGACAGTAGCCACCTTGAGTGGCCTAAATGTGGACTATGTTGGCTTGTGCCAGTTTCCCAAAGTCCTGATAGCTTCGTTCAGTTGTCTCTCTACCTTGAACCCTAGTCCAGGGAGCTGGATTCAAGATTGGATAAGAGTTTGAGCCTCAATTCCAACAGCGGAGGGGTTGCGGCGCGGGCAACTAACCCAGTCATGCTCTATATTGGCTAACCGACCTGCACTTCATAACAAGTGGGAAGGGTTATGAAGCCTATCTAAAAATAAAAAATCTTCCCAGACACTTGCCAGTGTAATGGGAATAATTGAGCAGTGAATGCTTGTAGCAGTTCGGTTGCTCTATCTTCGACTGAGTATCTGGCCAGCGGGGCTCTGCAAGTTGCTGTGTATTAGAGCCCAGAGCCCCTCATGACTTTTCTGAACTGGCAGTCGATCCTGACTGAGTTTGCCCAATCAGCGACTTTTGAACCGATTTTGTCGGAGGCCTTTGGCCTAGACCTGAATAGGCCTCTGGCTCGGAGTCTGCAACAGCAGTGGCAGCAGGGAGATTTTTCGGTACTGCCGCCAGTGGTTATTCTCCCCGGTGCGGATATGCCCGGTGCGGCAGGGGCCTACAGTCAGGAGCGGCAGACCATTTATCTGAATCAGGACTGGCTGAGTCTGGCCAGTGCGGAGCTGCAGACAATGGTGCTATTGGAGGAGTTGGGGCACCACTTGGATAACGTGCTAAACCAGGAGGATACCACTGGGGATGAGGGCAAGCTGTTTGCGGCTCGGGTGTTGGGGGTGGAGCTGAGCGAGGCTCAGGTGGCTGAGCTGCGATCGGCGGATGACCGGGGCCTAGTATGGGTAGATGGGGAAGCCGTGACGGTGGAGCTGTCGGGGTTTACCGAGATTCCTCAAATTCGGCCAGGGCGGACGAGTGGGGAGGTCAGGAATTTCAGAGCCTTTGCGGCGCTGAAAGAGGACGGCTCGGTTGTCACTTGGGGCGGGGCGGGGGGCGACAGCAGTGCCGTGGCCGACCAGCTCAGCTCGGGCGTAACTCAAATCTTTTCCACTGACGGTGCCTTTGCGGCCCTGAAAGAGGACGGCTCGGTCGTCACTTGGGGATGGTCAGAATCGGGCGGCGACAGCAGTGCCGTGGCCGACCAGCTCAGCTCGGGCGTAACTCAAATCTTTTCCACTGACGGTGCCTTTGCGGCCCTGAAAGAGGACGGCTCGGTCGTCACTTGGGGGAGGTCAGAATGGGGCGGAGACAGCAGTATCCTAAGC
>NZ_JADEXE010000248.1 GCF_015207265.1 Nodosilinea sp. LEGE 07298 | reverse complement strand
GAGTGGGGAAGTGGGGGAGCAGAAGAAGACATTACCCTACCACCGCATCGTGAAATGATGCTGGTCTCCGGTTATGCTGGCATCGGCAAAACGGCATTGGTGCAGGAACTCCATAAACCGATCACAGCAAAGCACGGCTATTTTATCTCTGGCAAATTTGACCAATTTGGGCGCAACATTCCCTACAGCGCGATCATCGATGCTCTGCAAAAGTTAGTGCAGCAACTCTTGAGCGAACCGGATGAGCAGGTGGAAGTGTGGCGATCGCGCTTGCTCACTGCTCTGGGCAGCAACGGACAAATCATCATTGATGTCATCCCCGAAGTTGAGTTAATCATTGGCAAGCAGTCGCCCATACCCGAAGTTGAAGCAACAGAGGCACAGAATCGCTTCAATCTCACGTTTCAAAGATTTGTGCGGGCGTTTTGTGCAAAAGAGCATCCCCTGGTCATCTTTTTAGACGATCTACAGTGGATCGATTCTGCGACTTTGAAGTTAATCGAACTCATCTTACTTGATGAGCAAATCCAGTATCTGTTTTTGATCGGAGCCTACCGAGATAACAAACTGACTCCAACGCATCCGTTGGTCTTAACGCTAGAGAGCTTGCGAAACCAGGGAGCAGCGCTTCAAGAAATTACCCTGACTCCTTTAACGATGGAACCGTTGACTCAACTGATAGCTGAGACATTACATCGCAATCCTGATACCGTTGGTTCCTTAGCCCAAGTCGTGTTGCGTAAAACCGAGGGCAACCCTTTCTTTGTGGGTGAATTTTTGAAGCTGCTACATAGCGAAAACCTGTTGACCTTTGATTCCCAACAGTTGAGTTGGCAGTGGAACTTAACTGAGATCGAAGCTCAAGATATCACCGATAATGTGGTGGAGTTGCTACTGCGTCAATTGCAGAAATTGCCGGGAGCAACACAACAAATTCTCTCCATCGCCGCTTGTACTGGGGCTGAATTTGATTTGGAAACGTTGGCGCTTAGCGCAGAGCGCAACTCCGAAGGAACCGTTTGCGAAAAATCACCGAAAGCAATTTTTCAGGATCTACTAGCACCAATACAAGCGGGATTAATTCAACCTTTGTCTGAATTGGACGAAGACTTGTTAGTTCAAGAGTATAAGTTTCTGCATGATCGCGTTCAGCAAGCGGCTTATGCTCTAATTGATGAATCGCAGAAAGAGGTTGTTCATCTCCAAATCGGTCGCAATTTGCTCGAAAAAACTTCACCAGAGCAACGATCTGATCGGTTATTTGAAATCATCGATCATCTCAATCAAGGACTTGAGCTACTCACTGCTCGATCAGAACGAACTGAAATTGCCAGATTGAATTTAATGGCAGGTCAGAAAGCAAAGGCAGCAACGGCTTATGAAGCAGCTTTTAAGTATTTCACTACAGGGCTTCAACTCCTCAATTCAGAGAGTTGGCAGAGTGAGTATGATCTCACCTTAGCGCTGTACTCAGAAGCAGCAGAAGCGGCGTATCTCCAGGGTTGCTTTGATGAGATGGAACAGTTGGTGGAAGTGGTACTAGCTCGTGCCAAAACAGTGGTTGACAAAGTGCAAGTCTACGATAGCAGCATTCAAAGATATTTGTCACAGGGCAACCTGAAAGAAGCACTAAAAATTGGCTTGGAAGTGCTGAAGCTCCTAGGAGTGATTTTACCAGAAGATCCAAGTGAGTTAGATGTTCGAGACGGATTGGAGTCAACGGCGGCACTACTTGCTGAACGAGAAATTGAAGACTTGATTAATTTACCAGAGATGACTGCACCAGAACCGCTAGCAGCAATGTCAATCCTAGCGAATATAGGGTCTGCTGCATTCATAGCATCACCAGCACTGGTGATACTGGTTGCTTGCAAAATGGTGAATTTATCAATCAACTACGGCAATGCTACCTGGTCACCACTGGGCTGTGCTGGCTACGGGTTTGTTCTATGTGGAGTTGTTCAAGACATTGAACTCGGCTATAAATTTGGTCAATTGGCTCTTAGCTTAGCGGAACGATTGAATACCAAAAAAGGCAAGGTTAAAGCATTACACATATTTAGTTACCATGTTATGCAATGGAAAGTACATCTTAAGGAGACGATACCACTGCTGGCTAAGGCCTATCACGAAGGAGTGGAAACCGGAGACTTTGAAATCGCTAGTTATGTTGCATATACCGTGTGCCACCACTCGTTTTTTGTCGGTGAGGAACTCACCCAGCTGGAACAGAAAACGGCAACCTACAGCAAAGCGGTTGATCGGATCAGACGGGAAAGCCCCTCGACTTGGATTGCAATAGTGTGGCAGACCATTCTTAATTTGTTAGATAGGTCTGAGAATCCCAGTCGCTTAGTTGGTCGGGTGTTTAATGAAGAGGAGGCATTATCACACGCTATTGCAGTTAAAGATGGAATTTCAATTCAAATACTCTATTTGCACAAAGTCATGTTGTGTTATCTGTTTGAAGAACACCATCAAGCTGTACAGACTGCTATTTTGGCAAGGCGACATTTTGAAGAAGCGTCGGCAATAAAGCTTTTACCTGTATTCTGTTTCTATCATTCTCTAGCGCTTTTAAGCCTATTGCTCGATGCTTCAAACTCTGAAAAAGTAGCTTGGCTAAGTTGTGTTATTGCCAACCAAGAAAAGATGAAGAAATGGGCAGAACATGCCCCAATGAATTATCTACATCAATTTTATCTAGTCGAGGCAGAGAAAGCGCGAGTCTTAGGGCAATTTCTTGAGGCTGAAGAGTTTTATGAACGGGCGATCGCAGGTGCTGCTGAAAATGAGTATATCCAGGAAGAAGCATTAGCTTATGAATTAGCAGCAAAACATTATCTGGCGCGAGGTCGGGAAAAGTTTGCTCAGACCTACATGAAAGAAGCGCACTATTGCTATGACCGCTGGGGCGCAACTGCTAAAGTTAAAGACTTAGAAACTCGCTATCCACAGTTCTTTTCTCAGTCGTCTGGAGCCGCTTCCACATCAATTCCTATTACTGCTAAAACTATCTCTAATCCCTTCCATACTGCTTTCGATTTAGCAGCAGTGATGAAAGCTTCACAGGCAATTTCTCGTGAAATTGAACTGAAGCAACTGCTGCGATCACTTATGCAGACTGTAATTGAGTATGCTGGCGCACAAACCGGATATCTGATTTTAGAAAACTCAGGAGAATGGTTAATCGAAGCGGCTTGTGAACTCAATACCGATGAAAATTCTTGTGCGACTCAGCTGTTGCCGTCTATTCCAATTGTCGATCAATTGCCAGAATCAATTATTCAATACGTGATTCGGACTCTGAAGCCTATCACCTTAAATGATGCGACTCATGAAGGTGCTTTTGTTAATGAGCCATACATTCAACAGAACCAGCCTCAATCTGTTTTCTGTCTGCCGCTGCTAAATCAAGCCAAGCTGGTCGGTGTATTGTATTTAGAAAATCGGTTAGCTGCTGGAGTATTTACACCAGAGCGATCGCAGGTCTTGCAGCTATTATCGACTCAAGCCGCGATCGCCATCGAAAATGCCAACCTTTACTCAGAACTACAAGCTAAGGAAAGCAAGATCACCCAGTTCCTCGAAGCGATTCCGGTGGGAATTGCGATCGTGGATGCGAAGGGTTGCCCTTACTATGCCAACCAATGCGGCAATCAACTCATAGGCAAAGAAACTGATCCTTCCATCGCACCGGAGCAGCTCTCAGAGGCTTATCAGCTTTATGTAGCGGGAACGGATCAAATTTATCCAGCGGAGAGCTTGCCTATTGTGCGGGCATTAAGGGGCGAACGCATCAGGACTGAAGATATAGAAATTCGTCGAGATCAGGCCACAATTCTACTTGAGGCACGGGGAACACCAGTTTTTGATCAACAGGGCAATATCACCTATGCGATCGCTACCTTTCAAGACATTACAGAGCGCAAACAAGCCGAGAAACTCCTAGCCGACTACAACCGTACTTTAGAGCAACAGGTCGCAGAACAAACTGCTGCGTTACGGCAAAGTGAGGCCAATTACCGCAACCTGCTGCAAACCGCGAATTCAGTCATCATTCGCTATGACACGCAAGGACGGATTCATTACATCAACGATTATGGGGTAAAACTCCTGGGTTATGAAGAACATGAGATTTTAGGGCGAACCTTATTTGAAACCATCATTCCAGAAGCCGAACTCTCTGGACGCGATGTGAGATCCATGGTCTACGATTTACTCCGTAATCCTCAATCGTACCCGCAAGGCGAGGGTGAAAATCTGTGTCGAGACGGACGGCGAGTTTGGATGGCTTGGTCAAATCAAGCCATCTTCAATGACCAGGGAGAGGTCGTTGAAATCTTATCGGTTGGCAATGACACCACCCAGCGTAAACAAGCAGAAGAGGCTTTACAACGCAGTGAAGCTAAGTTCCGAGCTATTTTTGAAAACTCTCAGGTCGGCATCGTCCGAGTCCGCATCTCGGATGGGTTAATCCTCAATGCCAATCAACGCTTTGCCAATCTGTATGGCTTTGACTCACCCGAGGAGATGATTGGGCTTGAACACACCGCAAGCTATTATGTCAATCCCAGCGATCGCCAACAAGCCGTTGAGTTGCTGAAGCAAGATGGGGAAGTGCCAAGCTATGAAGTACAACTGCGAAAACGAGATGGGACAGTGTTCTGGGGACTTTTCTCTTCCTATCTGAATGCAGCCGATGGATATATCGATGGCGTGATTGCAGATATTAGCGATCGTAAACAGGCAGAAGAGGCATTACAACGCAGTGAAGCTAAGTTCCGAGCTATCTTTGAAAACTCGCAGGTCGGCATTTTCCGAAACCGCATCTCAGATGGATTAATTCTCGATGCCAATCAATGCTTTGCAGAGCTGCTTGGCTTTGATTCACCCCAAGAGATCATTGGGCTGGAACACACCATAGGCTATTGGGTCAATCCCAGCGATCGCCAACAAGCCGTTGAGGTGATGAAGCGGGATGGGGAACTGCGAAGCCATGAAGCACAGCTGCGAAAACGAGATGGGACGGTTTTCTGGGGACTTACCTCTTCTTATCTGAATGCAGCCAATGGATACGTCGAAGGGGTGATTGCGGATATTAGCGATCGCAAGCAGGCAGAAGAAGCCCTACAAGCCTCAGAGACAAAGCTACGGACTCTAATTGAGGCAATTCCCGATCCGCTGTATGTACTAACTGCTGAAGGGCAAGTACTCGATGTAGTCGAGAGAGAGCCCAAGCAGACATGTAGACCAATCGAGGAGCAGATTGGTAAAACACTGCATCAACTCCTTGCCAAGGAACAAGCTGATGAATTCCTGAGTTGCATGCAGCAGGTGCTGAGAACCCAGCAAATCCTTACCATTGAATACAGCCGCTGGAAAGCTGGGCGAGAAATCTGGTTTTCGGTTCGCATTGCTCCAATCGACCACGACCAGGTGATTTTGCTGGCACGAGATATTACGGCGCTGAAGCAAGCAAAAGAAGCCTCAATTTTAGAGGAGCGCAACCGTATGGCACGCGAAATTCACGACACACTCGCTCAGTCGTTTACAGGCATTTTGGCTCAGGTCGGAGCGGCAAGCCAGGTGCTAACGGATGATGTAGAAGCAACTCAAGCACACCTAGACCTGATCAAAGAATTGGCGCGAACTGGACTGACTGAAGCGCGGCGATCGGTAATAGCGCTCCGTCCTCAGCTTTTGGAGGAGGGCAGTTTACAGAGTGCTCTACACAGTCTCATCGCTCAAACTAGAACTGCCGCAATGGATACCACTCTACATTATGAGATTGAGGGGACAGTGTATGCTCTCCCCACTGAAGTCGAGAGTAACCTACTGCGGATGGGGCAGGAAGCCCTAACCAATGCGACTAAACATGCAAATGCTGACGAAATTCGAGTGCAGCTAGTCTATGATCGCGATCAAGTTTGCTTGCGCGTGAGAGACAATGGACGAGGCTTTGGCGTTGGGAGTATTTCATCCTCTGAGGGTTTTGGCTTACTCGGCATGAGCGAACGGGCAGAGCGCATCGGCGCACAACTGACGATTAGGAGTCAACCTGGGCAGGGAACAGAAATTATTGTCACCGTCAACCCTTGAGTGAGCATTACGATGAGCCAAGCCACGCCCATTCGAATTTTAATTGCGGATGATCACGCTATTTTTCGGCAAGGATTAGCCACGATTATTAACCGTGACCCAGATATGAGCGTGATTGCCCAAGCCGAAAATGGGGAACAGGCGATCGCTCTATTTGGGGAACACCAACCGGATATCACACTCATGGATCTGCGGATGCCGGAAATGGAAGGAGTGGCCGCCATCGGTGCAATTTGTGCTGCTGCTAAATCGGCTCGGATTATTGTACTAACCACCTATGATAGTGACGAAGATATTTACCGGGGATTGCAGGCAGGCGCAAAAGGATACCTGTTGAAAGAAACGGAACCGGACGAGCTTCTAAACGCGATTCGTACCGTTCATCGAGGTCAGAAGTACATTCCGCCCGATGTGGGAGCAAAGTTAGTACAGCGACTCAGCAACCCAGAACTGAGTGAACGAGAACTGGCAGTACTCCGTTCACTAGCACAGGGGATGAGCAATGCCGATATTGCGACTGCTTTGAGTATCGGTGAAGGCACGGTGAAATCCCATGTCAATCGAATTTTGAATAAGTTAGATGTCAGCGATCGCACTCAAGCTGTGATTGTTGCTGTTAAACGCGGCATCGTGAGTTTGTAGGGTGTACTTTCGATCGAGTTGAGAGTCTAACTTAAGTTAGAGCCGGCCTTCTACTTTGCGATCGCAAAGTTACTCTATCAATTTGTACTGTAAAAGAGTTAACTCACTGTAGAAGACGGCTTGAAAGCGATCTCCTATATTGAACTTATTCCGAAAGAAGCTGAGTACTAGAACTGGACACGCCCCAGATAGCTAGGAAAAAACGATATTGAATCAATGAACCCCGCTGCAAGCAGACGGGGCTAGGATCTGCTGCCGAACCTAAAGCTTCGGATGGCAGTTTGTCCTGTTTGCCGCAGAGCGGAGGGGAATCTACCCCTACTAAATTGAATTTGAATCAAAAAGGAGACAAACCCATAAGCAACACCATCGACACAATGATCGATCCCAATGACAGCGTGCTGCTGCTGATTGATCCTACAGGAGTAATGAAATGAAAGGCAATCAGACAATGTTTGACGTCATCATCGTCGGTGGCGGATCCGCTGGCGCAGTGCTGGCCAATCGCCTGAGTGCTGATCCATCTCGCCATGTCTTGCTGATCGAAGCGGGCAAGGCCTATCCCCCAAACGCCTATCCCGACCCAGTCCGCCGTCAGGACCTGGTGGGTGGCGATCCGCCGCACGACTGGGGCTTTTACAGCGAGCCTGGCGTGCTGGGCAGAAGGCTTCAACTCAACCGCGGCAAGGTGCTGGGTGGCTCGTCTGCCATCAACGGTGCAGTGGCGATGCGGGTGCCGAAATACGACCACGATCGCTGGGCCAAGGCGCATGACCTCGACGCCTTGAACTGGCAAAGCTCGCAGGCCTTCTATCGTTCGCTGGAGCGTACCTCCGGCACTGGCGGCGACGGCCGCGACGGCTGCTTCCCCATCCACCAGCTCGGCGATGAAGAAGTGTCTGACCAGCATCGCGACTTGATCGCGTCGGCACTGGCGGCGGGCTACCAGCGCACATCGGGTTTTACGACGGGGCAGCCGTTGGGCGTTGGTCCCTGTGTGATGAACACCCGCATGGGTGTGAGGCTTAACACAGGAATGACCTTGTTGGGCGATGCGGTGCGCGCCCGACCTAATCTGACCATCCGTGACGAGACGCTGGTCGATGCCGTGTTAGTGGAGCATGGCCAGGCCCAAGGCGTCCGACTGGCGGGCGGGGCGAGCATCCTAGCGGGTGAAATCATCCTTTCAGCGGGCACCTATGTTAGCCCGGCGATCCTGATGCGTTCCGGCATTGGCCCCTCTGAGGTGCTGCGAGGCCTTGACATCCCGGTCGTGTCCGATCTGCCGGTCGGTCGCCGTCTACAGGATCACCCGATGATTCCGACCGTCTGGTCGATTCGCAAGGAAGCAGTAGGCCTTCCGTATCCACCCATCGGCGCAATGCTGTGGACGGCATCCAACCACGCGACGAACGGTGAGGCAGATCTAAACATCAGCACCGCGCCCCTGCCCGACGATGGGCAGACTTCCGACGGCGCGATGTTCCTGCTGTTTGCTGCGCTCGTGAGACCGCGTTCCGTGGGTTCCCTCACCATCGCCAGCCGTGATCCCTATGCTGCGCCCATCATCGATCTCGGCTTCCTGACGGACAGCGGTGACCGCGAGCGATTGGTCGATGGTGTCGAAGTCATCCGGGACATTGCGCGTCAGCAGCCTTTTGCCAATATGGTGGATGCAGAACTGGCACCAGGCGCGGCAAAGAGCGATCGCGCTTCGATCAACGCCACGCTCGCGGCCTCTGTGCTGAGCTATCAGCATCCGACCTCCACTGTACCCATGGGCGGACCGCGCGATGCCGGGGCCGTGGTGGATATTGACGGGCACGTTCGTGGCGTCAAGAGCCTGCGAGTCGTCGATGCCTCGATCTGGCCTGACGTGCCCTCCGTCGCAACGGCTTTCCCGACTATGATGCTGGCCGAAAGCATCGCGGCCCGGATGGCCTAAGAGAAGTACGCAATCAGTGAAAGCAACCCCGCTCGAAAGAGCGATAGCTCTGAGATTTGCCGCAGGGGCAAGTCCACATTATTAACCCCAACTTGGACACAATCACATGACACAAGATCATCTCACAAGCGACGTCACGCTCGCCACCGCCGCACACGCAAACACGCAAGAGGCTGGCAAGGGTCTGACTGCAGCACAATTGCTGAAGCGCAGTCTGGACACTTTCCTCGCCAAAGATATTAAGGGCTGGGCTGAACTCTGCGACGAAAACGTCGTCTTCGAATTCCCCTTCGCGCCCGACGTGGCGACCAGAAAGCTGGTGGGCCGAGCGGCTATCTACGAGTATTTGAAGAACTATCCCAGCGTCATTGACGTGCAGCGGACTCCCACGCTGAAGATCAACTCTACCGATGACCCCAACATGGCTATTGCCGAATGGAGCGTCTCAGGCCGGGTGATCAGCAACGGCAACCCCTATGAAATGAGCTACGCCACGTTTGTGACTGTCAAGAATGGGTTGATCGTCAATTACCGCGAGTACTGGGACCCGATGGTGTTCATGGCAGCCCTGAGCGGCGCAAAGTTCTGGTGACCTTGGCGAGTTGCTAAAATCCTTTCCCCCAATAGCATTGTCTATCATCCACCGCAGATAAACTCTGCATCACAAACAAGCAACTCTCAGCGGTCAGTATTTATCTACCTCAAGCTTCGTTCACCTCATTCCTAAAAAAAGCAGTGAAAGCTATTGTTCTTGACCATTATGGAACACCTGATGTTCTATATCTGACTGAAATGCCTGATCCAGTACCTGGTATTAACGAAGTATTGGTACGAGTCTATGCATCCAGCGTGAACCCTGTTGATATTGGCGTTCGACAAGGGCGTGTTTTATCAAGTGAACCACATCGTTTTCCCATGATTTTGGGGTGGGATGCCGCAGGAATTGTTGAAGATGTAGGAGATGGTGTGACTGATTTTGTTGGAGGCGATCGCGTCGTACTGATTTCAGAGCAGCCTTCCAGCGGCAGAGGTACTCATGCAGAACTCGTTGCGGTTCCGTCAACACAGATTGTGAAACTGCCTGAAACCATCAACTTTGTAACTGCCGCTGCCATTCCTCTAGCCGGTATTACAGCTCTTCAAGCCGTTAAAGCCCTCTCGCTATCACCTGGACAACTGATTCTGATTAATAATCCACTGGGTGCAGTGGGCGGCTTTGCTAGTCAGATAGCCTTGGTGGTGCAGAAAAGTCCTGAAAGGGTTGTTGTGAAAGGAGTCCCAAATGAGACAGGGTAGATGGGAAGGGGCATTTCATGAGAGGCTTGAATTCCCCAACTCAAGGCCAGTCTCATGGAAACACCCCTCTTGTATCGTCAACTGCAAGACCAATTGAGTCAA
>NZ_JADEXE010000024.1 GCF_015207265.1 Nodosilinea sp. LEGE 07298 | reverse complement strand
GTGGGAAGCCGAACTCAAGCCCGTCACCGCCTGGAGCTGCTCCCACGGCGTCGATCGCTGGCAGGATGACTGCGGCTGTGGCGGCGGCGGGGTGTGGAACCAACAGTGGCGGCGACCCCTGCGCGACAGCCTCAACTGGCTGCGCGACGAACTGGCGAGCGTGTACGAAGAGCACGGAGCGGCCCTGCTGCGCGATCCCTGGGCGGCGCGAGATGCCTATGTGGCCGTGATGGGCGATCGCAGCCCTGAGAGTCTCAACGCTTTCTTTAAGACTCACCAAACCCGTAAGCTCTCAGCCGTGGAGCGGGTCACCGCCCTGCAGCTGCTCGAAATGCAGCGCCACGCCCTGTTCATGTACACCAGCTGCGGCTGGTTTTTTGAAGAACTCTCTCGCCCCGAAGGCACCCAAATTCTGCGCTATGCCGCCCGCGCCATCGAGCTGGCCGGGGAAGTGGCGGGGATCGCCCTGGAGCCGGAGTTTGTCAAGCGGCTGCTTCACGCGCCCAGCAACATCAGTGAATTTGCGACCGGGGCTGGCGTCTATGAGGCGCTGGTCAAACCCTCCCGCATTTCGCTGGAGCAGGTGGTGGCCCACTATGCTATGGGATCGCTATTTACCGACTACCACCGCGAGCAGACGGTCTACTGCTACACCGTCAAGCAGCACGACTACCGCCGCCAGCGTATGGGGCCAATGTCGCTCGCCGTTGGCCAGGTCGAAATCACCTCCACCATTACCCGCGAGAGCATTAGCCTCGCCTTTGCGGTAGTGCACCTGGGCGGTTGGGACTTCCACTGCGGGATCAGCACGATGCGATCGCGCCTCGCCTACACCCGCGCCAAAGCAGCAGTCTTTGACAGTCTGAGTCAGGCCAGCGCCGCCCAGGTGATTCTCGCCATCAACAGCGCCTTTGGGCCCCACACCTACGGCCTGCAAGACCTGTTTGCCGAAGAGCGCCACCGTATGATGGGCCTGCTCTCCCAAGACACCCTGCTGCGCCTCGACCAGCTCTACGCTCAGGTCTACCGCGACAACTACGGCGTGCTGCGCGCCTTTCACCGCGACGGGTTGCCCGTACCCAAAGAGCTACAGGTCGCCGCTGATATCGCCCTCAGCCACCGGGCCATGGAGGTGCTGCAATCTTTGGAACGCGAAACCAGCGACCCCACCGCTAGCCCCTTGCGCCAGGGCGAAGACTACTTGAATGAGCTTGAGGCGATCGCCACCGAAGCCAGCACCTGCAATGCATCCCTATCGCTAGCGGCGGCCAAGCCCATGCTGGAGCGTCTGGTCGGGCGATCGGTGTGGCAAATCCTCAACCAAGCACCCACCGAATCCCTCGCCGCCGATGTGGATTGGCTCGGGCGGCTGGTGAATCTGGGCCAGCAGCTCTCTCTGGGTCTCTCACTAGAACACCCCCAAGAGCTGTATTACCAG
This sequence comes from Nodosilinea sp. LEGE 07298, assembly GCF_015207265.1. Classification (GTDB taxonomy): domain Bacteria; phylum Cyanobacteriota; class Cyanobacteriia; order Phormidesmidales; family Phormidesmidaceae; genus Nodosilinea. The sequence continues at coordinate 38,919 of NZ_JADEXE010000024.1, read as the reverse complement.
CACCTCAACCGCCAGGTCTTCGCCTTGCTAAAACAGGCCGCTGTCTCCAAAAAGGCCCTCGGCCCCGACAGCCGCGCCCAAGTCAACGACATCCTACGCCTCGGCGAATACCTGTCGATGGATGTGGGCGCGGTGCTGAAGGCGTTGGATCACCTTGATCCCGGTCGGCCCGTCTAAAAGGACCAACGTTAGTAATTGGGTAGCTTCAATCAAATAAGCTTGTAGGGTGTGTTGTGGCGATCGCCCAACGCACCACAGGGTTTAGGCTGCTACATCTGCCCTAGCAACCTATCGTACTCCGCGTGCGAGCCTACCCAAAACCAGATCACGGTATCTCCTTCTAACTGCCCTACGACTCGATAGTTCTTGTTGATGCGAGCAGAGTAAATCGGCAGATCTGGATGTACCTTCTTGAAACGCAAACTTGGGTAACTGGGGTCTTTCTGGAAATGGCGATAAGCTGAACGAGTCTGCTGTTGAACCTGGTTTGGCAAATTAGCAAACAATTTACGGAACTGTATCGTAGTACGGGATTTCACAGCTTATCTGGATCCAGTTCTTCAGTCTCCCCTGCATAATGCTCAGCCATTGCTGAGGCAGCGAGTTTGGCCAATAAATCTGATGAGCGGGAAAATGACTCATCCCAACTCCGCTCTTCTTCAATTTCTTCCAGGATGATGGACGCGATCGCATTTTGCTCACTTTCAGGCAAAGTCTGCAACCGTGCGATCGCCTGCTCAAGTAACTCAGTCATCGCTGTCCTCACTTTTGGTATCCAAGTGTTCTAATTCCATTATCATCATTTGCCCTCGAATGCGCTCAGGAGATCGTCGGGTAAAGGTGCGTCAAAATCAGCCGGGACAGTGAATTCTCTCGCACACAAACCAAATGGTCGCAGTTGTTTTTCTTTAGTGGTGGGGTTGAGTTCTGCGATCGCCTCCTGAGCTAGCGCATCTAATTTACCGTCTGCAACGTCCTGCTCTAGCTGTTCATCCCAGCGGTCATAATCTAGGACAAGAAGCCAAAGTTTTAGCCTTTCAAACTCGTTTGATGGCAACGAAAGGATAGCCGCTTCAATTTGCTCTAAATTAGACATAATCCTTTGAACCTCTCTATCCTTAATATGAGTATTTAGCAGAATCTTTATTTTTCCTCAAATGCGCTTAGCAGATCTTCAGGTAGAGGCGTATCAAAACCTGCTGGAACAGTAAAATCACCAGCACACAAGCCAAATGGTGGTAGTTGTTTTTCTTTGTCAATAGGCTTGAGTTCTGCGATCGCCTGATCAGCCCTAAAGATAACAAGCGTCTCACCTGCCTCTACTTAGCGAAGATATTTGAGCGGATCGCGCTGAATCTCATCAATTGTTATGTTTAGCATCGTTTTCTTTCAATATATAGTGATGGATAAAATAAGTTAGAGGAAAGGAAAGATCGCATTTTGCTTAATCTCGGGCAAAGTCTGTAACCGGGTGATCGCCTGCTTAAGTAACGAGGTCGTAATCACGTTCCCCCGTATACTCATCTCGTAGAGCAACCGTTTGCACCATAACGTGACCATCTACGACTCGTCGCATAACAGCCCGAAGTTCCTCAAGTGAGAGTTCGGTTTCTAGCTCTACCTCTACATCAGGAAAGGGCGGAGAGTTGATGATAGTGATTTTGTCGAAGCCTCTACTAAGAAGGCTCCGTAGATTATCTACGTCCGGTTGGCACTCAGCCCTAAAACGATAAATATGGTTGGCACTTAGTAAGACATCGCCAGTTGGTTGGATATCGGATCTCGAGATAATAATTGGTTGAGGCTTATTAGGCCGACCAAGTAAGTCAATTGCATTACAACCAAATTGAAAGGCCTGTTCCACTGGCCGTCCGGCACTAAGCGCATCGTAAAAACCGACTGCGAACTCAATAGCACTGCCGTCGGCGATTTCCTCGTTCATACCAATTACGTGCGAAATTCTTGTTGCGAGGGCGGCAGCTTGGATCTTTGAGTAACAGGCGTTCAGTAGGACACACCCAAGACTATCGCTGAAAAGATTGAATAGATCCCTTAACGCTTCAGGAGGAACGACAACGGCATCACCGATAGCATTTTCCAGTACTAGCCCATTCACATCACCGTGACCGCTAAAGTGAACGATTTGTGGTTGCTCATCAAGTAGAGCCCGTCGAAGATCTCTTGAGCGCGGTGCCCATATTGCTTTTAGAGCGAATACAGCTCGACGGGATGAACGGTGAAGGGCTTGCTCGATTTCCCGCACTTCCTCATCAAGCCGCAAACGGCTTGTGTCCTTCGGGTTCGCCGCAACAATGAGGATCTTAGACTTCTTCTTCACAAATGATTCTCGAATAACAGCTGGTTCCTAAGTGGGTTACATGGAAACTATCCATATGAATTCAAAATGAAGCTGCACTTCATTAATCTGCTGGAAGGTGGCTGGAGAAGACGTAAATGCGTTGGCTTTCTAGGCTGCCGCAGAGGTCGGAGGGTTTGACGGTTTCGGCGGTGGGCACCCCGTCGCGCTGGAATACCTGGCGATCGAGTTTTACCTGTAGGCCGCTGAAGGGGTCGCTGCCGCCGGAGATTAGGAACGCTAGCTGATCGACGTCGGGCCAGGCGGCGAGTTTGTCGAGCAGGGTTGCGATCGCCTTTATCTTCGGCTCATTACAATCGCGATACCAGGTTTCGGCTCCAGCTTCTGTTACCCCTTCTAAACCCAAATTGACAATAATATCGGGCTGGCTAAACAGGGCCGCCGCCACCGGGCGGGCCTCCTCTTGCAGCATCAGCCCCAGCGACTGGGCCAGTCCGCGCAGTTGCTCTAGCTTTTGGTAGCGGTCTTGCACCGTTAGATTGCCGCTGTGCCAGTGAATCGCCACCGTTACCAGGTAGGTGTGCATCAGCAGATGGCCCAACTTTTGGGCCTTGGTGGCCAGATAGGCTGAGTTGTAGGGAGTAGCCTCGATAATCAACGGCACCCTATTGACCATTTCCAGGCCGTAGCCCTTGATGCCCGCGATTTTGCGGGGGTTGTTGGTAATCAGGCAAAATTTCTGCACGCCGATGTCGTTGAGAATTTGCGCTCCCACGCCGTAATTGCGCTGGTCTACAGGCAGGCCCAGCTTTTCGTTGGCTTCTACCGTGTCGAGGCCCATGTCTTGCAGCGAGTAGGCCTTGAGCTTGTTCACTAGGCCAATGCCGCGCCCCTCCTGGCGCAGGTAGACCACCACGCCGCGCCCGGCAGCATCAATCATTTTGAGCGCCGCCTGGAGCTGCATGCGGCAGTCGCAGCGCAGCGAGCCAAAGGCATCGCCGGTCAGGCATTCGGAGTGGACGCGCACCATTACCGGCTGGTCGGCGAAGGTGGCGGGGTCGCCTTTGACCATAGCCACGTGCTCTGAGCCATCGAGCAGGTTGCGGTAGGCATAGATGGCAAAGTCGCCAAACTGGGTAGGCATAGTGGCCACGGCCTCGCGCTGCACAAAGCGCTCGTGCTGTAGGCGGTAGCTGATCAAATCGGCAATGCTGATCAGCTTGAGGCCAAAGGTTTTGGCGTAGTCGACCAGTTCGGGCAGCCGCGCCATCGAGCCATCAGGGTTTTGGATTTCGCAGATTACCCCCGCCGGGTACAGTCCGGCTAGTCGGGCCAGATCGACCCCGGCCTCGGTGTGGCCCGCTCGCTTGAGCACGCCGCCGTCTTTGGCTCGCAGCGGAAAGATGTGGCCGGGGCGACGCAGGTCTTGAGGGCGAGCGTTGGGGTTGATGGCCACTTGAATGGTGCGGGCGCGATCGTCGGCGGAAATGCCGGTGGTGACGCCCCAGCTCAGGGCGGCGTCGATGCTGACGGTGAAGGCGGTCTGCTCGTTTTCGTCTTCAAAGGCGCTAGGGCTGACCATCAGCGGCAGGTCTAGCTCGTCGAGGCGATCGCCCGTCATGGCCAGGCAGATCAGCCCCCGTGCTTCTACCGCCATAAAGTTGATGATGTCGGGGGTGGCAAACTGGGCGGCGCAGATCACATCGCCTTCATTCTCGCGGTTCTCGTCGTCGACCACCACAATTGACTTCCCGGCGGCCAGATCGTGGAGGGCCGACTCAATGGAGTCAAACTGAAATTCAGAAGCGGGCTGGCTTACGGCTTCGGGCATCTCCGAGGTTGAGTCAAGCACGGTAGGGCTAGCCTTCAATAAAGTACGTTCACTCTTAAAATTCTAGCTTTACCGCTTCAGCTTCACTTGCCGGGCAATCGCACCCAGGGCCAGATTAGAGAAATTATTGAGGCCATTAACAATGCTGCTCACAGCATCTCAAGCCACCATGTTGATCTGAGATTACTGGTTTACTATTACAGTGCTTATCTAAAGCGGTAGTGCTGACGTCGTCGGCTACCGCCCTAGCCCTTCCTACCCGGCCACCTAGCCAATCCTAGAACCATGAGCGAGTCACCAGCAGGAAAAATTACGGTCGGCATTGTCGGGGCATCGGGTTACGGAGGGGTGCAGCTGGTGCGGCTGCTGACTCAGCACCCTGAGGTAGAGCTGGTGTACCTGGGCGGCGACAGCAGCGCTGGGCAGCCTTACACCGATATTTACCCTCACCTGGCGGGTTCGGTAAATCTGACGGTAGAGGCGGTGGATTTGAGCGCGATCGCCCAGCGTTGTCAGGCCGTTTTTCTATCACTGCCCAATGGGTTGGCCCACACGATGGCCCCCATCCTACTTGAACAGGGCTGCAAGGTGCTCGATCTGTCGGCCGACTACCGCTTTGAGAATTTGAATACCTATCAGTCGTGGTACGGGGGCGATCGCGCCGATCAAGTCACCGCTGCCGAAGCAGTCTATGGCCTACCCGAGCTGTTCCGCGATCGCATTCGTGACGCCCGCTTAGTGGGCTGCCCCGGCTGCTACCCCACCGCTAGCCTGCTCGGCATTGCGCCCCTGCTCAAGCAGGGGCTAGCTCAGCCCGAGAGCCTGATCATCGACGCCAAGTCGGGCACTTCCGGCGGTGGGCGGGTGGCCAAAACCGGCATGCTTTTGGCTGAAGCCAGCAACTCTCTAGGGGCCTACGGCGTTACCCGCCACCGCCATACCCCAGAAATTGAGCAAATTTGCACCCATCTGGCTCATCACGAGGTCACCGTGCAATTTACCCCTCACCTGATCCCTATGGTTCGGGGCATTTTGGCCACTATTTACGCCACCCTGCGCGACCCTGGCCTGGTGCGCGACGACCTGCTCACCATCTACACTGCCTTTTACCGAGCATCCCCTTGGGTAACGGTGCTGCCCAACGGTACCTACCCGCAAACCAAGTGGGCCTGGGGAACCAACCGCTGCTTTATCGGTCTCGAAACCGACCCCCGCACCGGGCGGGTAATTGTCATGTCTGCGATCGACAATCTGATGAAAGGCCAAGCCTCTCAAGCAGTGCAGTGCTTCAACCTGATGATGGGCCTGGAAGAGGGGCTTGGCTTACCGACAACGGCGTTCTATCCGTAGTCGCTACTAGGTGAGTCAGTTCAATATGAATGGGTGAGTAGCGAGAGTTACCCACCCATTCACGTTTGGCTCAGTCCGTCCACACCACCTGCCGCTCTGAACGGCTGCGGTACCCCGTTTGTTCTTGAATTATCCGCCCTGCCTGGGCTGGGTCAAAGTGGCGATCAAAGTCGGCCCGTAGGCGAGTATTAGCTGCTTCTGCTTGGGCTAATTCGGCACGGGCAGTCTCAAGTTGCTGCACCTGAACTTGCAGGTAGGGCACCAGACGCCCCAGCGATACTCCAGCCACCAGGGCTAAAAATACATTGACCCCTAACCGCGCGCTAACCTCCAACGCAAGGGTATGACGCGCTAGCCGACGCCAAGGCTCGGCCCGTCGCTGCCGCCGCCGAACAGATGGGCGCGTAGAAGAAGACATCGGCAGCGGACGGCGCGAAGTCGAACGACTCATAGGATAGGAACTCTAAGCTGGCCTTTATTATGCCTGAGAATAATGAGAATAAACCTGATCCAGCGCCCAATGTGGGTGGTTTTTCTAAGGGAAAACACAGCTTGCGATCGAGTCACAATATACATCTTCAATGGGTCTTCATCCAGGTGAGCATTACGGAAACTTGATAGTTGAGTTTGGGGTTAAGGCATAATGAAAGCAACGGAGTCCCTGCCCCATGCCCCGAAGAATTTTTATTGGCGATATTCACGGTCACTACGACGGCCTACAGCGGCTGTGGGATGCGATCGCGCCCGATGCCGACGATGAAATTTACTGCGTCGGCGATTTAATCGATCGCGGCCCCAAGAGTGCTGACGTAGTCGACTTTGTGCGCCGCCACGCTACTAACTGCGTGCGGGGCAACCACGAGCAGCTGATTCTCGATACCTTTGTCGACGGCAAAATCAACCCCCCCACCCTCCAGGGCTGGATTTTTAGCGGCGGTCAGGCCACTCTCACCAGCTACCACGGCTCCGCCGCTACCCTCGAAGACCACCTCGAATGGCTGCGCCAGCTGCCCCTCTATATCGACCTGGGCGATCTGTGGCTGGTGCACGCCGGAGTCAACCCCATGCTGCCCGTGGCTGAGCAAAGCAGCTATGAAATGTGCTGGATTCGCGAAACCTTCCACAGCAGCCTGACGCCCTTTTTCTCCGACAAGCTGATCATCACCGGGCACACCATTACCTTCACCTTCCCCGGCGTAGACCCCGGCCAAATTGTCGCCGGGCGTGGCTGGCTCGATATCGATACTGGCGTGTACCACCCCCGCAGCGGCTGGCTTACCGCCCTCGACTGGGATAATCAGATAGTCTATCAGGTAAATGTGTTTGAGCCGATCGAACGGGTGCGATCGTGCGCCGAGGCGATCACCCACCTCGACCCCACAATGATCAAAAAACGCCCCCGCGATCTGGCCACCCGCGCCGCGTATTAGGGGAGCCTGGCAGGAAACTAACTCGTGGGTAAAAACAAGCTTTATCGCAGACAGCTAGAGGGGCAAAAGCAAGCACTAGCAGAGCATTTAGCCACAATTGCCAAAGAACGTGAGAAACCAGAACGCCAACAAGACCAAGGACTTATTGCCCACTGGGAAAAGACTGTAGCAAACTGCCGACAGCAAATTACCAAGCTCGAAAGGAGGCTCAACCTATGACTCAAGCAGTCTCTGACCTGTCTTTAGCCAGGCTTAAGCGCCATTTAGGAGAATATCGCCCTCAGCTTGAGAAGGCTTTGCTGGCCATTCAGGTCTTAGAAACCAGTCACTCGGAGTCGGATGAGTTTGCCCTAGCCCTAGCCGACTTACAGGTTTGCGCAACGGTCTTAGAACCCTATTCTGAGGGGTTGGTCAATGCGATCGAGCAATTTACAGAAGACCAGCCCGATGATTGACGGTAGGAGATAAAAATTTTGGGCATGACTCTCGGCGCGGGCTGCCCCCATTAAAGCCTGAATCAACTGTGATGGGTAGGCTGGGCGTTACTCAGGGACGTGGCTCAGTTCCTCGATCGCATCGCCGTATTATTCAATTGCAGCCGGGTGTCATGCGATCGCATCAGGTGGTTTCTCAATTGCATCGCCTGGTTACTCAATTGCAGTGGGATGTTATGCGATCGCATCAGCCCGTTTCTCAATGACATGAGCCTGTTATGCGATTGCAGCGGATGGTTTCTCGATTGCATAGGGATGTCATGCGATCGCAGCCCGATGCAATTGAATGTCGCCATTCCGACTAGGGAAGGCGATCGCGTGAAAAGACCCCTGGGTTTTTGACAAACCCAGGGGTCTGGATCTACATCCCTATACCGTGGCCGGAATCTTGATGCCTGAGAGAATGCCTTCCTTTTGCGCCATGTAGAGCATCAGGTCAACCACTCGCATCGAGTAGCCCCACTCGTTGTCGTACCAGGCGACGACCTTAAAGAAATTCTCGTTAAGACCAATGCCTGCCCCGGCATCAAAGGTGCTGGAGTGGGGGTCGGTGATGAAGTCGCTGGAAACCACATCATCTTCGGTGTAGGCCAACACACCTTGCATGGGGCCATTCGCAGCGGCTTTGACAGCCGCACAGATGGCCTCGTAGCTGGTAGCCTGCTCGGTTCTAAAGGTGAGATCGACCACCGATACGTTGGGCGTGGGTACGCGAAAGGCCATGCCCGTGAGTTTGCCTTTTAGCTCGGGCAGCACTAGGGTAACGGCCTTGGCCGCCCCAGTCGAGGCGGGGATGATGTTTTGGCTAGCGCCGCGCCCGCCGCGAAAGTCTTTCTTGGAAGGGCCATCAACGGTGGGTTGAGTAGCGGTGGCGGCGTGGACGGTGGTCATTAGCCCGTCGGCCAGGCCAAAGGAATCGTTAATGACTTTCGCGACGGGGGCAAGGCAGTTCGTGGTGCAGCTAGCATTCGACACAATGATGTCGCTAGCGGGGTTAAAGGTTTCGTGGTTAACGCCGACCACAAAGGTGCGTACTTTGTCGGGGTCTTTGGTCGGGGCAGAAAGAATCACCCGCTTGGCCCCGGCATCAATGTGCTGGTGAGCGGTATCGAAGGTGGTGAAAAGGCCAGTAGATTCGACCACGTAGTCAGCACCGAGATCGCCCCAGGGCAGATCTGTGGGGTTGCGCTCGGCCATACAAGGGATTTTTTTGCCGTCGACCACAATACCATCTTCAACGGCTTCGACAGTGCCGTCAAAGCGGCCGTGGGTAGAGTCGTACTTGAGCAGGTAGGCGAGGTTTTCGGGTGGCACCAGGTCATTAATGCCGACAAATTCAATGTTATGGTTCTTGATGCCGCCGCGCAGTACCAGGCGACCAATGCGGCCAAAGCCGTTGATACCAACTTTTAAGGTTGTCATGATCAGAGTTCCTTATTTGTAGGTTTGCCGTGCAATAGACTGCGATTGGCACAGTCTATTCTCTCTTCAAGATGGGCCATTGGTTGACTCCTGAGTTAGCCATGCCTAGCCCTGAAAATAGTCGTCACTCCCCACTGAAAAATGCTATGGGTAAAAAATGGGGCAGGTGCAAGATCTACGCTTTTATTTCAGAGTTGAGTTTTGACGAAAAGGATTAAAATATTCAGGTAGATAGGTGTCTGCAAAAAATAACTGTCGCTATGCCTACAATCTATAGGTACGCGTAGTTATGGCAGTAATTGACTTTACCTATAGTTCCAGGCGGCCACGGGAGAAAGCACGATGTTTACTGGCCTCGATCTGGTTGTGATATTGCTGGTGTTTTTTGCGTTTTTTTACGCGACAAGCAAGCCGAGTAAAGATAAAGATGCAGGATTTAAGCTAGAGCCGCTAACGCTTCTGCTGGTGACGGTTGTAGTAGGCATGGTGGCAATTTCTCTGATGGATCGCTGACGCTGTAGTAGTTGGCAAGTGGGCCATCTAGAGCGCCAGAGAGAAAGGGGGGTTAAGCCAAGCTGATGTTTGCCACAGCAGACTCGCGAAAGAGCGGACTAATAGACAGCGGCATAAGTGTGGCGACTATTGCCAATCGCGAGGGAGCAGGGGAGCTAGGGAGCCAAGCGAGCCGGAATAGTGGACTTATTTCAGACTTCGAGTATTTCAGCCTTTGAGTACTAGAGAAAAATCGAGAGAGGGCGTAGAAAGCTGGCTAGGCGATTGTAGGCTGCCTGAATGTTGTCGCCTTCTAGCACTACTTCTTCGGTGGGATAGTTTTGCAGGAGTTCAAGCAGGGTAATCTGCTGGTCATCGCTGGCCGAAAGTACCAGGGCCGATCGCAGCGCTTGTCGATCGGCCTCGCCCGCACCCGTATGGATCGACTGGCCTAGGTAGTCGAGCACCCACTCGCCAGGACGGCTGTTGAGGGAGCGATCGAGGATGACGGGGTCGGCAGCCAGGGGACGAGTGAGCAGCGATCGCAGTTCGCCCGGATTTTGCCCAGCCTGGTTAAGCAACCCACCCAACACGCCGGTTGATTCACCCGTATTGGCCAACAATTCGAGCAGGGCGACGGGTACAGTGCGGCTAAACCCTCGATAGTTGAGCCGCACCCGTTCGGCGGCGAGCCCTGGGCGGGCAGCCAGGGTACTTAGCCCCAGACTAACCAAAGCGATGGCTGTAACTATTCGCCGTTGCATTGCGATCTCCTACCGACTAATCTCCTGACGAGCGGCTGTTGCCTAATGTTGCGACCCGTATGTAGTCAGTATAACGATGTCATAAAGGTGTCAAGCGCTGGCCCCAGCGCGGGTGCTAAGGGAGTAACAAAAGCGATCGGCCCGCGAAATGGTGGCCCCGTGTAGAACTGGCTGCTGATCGCTGCTGTAGGCTGTGTAGCGATAAACCATTAGGGCGTGGCCTAGGGGCACTTCTAAGTAGCCGCTGAGGTCGTAGTCGGCGTGGGTGCACTCAATCACCGCATCTAAACAATCGATGGGTATACCGTTTTGAGCCAGGATGGGAAAGGTCATTTGGTGTTCTAGCAGCGGTGCAAAGCGGTCTCCCAGGTCGGCAATTAGGTAGGTCAAATCTACGGCCCCAGCTGCCCCATCCATGCGAAAGAGTTTTTTTTGTACATAGACGGGTGACGCTTTTGGAATGCCCAGGGCCGCCGCTGCATCGCTGGGGGCAGCGGCAGGCTCAAACACCAGATTTTCAAAGGAAAAGGCGATGCCCTGGCGGGCCATATCTTGTTCTAAAAACACCAACGGACTGGAGAGTGAATAGGTGACTTTCTTTTGAGGTGTGACAAAGACGCCTTTGCCCCGGTAGGCGATCGCCAGCCCCTGGCTGACCAGGTTGGCCACGGCCTGACGAGCGGTAATACGGCTAACGCTGAAGGTTTCCATCAGCTGGTGCTCGCTGGGCAAGCGATCGCCCGAGGTGTACACCCCCGACTCAATCTGGTGGCGCAGCTTTTCCGAAATGCTGATGTGAAGCGGAGGAGACATAGTCAGGAAACCATCAATAGGCGGTGGGCATGCTCAAATGCAGCTTGACCACCCTAAATAATGTGCTAAGCTCACTTGTTATAACAAGTTGGTTGTGACCAACTATCTGAGGGTCGCTATGCTGGCCGCTTGAGTCAGCAGGTCGTTATGGGAAAGGTGAACTAAGCCTGGGAAAGTACCCAGACAGGCTGCTTCCCGTTCTCATTATCTGATGTTGCCAAGGCATTTTCTACCAAAACGTTAACCATGCTTACGAATACTACACCTGCTGCCAAACTCGGCTCGCTGCCTGTTCAACCTCGCCAGGTCTTGTCCGCCGACGCTTTGACCACCCTCAACCAGCGATCGAACTGGGCCGGGGCGGTTCAGTTTTTGGGCCATTTGGGGGTGACGGCCATCAGCGGCTACCTGTGGGCTACCGCGCCGCTAGTGGTAGCGCTGCCTGCCCTGGTCATTTGCGGGGCTAGCCTGGCGCTCATGTTTTGCCCCATGCACGAGTGCTGCCACCGCACCGCCTTTGCCAACCCCCGCCTCAACGATGGCGCGGCCTGGCTGGCGGGGCTGCTGTCGTTTTATAACAGCACCTTTTACCGGCGCTACCACAAGTGGCACCACCGCTATACCCAAATTCCAGGCAAAGACCCTGAGCTAGACGACCCCAAGCCCCACAGCCTGGGCAATTATGTTTGGCAGCTCAGCGGTATTCCCTGGTGGATCGGTAAAGTGCGCTGCCACGGTAAGGTGGCGCTGGGTCAGCTAGAGGGCATGTATTATCTGCCCGAAAGCTGCCATGCCGGGCTGGTGCGATCGCTGCGTCTGCAGCTTTTGACCTATGCTGCGGTCATTGCGGTCTCTACTGTGCTCGGCAACCCTTGGTTTTTGTTCACCTACTGGGTGCTGCCGCTGGCGGTCGGTCAGCCACTGCTGCGGTTTGTGCTGCTGGCCGAGCACACTGGCTGTCCCAACGACGAAAACCCGTTGATTAACACTCGCACCACGCTCACCCTCTGGCCCCTGCGCTGGCTGATGTGGAACATGCCGTTCCATGCCGAGCACCACCTGTATCCGTCGATTCCGTTTCAGGCGCTGCCGATGGCCCACGGGCAGCTTAAGCCCTACTTTGAGCACATTGATCCAGGCTACGTGCGGGTAAATCGCGGCATTGTGGCCGACTTTAGCTAGGAATGGACATGGCGACACCAAAGCAGTTTGTGCTGAAGGACTTCCCGCTACAGTGTGGGACCGTTCTCCCCGAGGCGGAAGTCGTGTACCAGGTCTATGGCGAGCTAAACGGCGATCGCACTAACGCCATGCTCTACCCCACCTCCTACGGAGCGCAGCACACCGATGTTGACTGGCTGGTGCGCCCCGGCGGTATTCTCGACCCCAGCCGCTGGTGCGTGGTGATGGTGAATATGTTTGGCAATGGTCTTTCGACCTCGCCCAGCAACGATCCCGCCGTAGTCGGTCCCGGTATCTACTTCACCCACTACGACAATGTGCGGGCTCAGGTCGCGCTGATCAACGCGCTCGAGATCGACCAACTCGCCCTAGTCTACGGCTGGTCAATGGGGGCGCAGCAGGGCTACCACTGGGCTGCGCTGTATCCCGATCGCGTAAAGCGTCTGGCGGCCCTCTGCGGTACCGCCAAAACCACCGACCACAACAAACTCTTTCTCTATAGCCTGCGGGCCGCCCTCACCAGCGACCCGACCTGGAATGGCGATCGCTTTGAAGGTACGCCCGATCGCGGCTTTCACACCTTTGCCCAAATCTATGCCGGCTGGGCGGCATCGCAGGCCTACTACCGGGCCAAACCCTACCTAGCCTGGGGCTACGACTCGCTCGAAGACTATATTTTGCGCGGCTGGGAGGCGGGCTATCGCAAGCGCGATCCCCACAACCTGCTGGCCATGATCGACACCTGGCTACGCTGCGACGTGGGGGCCAACCCGGTGTACAACGGGAACTACCTGCAGGCGATGGCGGCGATTACGGCTCAAACACTGGTGATGCCCGCCACCACCGACCTCTACTTCACCCCTGAAGATTGCGAAGCCGAAGCAGCCCTGATTCCCAACGCTAAGTTTTGGGCGATTCCGTCAATCTGGGGGCACCGGGCGGGCAACCCCTACCAAAACCCGGAGGATGAGGCCTTTATCAAAGGGGCGATCGCAGCCCTGCTCAGTCAATAACCCGAACTCGAAATTAGGGTTCGAGCTGAATGGTCGACTCACACTGCACCGGAAAGTTGACCGAGTTGGCGACAAAGCACTTTTGATGGGCCTGCGCATGGAGCTGTGTTGCCAACTCTGCATTGCTTTGAGATGCCAGGGTGACGACAGGGCGCAGCAAAACCTTAGAAAACTGTCCGCTGCCGCCCTCCGTTTCAATCATCGTACCGATGGGATAGTCGACATAACCAGTGACTACGACCTTGGCCTCAGCGCACAGGTGCAGGTACCAGAGCATATGGCAGCTCGATAGAGACGCAACCAACATTTCTTCTGGATTGTACTTGGTTTTATCGCCGCGAAAGGCCGGGTCAGCCGAGGCTTCGATCGGAGGTTTGCCCTCAACGCTAATGCGGTGGGCGCGATCGTAGGCGCGGTAGCTCTCGGTGCCCTGGCCGTTATTACCGGTCCAGTGCACCTCTACTCGGTAGAGGTGGTGTTTAGATTGGCTCATACTGTTCCTCGCCACTGCAGTGCCCGTTGCTCCATAGCTTTGACAAATTCGTCTTTGCCATCCATGTAGCCGTCGATGTCTTCAGGATACTGTGCTGCCAGGGCGCGTTTGAGGTTGCTGTACTGCTGGGCGCAGTCGGGATGAGCGATCATAAAGTCGCGAAAGGCCAGGTGGCGAACGATTTCGAAGGAACCCGTTTGAAAGGTGTGGACGTGATGGGTTCGGTCGCCCTCGGCACTGTCTTTGCGAAAGTAGCGTCGCCCCGGCAGGCCAAACTCGCCCATCACCTCGTAGCCCAAAGCGACCATCGCGGCACTGTAACCATCGACCATGTCGATGTCGTTGACCTCCACTAGCAGATCGATCACGGGTTTGGCATAGATATTGGCAATGGCGGTACTGCCGATATGGTGAATGTGCACCACACTGTCGCCCAAAGCCAGGGCAACCTGGGCGGCTTCGGCTTCAAAGTCTCTAACCCACTGATAGTTGGGGGGATGAACCTGAACCTGTCTCATGGCGATCGCAGCAAACTACAGCGCTAGGAAAACTATACGCGATCGCCCTTAGGGGCTGATCTTTGACCATCGTGGCAAGAAAAGCGACCTTCAAACCAAAAAAGAGCGCCTCGAAAGACGCTCTTCTTAGCTAATTAGACTTGATCCAGAAACGCTAGGCCGTTCAGGCCCAGAATTTGCTTACTTCTCCAAAATCACCTTAGCTACCATGCCAGCTCCACGGTGGGGAGCGCAGTAGTAGGTGTAGGTACCAGCAGGCATGTCGCTGGTAAAGGTGGTGGAGTAGTTTTCGCCGGGGGCAAAGGTCAGCTGAGTGTGGGAGATGCTGTCGGCCAGGGCCTTGTCGCCAGGCACGTTAGCGGCATCAAACACGACGTTGTGGGGGGCCATTTTGTTGTTCACCCAGGTCACAGTATCGCCAGGCGAAACGGTGACAGTGCTGGGTTCGAATACGAGTAGACCCGCATCAGAACCCATTTTGACATCGTAATTGGTGGCTGCAGCGGGTGCAGAGGCTAGGGTAAGCGTACCCACCACTAGCAGAGCAGACAAAATAACTAGACCCAAACGCTGGGCGGCGCGAAATACACGTTGCATATCTACCTCTAAAACTCGTATCTCCAGTTCAATCAGGGGGCTGTTAAACAGCCTTCCTATCGCATATTACCTGCTTTGCGCGGTAACTTGGAGCTTTGACCCTGGGGTAATTGCCGTCGTGGGCGACCTACGAAGCACTGCTAGCAGAAATCGTAGTTAACCTAGACGTAACCCATCAAACACTGGCTCAGCTCCCAAGCTACCAAACTTTCCCTAGACCTGAGGAGCAGAGAAGCGGGTTTTACCAGCTCCCCACATGTCGCCAATGACCTTGGGCTGAAGCAAAATATGACCTGAGATCGCCACCAAATCTTCCTCGGTCAAACTACGCATCTTGGGATAAATATCGGCGCTCTTCTTGCTGGGGTGCACCTGAGAAATATCGGTTAGACCATCGTAGGTCATCGGCTCTTTCAGGTAGGCCACCAAAGCTTCAATATTGTCGCGAGCAGGCAGGGCACCGGCCAGAGTCTCTGGATCAAGGCCAACGGTGGGGTTGGTCTTGGTAATTCCTCCTACGTGGCAGGTGCCACAGGCGTAGTTAAACTGGCGACGACCACGAGTGATCTGCTCCAGTGACAACACATAGGTATCGCCTCCGGCATTGAGCGGCACCGTACGGGTAGCTTCATCTAGCTCAGCCGCGACAGCGTCTCCCATGACCAGGTGGCTTACAAAGAAGAGTGCGACCGCAACTAGCCAAATGCATCTCTTCAACATGGTTCTCCTCGAATGTATAGGGCTTGGGTATGAAATCAACACAGCTGTATCAAGTCCATCTGAGGATATGTTTGTCCTAGGGCAAACCTCCACATCTGGCCTTGAATTTAGAGTTAACTCAATGGAGTTTTCCCCCATCAAATCATTCTTGTAATGTCTATCATGCCACCGAAGGGGTCCATTCCCAATGTTTTGCCGTTACAAATCGACGCTAATGTGGGTTGGCGCTACGGTTTCTAAGCTATTGCTCCAGGAAGCATGACCATCTAAAGCGGCAGGTACAGCGACGGGCTGATGCAGTTGAATCAGCTGAGCCAGCCGCTGTTTGAGCTGGGTGCGTGGCACAATTAAGTCGACAAAACCGTGGTCGCGCAGGTATTCAGCGGTCTGAAAGTCATCAGGAAGTTTTTCGCGCAGGGTTTGCTCGACCACTCGGCGACCGGCAAACCCGATGGTAGCTTTGGGCTCAGCCAAAATAATATCGCCCAGCATGGCAAAGCTGGCCGTCACGCCACCTGTCGTGGGGTGGGTGAGCACCGGCATGTAGAGGAGCTTAGCGGCCTGGTGCTGCTGTAGCGCCCCAGAAATCTTGGCCATTTGCATCAGGCTGAGCATGCCCTCCTGCATTCGGGCTCCCCCCGAGGCGCAGACAATGATGACGGGGCGACCGGTGGCGGTACCGCGCTCGATCATACGGGTGAGCTTTTCGCCCACCACCGAGCCCATGCTGCCGCCCATAAAACGAAAATCCATGACGCCGAGGGCTACGGGTAGGCCGTCGAGCTCGCCTAGACCGGTTTGCACAGCGTCGCTCAGCTTGGTTTTAGCCTGGGTATCGCGCAGGCGATCGCCGTAGCCCTTGCGATCTTTAAAACTAAGCGGATCCTGGGGCTGAATGTGGGTATCGAGCGCCTGCCAGGTGTTGGCATCGATAAGCTGGCGAATGCGTTCGTCGCTAAAGATGCGGTGGTGATGGCCGCACTCGCCGCAGACCCACTGATTGGTGCGTAGGTCTTTGGTGTAGGTGAGAACGTCGCAGTGCTCACACTTAGTCCATAGGCCATCGGCAATTTCTCGCTCCTGGCGGTCTTCGCTAATAGGGCCTGACTTACGGCGATTTGCAAACCAGTCAAACAGAGACATGGGCAGTGCGTTAGCTCAACAGCGACGGAATAACCTATAAAGTGTCCAAAATGAACACAACTCACATCCTAGCGGGTTTGCGACCTCTGCGATAGATAGGCCGGATCGGGGCTAATGCAGTAGCCGCCACTATGGAAGCAGCATCACTTGGTAGTCATGATATAAACCCCATCCCAATCTTCGGGAGGCGGCTGCAGCCGATACTGGCGGGCTCGACTGAGGTGTACCGCCACGGCTTTGTCGTCGGGGCGCATCTGCTGGGCTTGCTCAAAGAGGATCAGGGCCTCGTCAAAGCGCATCGAAGTATAGGCGCTACGAGCTTTGGCATAAAGGTCTAAAAATTCTTCGGTGCCAGGGGTGAGCGGGGTATCGCATTTATCGATTAGCTCGTAGAGGCCGACAGCCTGCTGCTTGCCCTTGACCTGGGTGCGATCGAGTTCGCGCACCCAAATCTTGTCGGCGCAGAGAGCATAGGTGTATTCGCTGATCACAATGTCGCAGCCGTACTCTTTGGTAACGCCCTCCAGGCGAGAGCTGAGGTTGACCCCATCGCCAATCACCGTATACTCCATTTTGCGCTGGGAGCCAATGTTGCCTGAAACGACCTCGCCAGAGCTAATACCAATGCCAAAGCGGATCTCGGGCTGACCCAGGACCCCCCGCTCGGCATTAAACTTTGCTAACCGCCGCCGCATATCCAGGGCGCTCTGCACTGCTGCCCAGGCATGGTTGGTGAGGGGCAGTGGCGCGCCGAACACGGCCATCAGCGCGTCGCCGATAAATTTGTCGAGGGTGCCCTCAAAGTTAAACACCGACTCCACCATGGTTTCAAAGTAGGCGTTGAGCATTTCAACGACTTTGTCGGCTTCTAAATCTTCGGTCAGGGTGGTGTAGCCGCGAATGTCGGAGAACAGTACGGTGACTTCTTTTCGCTCGCCTTTCATCAACAAATCGTCGCCCAGGGCCATGACCTGCTCGGCTACGCCGGGGGTCATGTAGCGGTAGAGGGTGCTCTTCATCCGCTTCTCCTGGCTGATGTCTTCGAGCACTAGCAGACCGCCTAGCACGCCGCCCTCGGGATTGGTGAGAGGGTTGACGGTGAGATTAATGCTGCGCTCGATGCGTTGCACTAGGTCGGCTGGCACTGGTGGAGCGGCTAAATTGCCCCAGGCTCGATAGATTTCGGGATGACCAGGATCGGGTAGGGCCAGTTCAGAGATGAGGTCTAACCCAGTGCCAGGGCCGGGGGCCACCGCTACCCGCAGGCTCTGCTCAGGGACATAGTGGCGAGCGCCGTGTTTTAGGCTGTCTTCAAGGCGAAAGTGCAGGCTATCGATGGGGATCGCATCCCATACGGGGCGATGCAGGAGGGCAGATTGCCAGCGATCGCGAATTTTACGGCTGTAGTCGGTATCTTCGGGGCAGCCAATTAGCTCTAGGGCGGCGTCGTTGATGGTAACAATGCGGCCCTCCATATCGGTGGAGATAACGGCATCGGAGAGACTTTGCAAAATGTCTTTCTGGTACTGCTTTTCGACCAGTACGCTCTCAAACAGCTTGGCATTTTCTAGGGCTACACCAGCCTGAATGTTAAAGGCTCGCATGAAAGCCTCGTCGGAGGTGGTGAAGGTACCCTGGGCCTTATTGATGAGCTGAGTAACCGCGATCAGTCTGCCGCCCGAGTCAAACACAGGCATGCAGAGAATGGTGCGGGTGGTGTAGCCGGTGCGTTTGTCGGGGTCGGGGTTAAAGCGGGGATCTTGGTAGGCGTCGGGAATATTCAGTAGCTCGCCCGTGGTGGCTACATGGCCGACAATGCCGCTGTTTCTAGGATTGCGCAGCTCCATCATCGATTTGCCGTCGCCCGACTTGACCTTTGACCACAGGTCGCCGCTTTCGTCGTCGATCAGCCACAGGGTGCTGCGATCGGCCTGCATGAGCTGGCGGGCCTCTTCCATCACCGACTGCAGGGTTTTTTCTAAATCTAAGCTTTGCTCCAGCGATGAGATCGCCTTGAGTAGGGCGGCGACCCCCTTCTGGTTGCGGGCGGCAATATAGAAGGAATTGCAGCTTTCGAGAATTACCCCCAGCGATTCGGCGAATTCTTTGAAGTGGCGCTCGTCTTGACCGTTGAAGGGGGTGCTGTTGAGCTTGTTGAGCAGCTGCACCACCGCCACAATACTGTTGCTCTTTTTGCTCAGTACCGGCATGCAGAGGATGCTGCGAGTACGGTAGCCGTGCTTTTGGTCGTAGGTGCTGTCAAAGCGCTCGTCAGCATAGGCGTCGGGGATATTTAGCGGTGTGACGTTGGTGGCCACATAGCCCGAGATCCCTTTGCCCATAGGTACGCGAATTTCGAGCGATCGCTCCCCATCCCCCTGGGCAATTTTTGACCACAGCTCCTGCTTTTCGTGATCCACCATGAAGATGGTGGTACGCTCGGCCTGCAAAATTTGGCCAATCTTGAGGGTAAAGGCTTCTAAGATTTGCTCCAGCATGATCTCCAACGACTCGTTGTTGATCATGTCGATAGCACGCAAAAAATGCTCAAACTCCGCCGTAATTTGGTCGAGCAGGCTAATAAACTGCGGGGTCGGCAGATCGCGTACCCGGTTAGTCAGAGAACTGTGCTGGTTAGCCAGAGACAGCGCAGTGATCATGCTGCCATGATCACTGCCCGGCCCTAAGGGGCCATTGATCTGAGTTGCCATAGGAACCCTACTCAAGCGTGGCAGATGGGAACGAAAGCAATGGGCGCAGTCAGCCGCCTGGGTAGTTATAAAGTGTGTAGGCTTTAGCCTATTGGCGGCAGGCCAAAGGCACTGTGTCAATGGAGCTGTAAATGAGGGCTACTCCTCTAGCGCCAACACGCTGCCAAGGCAACTGCAAACCCGCTAGACACCTATTACTCTAACCGTATACCCCAGGTCTAGGGCAGTAAACGTTGCGATTTGAACAGAATGCCCTGGCTTTGACCACGACTTAGCATACCCACCCACTTTAAGACTATGGGAACGGCAGTGCAGCGGTGCCAAAAGCCACCTGCAAAAAGGCCACAATTTCAGTCCAGGCGGCATCGGTAGCGGCAGGATCGTAGCGGTAGCCATCATCGCGCATGAAGGTATGGTTGGCCGGGTAGATCAGGGTTTTGGGCTCACGTCCTGCTGTTCTTAAGGCATTGAGAATCGTATCTCGCCCCTCGGCGGGTACGTGGGGATCGTGATCCCCAAAAATGAGCAGTAGTCGAGCCGAGATTTCGCCCAAACGCTCTAGGGTGTCGGCTCGATCTTTGCCCAATTTGCCGCTGTGAATGCCCGTCGGGTAGCAGCATACGGCCGCTTTCACCCCAGGGTTGAGGGCGGCGCGGCAGGCCAGGTGGCCACCAATGCAAAACCCCAGGGTACCGATCTTTTCAGGAGCGACGGTGGCATGGTTTTGCAGCCAATCTAGGGCAGCATCAGTGTCAGCGTCATAATTGGCTACCTCAGTGCGACGAGCGGCGTCGTTGCCCCGCAGGCGGCCTATATCGTTGGGCTCTATCACCGTGCCAATCGGTTCTAGCCGGTGAAAAATTTCGGGAGCCGCTACCACATAGCCATAGCCCGCCAGGCGATCGGCCAGGCGCAGAATTGGCCCGCCGAGTTGATAAATATCTGAATAGAACAATACACCGGGGTACTGACCCGCCTCAGCCGGTTCAGCTACGTAGAGGCGCATCAAGCTATCGTCTACGGTAAGACCCACGTCACGGCGTTGAATTTGCACAGGTTGACCTCCAAGGTTTGTCAAGGGGGATGAGGGGGAATAGGTATCAAGTTTTGGGTTTACGGCTTACGGCTTACGGTTGAGGTTCACGGTTTGAGGTTAACGGTTTGAGGTTCACGGGTCGAGGCTTGCCTTGAACCCTGAACCGTACACCTGGAACCTCTTACCTTATCCCCTCGGCTATGTCGTACTGATAGTGAAGGATGATTTGATTAACGAGCGGTTACCTAAGACACAGGCGCTGGCCATGACACTATTTTTTACCCTCGACTCCACCCTACAAACGGTTCTCGACCAGGTGCTAGAGCAGGTGCGGGCTGAATTTACCCTTACGCCTACTCAAATTGCCGTTACCTGGGTGGTGTACGACCCGCCCTACATTACCAATACTGGCGGTGCCCTCAGCGCCACCGACTTTTGGCAGCGTCAGCCGCGCGGAGCTAGCTATCGAGGGGTCGAGCAGATCTATCCAGCCAGTGTGGTGAAGCTGTTTTATCTGGTAGCGGCCCACGAATGGCTTGAACAGGGCATGATCCCCCCTTCTGCTGAGCTTGATCGGGCACTCAAGGACATGATTGTAGTCTCTAGCAACGACGCGACGTCGCTGGTCATCGATATGCTCAGCGGCACCACCAGCGGTCCAGAACTACCCCTTGGCCCCTATGAGACCTGGTGCTATCAGCGCAACATTGTCAACCGTTTCTTTCAGTCGCTCCAGTGGCCCGAGCTCATTGGCGTAAACCTGAACCAAAAGCCCTGGGGTGACGGCCCCTATGGCCGGGAACGTGCTTTTGTAGGGGAGCACTACGAAAATCGCAATCGGCTCTCCACGAATGCTGTGGCTCGGCTAATCCACAGCATTGCTGGAGGGGTGGCTGTCTCGGCAGCGCGATCGCAGACTATGCTCAACTTAATGCAGCGTTCGCTGCCCTCTGGCCTGCCAGAACCTGGCGAAGAAGACCAAGTTACCGGCTTTTTAGGGGCAGGCCTGCCTCCCGGCACTGTGCTGTACTCTAAGGCGGGCTATACCAGTAGGGTCCGCCACGATGCTATCTATTTTGAACTGCCCAACGGCAGGCCTGGTCTGCTAGTTGCCTTTACTGAAGGCCGCGAGCATAGCCAGAATCGCGATATCCTGCCCCGGCTAGCCAGTCTGGTCACCCAAACCATCGCCAGCGTTGAACCTTTGACCTAAATCTTAAGAGGTTGGTTGATCCCCGATTTGATCTGTCTTTCAGTAGAGTCGCATCTATCTTAGGTAGGTGCAAAATGTTGTCAACATAGCCTTGTCTCTAGGTTGAAGATGGTACAATTCAGCCAAATTCAAAGGTAAATGTGGTGTGCAGGTCCGTAGCGCCGGGAAACGGTCGTTTTTAGTTTTCCTAGCTTTAGCTACGGCGGTACGATTTCGAGATTGGTTGTTTCGAACGTCGTCATCGTCGCCATTAGGCTGACGAAACCTGATTGTTAAAAATCTGAGGAGTGAACGAAATCATGGCGTATCTCAAGCGAGTTTCTCTAGCGTTGGGTTTAGCTGCTGTGGCTGGTGTAACAAGCCCTGCCCTGGCCCAAACTCAGCTAAGCGATCTAGAACTAACCGACAATATCCTATCTGAAGTAGAAATTATTCCCGCAGAAGTCGCTCCCGCAGCGGTGGCTGAGCCTGCCGTGGTAGAAGCTACAGAAGCAGCTGAGCCCGTAGACGCGGCTGAAACAGTAGATGTGATCGAGACCGCTGAGGTTGCTCCTAGCGAAGCAAGCCTGCTAGCGCTGCCTGAGGAAGCTCCCATCACTAGCAACGACCTGTTTACCGCTGGCGACATTGAGTCTGCTCTGCTGGCTGCCACCGTTGAAGCGGCCCCCGAAGCTACCGACTCTATTGACCTGGCCCAAGCCACCCCGACTACCGTCTCTGTCTCCCCAAATTACCTAGGCGTAGGCGGCAATATCGGCATTGGCAATCGCAGCGATAGTGCTCTGTCTAGCTTTGGTTTCAACATCATCAGTAAAATTTCTTTGGGTCCCCGTTTCTCCGTGCGGCCTGGGGCCACCATCACCAACGATCGGTCCGGCTTTACCATTCCGGTTACCTACAACTTCAACACCATCTCCTACAGTGGTTTTCTCGCTCAGCCCTACGCTGGGATTGGGGTTGAGATTCCCACCAGTGGTGACATAGGTTTGCTGCTCAACGCTGGCGCTGATATTCCCATCTCCAGCAACTTTACCCTCAATGCCGTCAGCAACTTCCGGGTTACCAGCGGCTTTGCCTTGGGCATTTCCCTCGGCGTGGCCTACAACTTCCCCTTCTTCTTTGACTAAGGCCTGAACGGGATATGTGCTTGGTGAGACCTGACTGAAGCCGAGCTAAATACTTGAACAAAGGAGGACTGCTATCGATAGCGGTCCTCCTTTGTTTTCTGCTTGGGCATTCTGAAAGCACAGCTTAAGGATGTTGCAATGGCAGAGAACTCTGTGGCCTGGAGCGAGGTGCTTCAGGCCTTTCAGCAAATTTGGGGCTACAGCGACTTTCGTTCGCCTCAAGATGCGATCGTTAGAGCATTACTTGAACATCGCGACGTGCTGGTAGTCTTACCAACGGGTGGGGGCAAATCCGTCTGCTTCCAACTGCCGGCGCTGCTACAGTCGGGCCTGACCTTGGTGGTGTCGCCTCTAGTGGCGCTGATGGAAAATCAGGTGCAAGAACTCCAAGACAAAGCCCTACCCGCTGCTACCCTCCACAGCCAGCTGCCGCCGCCCCAGCGTCGCAAAACCCTTCAGGCGCTAGAGCAACAAGCCTTACGATTGCTCTACGTATCGCCGGAGACCCTGCTCAGCTCACCCGTGTGGGAACGGCTGTGCCAGCCCAGCCTGCGCCTCAACGGGCTGATATTGGATGAAGCCCACTGTTTAGTGCAATGGGGTGAGACCTTCCGTCCGGCCTACCGGCGGTTGGGGGCAGTACGACAGGCGCTCTTAGCCTGTCGCCCAGCGGGCAGCACGCTGCCGATCGCGGCCTTTACCGCCACCGCCGACCCCGCAGCCCAAAACATTTTGAAGGATGTCTTGCAGCTCCAGTCGCCCCAGGTGGTGCGGCTCAATCCCCATCGCCCCAACCTCGATCTGCACATTAAGGCGGTGGTCAGTGAGGGGCAGCGCAAAGGTTCGCTGCGGCGTTATTTGCAGCAGCATTCTGGCCAGGCAGGGTTGGTGTACGTGCGCACCCGCCGAGATAGCGAGGCTCTGGCCAAACAGTTGGCAGATCGCTATCGGGTAGCGCCGTACCATGCTGGGTTAAGCAGCCGCGATCGCCGCCAAATTGAAGCCGACTGGATGGCCGACCGGCTCCAGTTCGTCGTCTGTACCTCAGCTTTTGGTATGGGGATCAGCAAGTCCAATACCCGCTGGGTTGTACATTATCAGGCCCCCTGCACCATTACCGAGTACGTACAGGAGGTGGGGAGAGCCGGACGTGACGGCAACGCCGCCGAGGCGCTGACCCTGGTGAGCGAGCCGACGGGCTGGCTGGAACCGGGCGATCGCCAGCGGGCCAAGTTTTTCGAGGCTCAAACCCAGGCGCTACAGCAAAAGGCCCAGCGCTTGGTGAGCCAGATTCCGCCCAGTGGAGATGTCCGCGACATCAGCCAGCAGTTTGAGCATGGGGCCATTTCCCTATCGTGGCTGCACAGTGTAGGGCAGCTAGAGTGGGTTAGCCCATTTCACTATCAGCTCACCGCAACGTCTCAACAGTCTTCAGAGATGCAGGAGTCAGCTAGCCAGCAGATGCACCAGTTTCTGCACAGCCGCCAGTGTCGCTGGCAGGGGCTATTGGTCGCCTTTGGCTTTCGCACCGAGGCTCAGCGCATGGACAGCTGTGGGCACTGTGACAACTGCGATCGCGCGATCGGCAGGCGTTAGCGCCGCCACTGAGGGCGATTCTCATGCTGAGATATTTCGCGATCGCGCGATCGGTAATCGAACAATTGTCGCTGTCTTCCGTCTGATCGTCAGGGCATCAAAAACTCCTCTTGATGCTTAGACTCTAGAGCCTCATTTTGTCCGCCGATCTAAATTAGAAGAGTTGATGTCTTGTCGGTTGGCGTAGCAGTTTTTTTAATATTTTTCTACTGCCCAAGGTATAGATCTTCAGGTGTTGCGTTTGATTATTTCAGATATCTCCTCTAGCATGGCGAGGGTACCTATACGGTCTCTATGAACATTCTTCTGGTCTATCCACGTTTTCCGAAAAGCTTTTGGTCTTTTGATAAAACTCTGGAGCTGGTTGGGTTGAAGGCGCAGCTCCCTCCCTTAGGGCTAGTGACCGTAGCGGCGATATTACCCCAGAGCTAAAATTATAAACTGGTCGATCGCAACGTGCGTGAGGTGCGCGACAACGAGTGGCGCTGGGCTGACATTGTGATTGTTTCGGCCATGATTGTCCATCGCCCAGACTTCTTGAACGTTGTGCAAACGGCCAAGCACTACGGCAAGCTGGTGGCGGTGGGTGGTCCTTACCCCACCGCCATACCCCAGGAGTCGGAAGCCGCTGGGGCCGACTTTTTGGTGCTGGATGAAGGCGAGATTACTTTACCCATGTTTGTGGAGGCGGTGGAGCGGGGCGACCAGCGCGGCACCTTCCGCTCCGGCGGCGAAAAGCCCGATGTTACCAGCACCCCCGTGCCTCGCTACGACCTGCTAGAGATGGACGCCTACGCCGAGATGTCGGTACAGTTCTCGCGGGGCTGTCCCTTTCAGTGCGAGTTTTGCGACATTATTGTGCTCTACGGGCGCAAACCCCGTACCAAAGCGCCCGAGCAGCTGCTGGCCGAGCTGCAGTGCCTCTACGACCTGGGCTGGCGGCGCAGCATTTTTATGGTCGACGACAACTTTATCGGCAACAAGCGCAACGTCAAACTGCTGCTCAAAGCGATGAAACCCTGGATGGAGGAGCACGGTTATCCCTTCTCCTTTGCCACCGAGGCATCGGTGGATCTGGCCCAAGATCCAGAACTGATGCAGATGATGGTCGACTGCAACTTCGGCACCGTCTTTTTGGGCATTGAAACCCCGGACGACGACAGCCTGAACATGACCAAAAAATTTCAAAATATGCGCGACCCCCTCTCGGAGTCGGTCATTTCGATCGCCAATGCAGGGCTACGGGTGATGGCGGGGCTCATCGTCGGCTTCGATGGCGAAAAGTCGGGGGCCGGTCGGCGCATCTACGAATTCGTTGAGCAAACCGCCATTCCCACCGCGTTGGTAAGTATGCTGCAAGCCCTGCCCGACACCGCCCTCTGGCATCGCCTGGAGAAAGAAGGTCGACTGCTGGGCAAGAGCGCCGACATCAACCAGACCACCTTGATGAACTTTGTGCCCACGCGGCCCATTGAAGAAATCACCGAAGAATACATTCAGGTCTTCTGGGATCTCTATGACCCGCTGACGGTACTCAATCGCACCTTCCGCCACTTTTTAATGCTGGGCGAGGCCCAAAAGCGCAACTACAAAAACCGCACTGTTTCGGCTGGTGCCCCTGATATCAACTGGATCACGATTCGTGCTTTTCTAATCGTGGTGTGGCGGCAGGGGATTCTGCGTAAAACTCGTCTGCGGTTTTGGCTCAACCTAGCGACTATGCTGCGGCGCTACCCGGCGGTGACGGCCAACTATATTTCAGTCTGTGCCCAGGCCGAGCACTTCCTCGACTTCCGCCAGATCGTGCGGCAAAACATTGAGGAGCAGCTGGCCGCCTACCTGGAAGCGAAGCGGCAGACTGATACGGCAGCGGCGATCGCGGAGTCAGTAGCTGTGCCATCAGCATAGGTCTGCTCAAGCCGAGTAGCGTTCAGCTTTGCTTGCCGCCACCGCTGGTAGGCTCGCTGATACTCAGCCCAGGCTTTGAGCTGATCATGGGTTCCATACTTGTGTTTAAAATCTTCCCAACAAACGCGTTCCATGGGTAATCTCCTGGGTGCTAAACAGGGGAAAGAACTGAGCTATTGAAGAACGGGTTGCAGAAAACCGGGCTTTTGAGCTGGCCTCAGCCCAAAGGCCCAATTTCGCTGCAGGATATTACCGAGTATAGCGATGACCCCGGTAGGTGTAGGCTTCGGGCGATCGCGGCTGAGTTGCCGTACTCAACTGCCTGCCAGGGTAAGACACCCCTAGGAAGACAAGCGTATCGAGGCTGGGAATTGTCTCAACGGTAGGCGGTGATGTGGCGTAGGACTGGCCTAGGAAAGAGAGGCGCATAGTGAGGTCTCCTCAAACAATTTATGCAGGCATCAACTGATTGATGCCTGTGGCTATCTTCTGCCACCTTCCTAAACGCATCCTGACGGTCATCTGAGGGGGTATTAAGGGCTGGCTGAGAAAACTGAGAGGATCCTGGCAGTTCAGGCGATGGCCGTCGCCGTCCCAGATGTAGCGCTAAATCTAGCGGAAAGTTGATTTTCGAACACTACATCTGAAAATAATCCGTTATGATGATCGACCATTGGGGCGATCCGCTGAACTTGGGCTAAGATTCTGCCGATTCATGCGGTTTCTTCGCACCCGGTCTGGGTGACAACGCACTGATTTGATAGCACAGTGTTTGATAACGCACTGAATCTACGTCCTCTCTCGCTAGTAAAAGGCTGATCCCATGGTTCAAGAACTTCCCCGTACCCGGCAGCAGGGGCCATTCCCTGAGGCAGCACCAGCGGCGTTTCCTGTGTTTTACCGCACCTACAGCCGCCGGGGTGAGGTGGTGGAGGGGCAGCGCGAAACCTGGGATCAGGTGTGCGATCGCACCCTAGCGGGCCTAGTCGAACTGGGCCACCTCACTCCTGACGAAACCGCCCTACTCAACCGCATGCAGCGCCAGGTTAAAGCTTTACCCTCGGGTCGCTGGCTGTGGGTGGGCGGCACCGCCTGGAGCAAGCAGCCCGAGAATTTTTCGGGAGCCTACAACTGCACAAGCACCAATGTGGTTGACTGGCGTGCCTTCGGCCTGATGATGGATCTGGCCATGATGGGCTGCGGCACCGGGGCAATTTTAGAACCCAAATACATTAGCCAAATCCCTGCTATTCGCAACCGCCTAATCGTCACTATGGCGGGCGACATTGGCGAAACCCCTGTGGCCGATCGCCGCGAAGTCACCGACGTGGCGATCGACGGTGACCAGGTCACCATTCGCGTGGGCGACAGCCGCCAGGGCTGGGTAAAATCCTACGAAACCCTGCTAGAGCTTTCTACCGATGAGAGCTTTGCTGGCGATGTCAACGTCACCATCGATCTGCGCGACGTGCGCCCCGCAGGCGAAAAGCTCAAGGGCTTTGGCGGCGTCGCCAACCCCGTCCGGTTATCGCTGCTCTACGATCGCTGCGCCACCATTCTCAAAAAAGCTCACGGTCGCCAGCTCAACTCGGTCGAGTGCTGCCTGCTAATCGACGAAGCCGCCGCCTGCGTGGTGGCCGGCAATATTCGAAGATCTGCGGGCATGAGGCAGTTCGACAGCGCTGACGACCTGGCCGCCAACGCCAAAGACAATCTCTGGCAGCAGGACGCTGAGGGCAACTGGCGCATCGACCCCGAGCGCGATGTGTTGCGCATGGCTAACCATACCCGCGTGTTTCACACCAAGCCCAGCTTGCAAGACTGCGTGGATTCGGTGCGCAAGCAGTTCTACTCGGGCGAAGGCGCAATCCAGTGGGCCGGGGAAGCGAAAAAGCGGGCCGGAGCGGATGATCGCTACGGTCTCAACCCCTGCGGCGAGATAATTGGATCCAACTTTCACTGCAACCTCGCTGAGGTACACCTCAACCAGCTCAACCCTGAAAACTTGAAGGACCAAGAAGACGCCTTCACGGCGGCGGCGCTATCTGTAGCGGTGCTGCTCAACCACCAGTTCCAGGAGCCTCGCTACCAGCAGTCTCGATTAGAAGACCCGATCGTCGGCGTCTCTTTTACCGGGTTGTTTGACTTCTTCGTCAATGCCTTTGGGGTCGAGTGGCTGCGCTGGTGGGAGGCAGGTCGCCCCAACACCATGCCAGGGCTAGATTTCAAAGCTAAAGAAGAAGAGTACCTGACCCGCTGGAAAGATACTGTGCACCGGGTAGTGGGTGAGTACTGCGATCGCCACGGTCTGGTGTGCCCCAACCGCTGCACCACCGTACAGCCTGCGGGCACCAAGTCGCTGCTGACTGGCGCTAGCCCCGGCTGGCACCCCCCCAAGGCTCAGCGCTTCATTCGCCGCATCACCTTTCGCAAAAATGACCCCGTGGCTATGGCCTGTATCGACTACGGCTATACCATCGTGCCATCCCAGTCGGATAAGGACGAGAACGGCGGTTTGCTCAACGACCCCTTCGACCCTCGCTGCACCGAGTGGCTGGTCGAAATTCCGGTTGAAGTGCCTTGGGCTAACCTGCCTGGAGCGGACGAAATTGCGATCGAAAAATTCTCGGCGGCGGCTCAGTTTGATTTCTATATGCAGGTGCAGAAGCACTACACCACCCACAATACCTCCGCCACGATCGAGTTTCGCGAACCCGAGCTAGAGTCGCTGGCCGAGCGCATCTACGAGGTGATCCAAAACGATGAGGGCTATATCTCTGCCGCCCTGCTGGCCCGATTCGACGACCTGCAAACCTTCCCCCGTCTGCCTTTTGAGCCTATCGATAAAGCGACCTTTGAGGCTCAAAAACAGCAGTTAGAAGCCCGGCGCGGCACCGACAACTTCCACTCCGCCCTGTCGCGCTACGATGCGGGCGAGGTGATCGAGGCTGGCCCGGCGGGCTGTGACTCCGACAAGTGCATGATGCCGGAGCAAAAGCCCGACTAGGTTGGCCTGAGTACGAGGGGGTAGGAATAGAGAGATAGCGAAAGGGGTGCCTACCTATTCAGGCACCTCTTTTTTATCGTTTTATTGCGGCGGTTGATTTAGTTACGACACGTTGCCAGGCAGAATCCTCAGTTCAGAGGCTACCCTGGCAGTGGCCCTCATTCGATCGTGCCGTGGTAGATACTCCCCAGCCCCAGGTCAGCGTGCCCCGGCCGCGAGGCAAAAAGAAAGCGAGCGGAGCCGATCAAGCGGCTCCGCTCAGCCGCAAAGAAGCGCGGGCGCAGAAGCGCCAGGCCCAAAAGGCGCGTAAGGCACTGATTCAATACCTGTCAGCTACGCTGTTTGCGGCTGGACTGATTGGGGTGCTGCTGGCGATCTTGGGCGAACCCAAGCTGGGGTTGGCGGCGGTGGTGGCGATCGCCTGTCTCGCCCTCTCCTTCAAATATCCGCGCCAGGCCATTTATGGACTGATTATCTACGTGCCCTTTAGCGGCACCGTGGTCTACGCGCTGGGGGGTAGCGGTATTTTGCAGTTGGCTAAGGATGCCATTTACATACCGGCGCTAATTGGGGTCATGCAGTTTTGCCGCCGCACCCGACAGCCGCTGATCATGCCTCGAATGATCAAAATTCCGCTGATGGTGCTGCTGGGGTTGTGCAGCCTTACCCTGCTGGTGGTCAATGGCGGACAACAGCTCGATGCCGCAGGGGGAGAAGTGCCCATGCTAATTGGCGTGCTGGGGCTGAAGGTGCTGATCGGCTACGTGCTGATTATTCCGTGCATTTACTATCTGCTGCGCGATCGCGAAGACGTGTACTTTCTGCTGCGCCTCCAAGTGGTGCTCATTCTAGTCTGCTGCGGGCTAGGGTTAATGCAGTTTCTCATGCTCAAAACCGGGGTTTGCCCCGGCACCATTGGCGAGGGCGAAGACCTGTTTAAAGCCTCGCTACAGGCTCGCTGTTTTGTGGGCGGGTCGCTGCTGTATGCGCCCTCCCAGGGGCAGATTCGGCTGCCGGGCACCTTTAATGCGCCCTGGCAGTGGGGCTGGTTTTTAATCTCCAGCGGCTTTTTTGCCTTTGGTACAGCCTTTAGCGATCGCAGCCCGATCTGGCGCATCGTCGGCCTGGTTTCGCTGGCGGCGGTCGGGGTAATGGCTGTGGTGTCGGGGCAGCGCATTGCTCTAGCCCTGGTGCCTGTCACGATTGTGGGTCTGCTAATTCTCACTGGGCAGGTGGCCAACCTGAAGCGGTTTTTGCCGGTGGGCATTGGGTTGGCCGTCATTTTGACGGTGTTTATGGCCCAAAACCCGGTAGTGGTCAGCGAGCGGTTGGCTAGCTTCCAGAGCCGTTGGGACGCCTCGCCACCCCACGAATTTATCCTGCAGCAGTTTCAGTGGGCTCAAAACCAGCAGGAGGGCATTTTGGGCCGAGGGGTAGGTCGCGCTACCAATGCCGCCCGCATTTTTGGCAAAACCGAGCTGGTCGAAACCTATCATCCCAAGCTGCTCTACGAGATTGGTCCCCTAGGGCTGCTGGCCACCCTGGCGGTTTACCTCGGCCTTACGATCGCCACCTTCAAGGCCTACCGCTCGATCAAAGACCCCAACCTGCGAGGCTACGGCGCGTCAATGTGGGTGTTTGTGCTGTTTATCAGCATCTTTCCCTACTACTACCCGCTGGATGTGGATCCGGTGAATGTGTATTACTGGCTGGCGGCAGGCATTGTGCTGAAGCTGCCCGAGATTGACCAAAAAGAGCGCTTGCAGCAGCGCCTAGAGGACGCCAGCCGTCGCCGCAAGCTCACTCCCCGCGAGAAAAAGCAGCTTCAGAAGCAGGAAACGATTGTCTTTGAGTAGCCGTTGAGTCGGCCAATCTAACCAGCGATCGCGGCCAGAGCGGGGTGAACTCGTGACCTAAGCTGATTAATCGTAATAGTACACCTGAACCTTGTGCGCTATACTTCCTTCGTTGATGGTTGCTTGGGAGACAAGGCAATGGCTCAGGTAAAGAATGGCGCAACGGCAGAGGCCGAAGTAGACATGTCGGCAGCGGATGATGCGATCGCGCCAGACGGGGTCGAATCCGTAGATTCTGACCAAATCGACGATTTGTTCAAAGACCTCAAAACTCTGCTGAACACCGTCGAAAAGCTGCAAAAAGCTCGCCAGGATGTAGGCGATATCAAGCCCCTCATTCTGCGCCTGCTCGACGGCGAACTGCTCTCCGGCGAAGAGCTAGAGGAACTGCGCGGCGGCATCGGCGGCCTGTCAAAAATTCTTAAACTCTACAACGATTACCAAACCGCCCTGGAACGCGCCCAACCCGCCCGCACCATTCTCGATCAGCTGATGAAATCGTAGTCATTTGTAGGGTGTTGAGGTGGCCAAAGGAGGTAGCCATGTCGCTCAATGACGCAGGATGCCTTGCCCAAACACCCGCCGCCGAGGTTTCCATTGACGCCGCCCTCGTCCAGGCGCTGCTGCACTATCAGCACCCTGACCTAGCGCACCTAGCCATTACCCCAGTGGATGCGGGCTGGGACAATGCCATGTTTCGGCTGGGCGATGGACTCTTGGTGCGTCTCCCCCGCCGACAGATTGCCGCTGCCCTAATCGAGCATGAGCAGACCTGGCTGCCTCAGATTGCTGGGCAACTGCCGATCGCCGTGCCTACCCCCTACCGATTGGGCGCGCCTGCTCTGGCCTACCCCTGGCGGTGGAGCATACTGCCCTGGATCGCAGGCAACACCGCCGATTTAAGCCCACCCCGCCCCGCTCAGGCAAAACGACTAGGTCAATTTCTGCGCGCCTTGCACATCCCCGCACCGCCGAATGCACCCGTCAATCCCTTTCGGGGTGTGCCGCTGGGGCAGCGGGCTGAGGCGATCGTCGAGCGCCTGCATCGTCTCAGAACCAAAACTGCGCTGATCTCGCCCGCCATTCAGGCCCACTGGGATGCCGCCCTGGTAGCTCCCATCGACACCCCACCCACCTGGATTCACGGCGACCTGCACCCCCGCAACATTCTGGTTGAAGGTGGCTTGCTGACGGGAATTATCGACTGGGGCGACCTCACCTCGGGCGATCGCGCCACCGACCTGGCGACGGTGTGGATGCTGTTTGGCGACAGAAATGCGCGGCTAGAGGCGATCGCCGCCTACGGTCCCGTCTCTGAGGCTACCCTGCAACGAGCCCTGGGATGGGCCATTTTCTTTGGCGTGGTGCTGCTGGACACAGGACTGGTCGATCACCCCCGGCATGCCATGATCGGTGAGCAAACGCTGAGACGCATTGCCGCAGCTGGAGACAGCGGAATTTAGCTAAGCTCGATCACGCCGCCCACATACACACCCTATCGGGCGTTCCACGCCGCCGCTGCATCGCTGACAGCCTGATCCACCGTTTTTTGGCCCAGCATGGTGGCTTGTAGGTTGTCGTAGATGATAGCTTGCAGCTCCTTAACGCCATCCATGGCCGGAATCAGCACTTCGGCCTGGTTCATCTGCTCGGCGCTGATCGATCGCGCCTTTTCGACTCCCTTGGTGCCCTCGGCGGCGAAATATCCGTCCTCCAGTGCCCCGGTGGTAGACGGTAGCACGTTGGCCGCTTTCGCAAAGGCCAGCTGGTTGGCGTCGTTGGTAACGTACAGGGCAAAATCGATCGCCGCGTCGGGCACGTCGGTACCTGCCGGAATCACTACATTCATCACCGCTACGTTGGTTTTGCCGGTGTCGCCCGTGATCTGCGGGCCGCTACCGGTGACGGCGGCAATATCGGGCGCGTTGGCCTCGATAGTGGGGAAGAATTCTGCCCCGGTTGAGAGCAGCGCTACTTCTCCGGCCTGGAATAGCTCGATCGCGCGGCGGTGGCCCTGGGTTAGCACCTCCTGGGGCAGCAGCTCCTGCTGGTAGAGGTCGGTCCAGTACTGAAAGACGGCGCGGCCCGCGTCTGTGTCGAAGGCGGCCTGGCCCTGGTCGTCTACCAGCTCTACCCCCATCTGCACAAACGATTGCAGTACATCGGCAGAATCTTCGGGCACAAAGGTAGTGAAGTAAGCATACTTGCCCGTTTTTTCTTTCACCTGGCGGGCCACCTCGGCCAGTTCGGCGTAGGTGGTGGGCGGCTCGACCCCTGCTGTCGCCAACAGTTCCTGATTGTGCAGGGTGACGTTGGTGGTCAGGTACCAGGGAATGCCAAAGCTTTGGCCGTTGAGGGTGTTAGCGTCCCAGATATTGGGTAGGTAGACCTGTTTGGCCTCAGCGGGTACGTTGTCATCCAGCGGCATCCAGGCATTGCGGCTGGCCAGCTGGGCGGCAAAGTCGGGGTTGAGGTTGACCACGTCTGGGGCCGTGCCAGCGGTGACGGCGGTGAGAATTTTGCTCTGCATGTCGGCCCAGGGCACGTCTACCCAGCGCACGGTTGTACCGGGGTTTTGCGCTTCATAGTCGGCAATTAGCCCGTTGAAGTAGTCGGTAAAGTCGGGCTGGAGCTGCATGGTCCAAAACTCGACCTCCTGACTGCCATCGGCTGGGGCGGTGGCGCTAGGTTGGCTACCGCAGGCAACCAACCAGCTCATCATCAGCCCCAGCAGGGCGAATAAACCAAAGCGGGCGTAGGAGCGTAGTCTCATGGAACTTCCAGGGATAGGGGCTACCGCAACACAGTTAACCTCACTCATCCATACGCCTGGGGCGCTGACGAGCTAATGTATTGCAAACGTCTTTTCGGTTAGGACAGGTTCGACGTAGGGACACTGCACCGCAAGGCCCCTACCAGAGGATTCCGCCAGTCAAAGTGTCCTAACGAAATCAATGGCTGCAATACGGTTGTTTATTTTCCCTTAAAGTGGGCGGCATTGGTGGATCTACATGACTAATCCAGCAAGTAATTTGTTCGTCTAGAGGATGACCTGCACGGCGCTGGCGCTGGCGATCGCCCGTTCCTTCGCTTCCTCCACCGTGTCGCCCAGCGCCAGCGCCACGCCCATGCGGCGGTTGGGGTGGGCCACGGGTTTGCCAAACAGTCGCACCTTGCTGGTGGGCACCTGTAGGGCTTTATCCAACCCGGAGTACTGAGGATGGTCGCTCTGGCCAGGGGCCAAAATTACCGCCGAAGCTCCCGGTTGCACCAGGGTAATTTCGCCAATGGGCAGGCCCGCGATCGCCCGCACATGCAGCTCAAACTCCGACTGGTGCTGGCTCACCATCGTTACCATGCCGGTGTCGTGGGGGCGGGGGCTGACCTCGCTAAAGTAGACGGTCTGGGATTGATCGGGTGCTCCAGCAATAAATAACTCGACGCCAAACAGGCCCCAGCCGCCCAGGGCATCGGTAACGGCTTTGGCCATCTCCTGGCAGGCGGCCAATGTATCGGGGTGCAGAGCGCAGGGCTGCCACGATTCGCGGTAGTCGCCTGCCTCTTGGCGGTGCCCAATCGGGGGGCAGAAATGGGTGCCGTCACTCGCCCGCACGGTCAGCAGCGTAATCTCAGTATCGAAGGGCACGAAGCCCTCGACAATGACGCGATCGCTCTTGCCCCGACCCGCTTCTCCCGCATACCGCCAGGCGGCCAGCACCTCAGACTCTTCTTTCACGGTGCTCTGGCCCTTACCCGACGAACTCATAATCGGCTTAACCACACAGGGCAGACCAATCGCGGCGATCGCCTCTAAATACTCCGCCTCGGTGCCAGCAAAGCGAAAGGGCGAAGTCTTGAGGCCCAGGTCTTCTGCCGCCAGCCGCCGAATGCCCTCGCGGTTCATCGTGAGCTGGGTGGCTCGGGCTGTAGGGATGACCCGCCAGCCTTCGGTTTCTAGATTAACTAGGGTATCGGTCGCGATCGCCTCCACCTCTGGCACAATCAGCCCCGGCTGCTCCTGCTCCACCACCCGCCGCAGGGCCTCGCCATCCAGCATGTCGATCACGTGGCGACGATGGGCCACCGCCATTGCCGGGGCATGATTGTAGCGATCGACGGCAATTACCTCTAGCCCCAGCCGCACGGCCTCTAGCGCGACCTCGCGGCCCAGTTCGCCCGACCCCAGCAGCAGCAGACGCTGGGCATTATTAGTAAGGGGTGTGCCCAGGGGCAGCAGGGGGGCAGTCATGGTCAGTTACTCCAGGGGTAAAGAAAGTTGAGTCCAAAGCAATAATTTCTCAATATTAAGTGCTCACTTTTCAGAATTGTGTGTAACATCGCTGGTGATACCAAGCTATCGATTGCTCGGTATTCCTTCAGGAGCAGTGGCGAAACCATTGGGTGCGAGATCAGGAGATTCGGTCCTTGTCTGTCTTTTAGACTAGAAAACTGACGCTTAAACAAGAAAAGTGGAAAAACTGAATTAAATTGTGTACCATTCGTTAGCACTTTTCCCCTAGGGATAATTGCTGAGCCGCTTAATCCTTTCTAGATGACCTCCAGTGGGCGGTTGGAAAGGGTGAAAACGAGTTCGTTTGGGTCTGCTTGGTTGTCGTTAAACCAGGTAGCTTTTCCGGTTACCCACCTGTTTTTCGGATACTGCCGTGGATAGTCTCAAAGCCATTTTTAGTCGCAAGCCTCGGGGGGTTGGCATTGAGCTTACCCCCGAGAAAGTCAATCTGGCCCGGCTGAAAAAGCAGGGAACCGCCCTTAAGTTAGAAACTCTGGCTTCGGTAGAACTGACCGAGGGTATCTACGAAGAAGGGCAAATTTTAGACACCGCCGCCATGGCCGACGCCATTCAAACGGTGCTGGCTGAAAGCAAGCTCAAGGTCAAGCAGGCCACCACTGCCATTCCAGGGCGGGCGATTACTCGCGTTATCCCGGTGCCCGCTGAGCTAGACGACGAAGAGCTGCGGGAAATGGTGCTCAACCAGGAGGCCAGTCTCTATCTGCCCTTCCCGCGTGAAGAAGCCGACGTCGATTACCAAAAGCTGGGCTACTTCGTTGACGAAGACGGCATTGAGAAGGTGCAGGTGCTGCTGGTAGCGGTACGCAAAGACCTAACCGACCCTTACATAGAAGTGTTTCAGCAGGCGGGGCTGATGCTCAACGTGCTCGAAACCTCCAGCTTTGCGCTGATTCGCACCATTCGCGAGCAGCTGCGGCAGTTTACTCCCCAGGAGGCCGCCGCCGTCGTCGACATTGAGTTTGAGAATACCGAAATTTCGATCGTGGTCGATGGCGTGCCTCACTTTTCGCGCACCGTTCCCATTGGCACCTTTCAAATTCAAAGCGCCCTGAGCCGCGCCATGAATTTGCCCCCGTCGCGCAACACCGAACTGCTCCAGGGTATGACGGTGCCGATTCAAACCATGGATACGGTGGGCGCGCCTCAGATGGGCAATAGCAACCCCGGCACAACGGCCATGCTGCGGGTGCTAGGCGAACTTTCGGACGAGCTGCGCCGCTCCATCGACTTTTATCTCAACCAGGGTGAAGACATGGAGGTTGCTCAGCTGCTGCTGGCCGGGCCAGGGGCATCGATTGGTCAGCTTGACGAGTTTCTGGCCCAGCGGCTGAGCCTGCCCGCCAGTCAGATCGACCCGATCTCAGCCCTGTCTCTAGATGTTGCTGAAGACATTCCTGAGAGTCAGCGGGCCGGCTTGGCAACAGTAATTGGCCTTGGCCTGCGGGAGGTATAGCTATGTATGGTCTCGATATCAATTTTCTCAAAGACCGCGAAGTTCGGGTCTTTGAGGCTAGGCCCCGAGCCCGGGGCGGTGGGGCGACACTTCAGGGCGATCGCAGGCCGCTGTACCTAGGGCTGGCGGCGGCGCTGATACCGCTGGCGCTGGTGGGCGGCTACTGGGCCGTTACCCGAGGGCAGGTCAATCAGCTTCAGGCTCGCAGCGCTGAGCTAGATGCTGAGACGGCCGCGCTGCAAAGTCAGCTCCAGGAAATTAGCGGCATTCAGCAGCAGATAGACCTCGTGCGAGCCGAGAATAACGCCTTTGTGACGGTGTTCAACGACATCGTTCCCTGGTCGGCTCTGCTGCAAGATATTCGCACCCGCACCCCAGCCCGAGTGCAAATCGTGAGCCTGAACCAGACCGAAGGCGCACCCCTAGAGGTTGACCCCAGCGTAGTGCCGCCGCCAGCAGGGGGTATTTCGATCGAGGGGGTGTCTTGCTCCTACGATGCCATCAACGACTTTGCGCTGGTCTTGCAGCGATCGCCGCTGCTGCAATCGCAGACCGTGGCCATCACCCAGGCCCAGCAGCAGCCCACCCTGCTCGACCCCCAAACCCAGGGGCGTTGCCCAGGTGCCGCTGTGGATGACCCCGACTTTTTAATCGACTACAGCATTGGTTCAAACATCACCAGTACTCCAGCCTCACAGCTCATTGATGAGCTAGAGCGCCAGGGTACGGTCGGTTTAGTAACCCGTCTTCGGGCCCTGAGAGAAAGAGGAGTGATCGAATGACTACCACAGGAGACTTCCTTCCCGGTGAGGATAACCAGGGCCTAGAGCAGGTAGGGCCAACCTATCCGACGGCCTTTGGCGTTGAGCTAACGCCAAAGGTACAGGCGATTCTCTTGGCTGTGCTGGGATTACTGGGGGCCTTTGCCCTCTACAATTTCGTCGTCCAGCCTGTCCGCGAGCAAAAAGCTGCCCTTGAGGCTGAAGTGGCTCAAAAGCAGGCCCAGGTAGACCAACAGCGGGCCAGCTTGCAAGATTTAGCCTCGCTGCAAGCTGAGCTCAACACCGTCCTAGATCAGCGGGTTGGTGTTTACAGCCTGTTGGCCGACTCCCAAACGGTCGATACGCTGTTGCTCGATATCAACCAGCAAATTCAAAACAGCAACGCGGCAATTACTGACGTGCTGCGGGCCGACCCAGCCCGCCTCGACAATGCCCAACTGGCGGCCCTGGGCCTCAACCGCGAACAAATTCAGCGAGTTAGAACTACCTTTCCGGGTGATACCCAGCTGCAAAGACAGCTCTACACCTCTGAGCTACTACGGTTTAACCCCAGCCCTCCGGTAATTTTGGCCGAAGAGGATGGCCCAGCTGAGCTGAATGGCAAACTAGAGCGCTACACCGTAGATGTATCGATGCAGGCGCTGTTTCCCCAGACCCTGAGCATCATGCGCAATATCGAGCGTCTAGAGCCACTCATCGTCATTCGAGATTTGCAGCAGAGCATTGCGCCGCCGCCGGAGGGTGCTACTGAAGAGCAACTTCTAGGGATTAGCCGACTACTACTGACCGACTTCACCCTGGAGGTTCTGGTACCCATTGCCGATCCGACTGTGCCACCTGAGCCACCAGCCCCCGAGGCCCCTGTTGAAGGTGAAGCCCCCGTTGAAGGTGAAGTCCCTCCTCCTGAAGGGGGTTAATTCAGCCCTTTGGAGCCCAATTTCCATGGCCACCGCTGTGGCCCCAGTCTACCTACCTAGCCTAGTTAAACCCCGCGCGGCCCTGCCGCATCTGTGATGGAGGAGTGAACCGTGAACCGCCTGATGAACCTGCACCCGATTTTGCTTGGTAGCGCCCTGGTTGCCCTGGCCGCCCAGCCTAGCCTCGCCTCAGTGACCAGTATTACCAATGTCCGCCTCAACCCCACCGCCACCGGTCTTGATCTGGTGTTTGAAACGGAAGGTGGTGACAACAGCAACATCTTTACGGTGAACCAGGGCAATAGCCTGGTTGCCGACATTACCCGCGCTCAGCTTAACCTGCCCAATGGCGGCAGTTTTACCCAGGCTAACCCCGCCCCTGGCATTACTCAGGTCTCGGTGGTGCCCCTTGATGCCAACAG